>NZ_PQTC01000016.1:0-107117 GCF_003850715.1 Enterobacter sp. 301B
TAAACTTCGTAATGAATTACGTATGTTCACTCAGAGACTTGGTATTCATTTTTCGTCCGAGGACGTTAAGAATCCATGTCACTTTGAGTGCCCACACAGATTGTCTGATAAATTGTTAAAGAGCAGTTGCGACGCGCTTCAGCGCTCTGTCGCGAGGTGGCGTATATTACGCTTTCCTCTTTCAGAGTCAACCCGTTATTTCAGGATTTTTTCTCTTCAACCGACCGGGTTGTCTGTGAAGTGATTCACATCCGCCGTGTCGATGGAGGCGCATTATAGGGAGTTCCCGAGCGACCGCAACAGAAAAGTTGCAAAAAAATGACTGACTGCTGTATTCCCCAGCAAAACCCCGCCTTATACCCTTTTACGCACAGAGTTATCCACAATCCATTGACGATCCCGGTGCGATCCCGCTAATTGAACACTATACTAGCGGCAAATATTCCTCTCGCAGACCAACCTGATGACGACACAACGACTTCAACGTGACTGGCGTATCCCAACCGCCGGGCTCGCCGTGCTGGTGTTACTTATGGCAGGTTTCGCACTGCATACGCACTGGAATGCATTTATTCAGTGGTGCCTCGCCGCTCAGATCACCCTGCACCGTTATCTGGTGATGTATTTGCTGCAACTTAATAATCATCAGTACAGCGGTGGGCTGTGGTTGTTAACCGGTGCGTTTCTTTATGGTGTACTCCATGCCGTTGGACCAGGACACGGCAAATTTATCGTCGCCACGTATCTCAGCACCAATAAAGAGAGCCAGCTCGCGGCGCGCGTCGTACCGTTTATCGGTAGCCTGATGCAGGGCGTCAGCGCGATCCTCTTTGTGTTTATCCTGGCGGTTGGATTGAACCTCGCGTCAGGAGATATTAGCACCAGCCGTTGGTACGTCGAGAAAATCAGCGCCTTACTGATTGCCGCCTTCGGTGCGTTTATCATTTATCAGGCGCTCAGCAGCCTGCGTCCGCGCAAAATGGCGATTAGCGCCATCAAGCCGCATCATCAGCATAATGAACACTGTGGCTGCGGCCATCACGGCGTAGGGGTGGATCTGGCTAAAAGCGACTGGAAAACCCGTCTGGGCGTGGTGCTGGCCATTGGCGCACGCCCGTGCAGCGGAGCAATTATGATCCTGATGTTCTCGAATGCGCTCGGCATTATTAGCTGGGGAATTGCTGCTGTGATGACAATGTCGCTGGGCACGGCGCTGTCGATTATGGGGCTGTCGCTGGCAGTACGTTACGCGCGTGAACGCACAGTAGCCTGGTTTAGTGGCGGCACTTCCCTGAACTGGGTAATGCCGATGGTCAAAATAGCCGGAGGAGTTGTTCTGATACTGTTCGCAACTATCCTCTTCCTGACGGTGATCCCCGTCAGCGTCAGCGGCGACTATATCGCCGCAGGATGCTAATAAAAGAAAACCCGCCAGCGGCGGGTTTTTTATCACTCGTTAATTCGCGGATGCTGGTCAACCAGGCGAGAACGTTTTTTCTGAAGCTCTTCAATCTCTGCGTCAATATCTTCAATCTTCTGCTCTACGTTATCGTAGTGCTCGCGCAGGATCTCCTTCGCTTCCTGAATATCGGACGCCGCAGGCGTTGCCCCTTTCAGTGGACGGTTCGCCGTCTCCTTCATAGTAATACCGGTAATCAGGCCAATCACCGCAATAACCATCAGATAGTAAGCAGGCATCATCAGGTTCTGCGTGCTCTCCACCAGTGAAGCAGCAAGCGTCGGCGTCAGGCCCGCAATCAGAACGGAGATATTAAAGGCTGCCGCCAGCGCACTGTAGCGAATATGCGTCGGGAACATTGCCGGTAGCGTAGAAGCCATCACCCCGATAAAGCAGTTGAGGATCACCGCCAGCATCAGCAGACCGGCGAAAATCAGCCCCAGCACATTGCTGTTAATCAGAATAAAGGCCGGGATTGCCAGCGCGAACAGTGCGACGCTACCGAGAATAATGAATGGCTTACGGCCAAAGCGATCGCTCAGCAGGCCCATAATCGGCTGCACGAACAGCATGCCTACCATGATGGCGATAATAATCAGCACACCGTGGTCTTCCGAGTAGTGCAGGTTATGCGACAGATAGCTCGGCATGTATGTCAGCAGCATGTAATAGGTCACGTTGGTGGAAATCACCAGACCGATACAGGTCAGCAGGCTGCGCCAGTGTTTGGTCGCAATCTCCTTGAACGACACTTTCGGGCCATCCTGCAACCCTTCACGGTCGCCCTGCTCCAGCTTTTCAACGTGCTGCTGGAACGCAGGCGTCTCTTCCAGGGCGTGACGCAGGTAAAGACCGATGATGCCAAGCGGCAGCGCCAGGAAGAACGGAATACGCCAGCCCCAGTCGAGGAAGTTCTCTTCACCCACTACGGTTGAAATCAGAACCACAACTCCCGCGCCCATGACAAACCCGGCAATCGAACCAAAGTCGAGCCAGCTGCCCATAAAGCCGCGTTTTCGATCCGGAGAATACTCGGCGACAAAAATCGATGCACCGGTATATTCGCCGCCAACGGAGAAGCCCTGCGCCATCTTACAGATCAACAGCAGGATCGGTGCCCATATACCAATGGTCGCATAGGACGGAATAAGGCCGATACAGAATGTACTTATCGACATGATGACAATAGTAATAGCCAGGATCTTCTGGCGACCATATTTATCACCCAGCATGCCGAAGAACAGGCCACCGAGAGGGCGAATAAGGAAGGGAACAGAGAACGTACCCAGCGCGGCAATCATCTGCAAGCTGGGATCGGCACCGGGGAAGAACACTTTACCAAGCGCATAGGCAACAAAGCCGTAGACACCAAAATCGAACCACTCCATCGCATTACCGAGCGAGGCCGCCGTAATCGCTTTGCGCAGTTTCGCATCATCAATAATGGTGACATCGCGCAGCGTGATGGGTTTTACTTTTTTCCTTCTAAGCATAGCTTTCCTCGTAGACTCAGCCCCGTCCGTTTCACAGCGCATTTGCAAGCTGTGAACCAGAGATCCGCTCCATGCGAATCTCCTTATTCAAGCGTAGCAGGTTTACTTACATTGACGTTTTACCTCAATACAACCGAACCTGTTGACGCCTGTCTGGGCAGTTAAAGACCTTTTTACCCTACCAGCGTTTATATATGTGATCAACTTCACATATATTTTTCCGGTTCGTAAGTTGGCTTCAGGTTTTGTCAATTCACGATAAATAAGGTCATTCTCACCCCCCTTTATCAAGCACATCTTAACACCCGTTATTATTCCTCTTAAAACAAAAAACAATCACATTTCTTCACATCGAATTTACACAAAATTTAATTATTAACAGCGGGCATTCCTGTTTACATTCAATATGTGACGCAGATAACTAAAACAGTGTTTTATTTTCATTGAATCGCAATTCCAAAGATCGCATGATAAACCCGAACACAATATCCCAGCGGCTTTCAAATGAAGGAATGCTAAGCACCTGAATTTCGCTTTACAGCATAAGTAACGAATCGATTGGTCTTCAAAAAAGGCAATCATTTGAATTTGTTGATCTATTTTTTGAGATTTCCGCCAGCCACGCGGGCGAGATGTGAGGGTTAATGATGAAGATTAAAGCAACAATAGAACGCATCCCGGGCGGGATGATGCTGGTCCCGCTGGTACTTGGCGCGATATTAAATACGCTGGCCCCGAATACCGGTGCTTATTTTGGCGGTTTTACAAAAGGTATGATCACCGGAACGGTGCCGATTCTGGCAGTCTGGTTCTTTTGCATCGGCGCATCTATTAATTTACGTGCAACTGGTACGGTATTACGTAAATCAGGGACGCTGGTCATTACTAAAATTGCGGTCGCCTGGGTCGTTGCCATGATCTGCGCGATGTTCATTCCGGAGAATGGCATACAGACCGGATTCTTCGCCGGATTATCCGTTCTGGCCATTGTTTCAGCAATGGATATGACCAACGGCGGTCTCTATGCCAGCCTGATGAATCAATATGGCACCAAAGAAGAATCAGGCGCGTTCGTGCTGATGTCCCTGGAGTCGGGTCCGCTGATGACCATGCTGATTCTGGGTTCTGCCGGCCTTGCCTCCTTTGAACCCCACCATTTTGTCGGGGCGATCCTGCCGTTCCTGATTGGTTTTGCGCTAGGCAACCTCGATCACGATCTGCGCGATTTCTTCAGCAAAGCCACCCCGGTACTGATCCCGTTCTTCGGCTTCGCGTTGGGCAATACCATCAATCTGAACGTGATTCTGGAAACCGGCCTGCTGGGTATTGTGCTGGGTGTTGCCGTCATCGTCATCACGGGTATTCCGCTAATTATTGCAGACCGCGTCATCGGGGGCGGTAACGGAACCGCAGGTGTGGCCGCCTCGTCGGCCGCAGGCGCTGCGGTAGCTAACCCGGTGATTATCGCCCAGATTAACCCGGCCTTTGAACCAGTGGCGGCTTCCGCCACGGCCCTGGTTGCCGCCAGCGTGATTGTGACGGCGATTCTGGTCCCGATCATCACGGCGCTGTACGCCAGACGTTTTGGACAGGTTCCGGAAACCCAGGCAGAGCCGAAAGCGGTAGAAATGCACCACTAAGCCGTTCGCCCCCTCCTTAAAAAGAGGGGGCAATCACGCACTAAATATCTCTTCCACCATGCCATCCACCAGCCGTTTTGCCGAACAGAGTCTCGGCATACCCAGCGCGACCGTTTGCCAGCTCTGCGTCACTGACCAGCTCACCGGATGTTTATCCGCCTGACACCAGTCCCCCAGCCAGCCAAGCATATCTTTATAATCCATCAGACCAGGAGAAGCGGGCGTCGTCAGCCACTGATGGTAAAAATGCCGGGTGGTGGGAGAAGCGTTAATCCCCTGTGCCAGATAGTTTGCGGCCATGCTGCGCAGGTTATCTTTCAGCATGGCCGCCACATCACTATTCGCCAGACGACAGGCATCGCCAAACGCGCCCCAGCGCAACTCTTCCAGCACGATAAAGCAGCGGCCAGCCAGCGACCAGCCGTCATACTGCCCGGCTCGCCAGCGGGTAAAAATTTGCTCGCTGTGCTCGCCCGCCTGAACCGTAAGGCCGCGCTGCGCGAGCGCTTTCTCTTTATAGGCGGCACGCTGGTTGAAATGTGCGGAGAGCGCCTCGTACTGTTGCAACAATCCGGAAGGTTGAGGGAGGCGTGGATTAACCTGCTGGCGCAGGGCTACCAGCTTGTCGGACATGCGGGTCAGCGCCAGGTGTCCAGGGTCGAGCATACCGGCCAGTTTCTCCGCCAGACCCAGCCGCAGTGCTGCATTTTCGTTGAGCATTCCCGCCATTGCCCATGGCCGCAACCGGGTCTGCGTAACGATCTCCTGCGTCAAACGCTCACGAAATTGCAGTTGCTGTGGCCCCAGGAGGGTGTGACGAGCAGCATCCGCCCCCTGGACCAAATCGACCATAAATTTTGGATGAATACACTCCAGCGTCCGCCCGGGACCGTCCAGTAGCTGTGTTGTCATGGTTGCTCTGCCGCGAATAAGGTTTGAATATCATCGCGTAACAGTCGGGTATCTTCCTGAATCCACGCCGCTGTGGTCATACTTTGCTTCAACAACTGGCTAAGCGCCCGGGTTGAATGCTCATTCTGCTGCCGCACGGCAAGGCTATCACGCAAGCTTTCCTGTAACCCGGTCAGGCACAACGAAAACTCTGCAAAGAACGTTGCCATACCTGCCGTAACAGAGACATCGACCTGCGCGGCCAAAGCTTTACGTATTTGATCGCAAAACTGATCGGTATGCTGCGTAAATTTGCCATGAAGCTGGGCGATATCGATGACATATCGGGTGCGCGTCTCCACATACGCTTCCCAGCCCCAGCCGGGATGATTGAGCCAGCGCGAGACGGTATTACGTACGCTGCCCGCCCCTGCAGGCTGACTGGCGGGAGGGGTGTCCTGCACAATGGCATCATTAAATAAGCCGCGCGTATTGAAGTTAAGCTGGTTTGCCTGAAACGCCGGAAAGCTAATCCGCGCCCGAAAGCCGGCATGACTGAGCTGTTCCTTAATTTGCATCTCGATGGGGCGCATCGCCTCATTCAACGATCGGGCGAGCGTAGACTCCAGCTGATCGAAGCGTAACGCCAGCTCCCGGCTAATTCTGCTCTGCGCATTCAGCAAAATCTGCTCGCATGACGATCGGATCTTGCTCAGGACAATCTGTGCCTGCCCTTCATCGTCAAGCACCAGTTGCTGGTTCCCATCCGTGTCGTCTGTACGCATGCTGGATGGCTCGCGCCCGGCTAAATCAAGAATTAACGGGCGGCTAAACATGTCGTCCAGCGCCTGGTGAAGTTCGCCTTTCTGACTAAGCAGAAATGTATCCGCTGCGTTGAGCGCCTCTTCAACTTCATGCTGGACCTCATCGCTCACTACGCTCTGCCGCTGACGCAGCATCGCCATGTCCTCTTCCAGGCGCTTAATATTCCGCTCCAGCTCATCAAAGGCGACCGTCAGTCCCTGATGGCGAAAATCCAGGTATTCTCTGGCATTTTGCGCATAGTTCAGCAGCTTATGCGATGCCGACCGCAGGGCGAACAGCGAGGCGTTGGCGTAAGCCGCGTAAATCAGCTTGCGGATGGGCTGTTCGAACAGCGAATCCTCCCACAGCAGATCCGCCGCATGGCGAATATGGTCACTATCGTCGAGATCGGCCGTACGCCAGCGGCGGCCCAGCGCGGCCTCGGCAAAATCCTGCACCCAACGCTGATCCTGATGATCGGGAAGCCGCCCATGGGTGTTCATCTCATAGCGGGCGCGGTTTGCCAGGTAGGCCCACATGGAAGAGACCGGATAAATTTGTCCCGGAGAAATATTCCCTTTCATCAGCGTGCCGGAAATCATCGCCCGAACCTGCTCTTCATCGTCGCTGTTACGATCTTTCTGATCGAATTTATTGACCAGGGCGTAAAGCGGCACGGATTTCCCCGCCGCCGAAATTGCCTGCCGAACCTCGGCGTCGGAAATGGATTTAAGCTGGGTATAGTCCATCACCGCCAGCACGGCGGAGGCGCGCGCCAGCTGCTCGCTGAGCATTTTTTGCAGGTGCGGCTGACCGGCCTCGTTCGGCCCCGGCGTGTCGAGCAGCGTCAGTTGCCCCAGGTGCGCATCCAGACCGGCGAGGTGCACAAATTCCACCTCAATCACCGGAATATGTTCAATCGCGGCGTACTCAGAAAAAGGAAACTCCACGCCCAGCGCCTGAGAAAGCCGCACCAGATCGTTCAGGCTTTTCAGACAATGAAAGATGGGCTCCGCGCCCAGGTGATGTTTTCCGAACGCCTCACCTCTTTCGATGCGCTCCAGCAGCGTATTCATGTCCTTGTCGATTTCCAGACGCCGCGCCAGCTTGCCGCGATCTATATCGCACAATTTCGTCTGCAACTGGGAAATCAGGGTATCAATGGGCGCAACGTGCAAAAAATGCAGCACCGGCTCCTTCTGGCCCGGCGTATGGCGGATCAGCGTGGGCAGCGCCGTCATCGGACGATTGCGGTTCGGCAGCACTTCCGTGCCCACAATCGCATTAATGGTG
Source organism: Enterobacter sp. 301B (assembly GCF_003850715.1). Lineage (NCBI taxonomy): Bacteria > Pseudomonadati > Pseudomonadota > Gammaproteobacteria > Enterobacterales > Enterobacteriaceae > Enterobacter > Enterobacter sp. 301B. Next base: position 7,581 of record NZ_PQTC01000016.1, read on the forward strand.
GTCGATTTTCCCGCTTTCATGGTACCCACAATCGCCAGCACCATTTCGAGGCGGGTTATTTTGCGTAATTCGTTATTCAGCAACGCCTGCTGAGCGTCGACACCCCGCGCGCTAAAATGTAATGGCAAAACGTTGTTATTAACGCCGCTCATGGCAGCGGCTGTGCTATCCAGCTTTGCAATCGGCATTGATTTTAATGAATCAAGATTGTTCAGAGCCAGCTGTAACAAACGTTCGGCTTCCTGGCTTAATTCAAATATGGTCTGTGTGTGCATGATAAAAGCCTTCCCTTAACGCAAATTTATTACTTTTATTAAGCCACGTTTTTTTAATTATACTGTTCAGGCTTATATGATCACGTATGGAAAACATGTTCATTTAATACAAGTAACTGAAGATAATGAGAATTTAAATCTCACCCTTCTAATACGTGTAAAACATCCCTCTGGTCAGAAGACCAAAAGTAAATAGACAAAACGCATTTTCAGGAAACATCAGGAGATATCATCGTTATTTACCCACCAAAAAAGAGAGGTATTCCCTGACACCAAAAGATGTATAGCATCAGAAAGGATAGATAAATAACGGTTTGTTCCTTCACCTTATCCGAAATGGCACAGCGTAGCAATTTGCTGTAATAAAATATTCGATATATTTATCATCATAACGATCACTGCCGTGCAGGGCATAAGCTTCCCTTAATTCACTGACAGTTCGTGTCATCTTTTACGCATTTTTGCGCTATTTTTCTAAAACAATATCACCGACAAAAGTGGGGATTTGCGTTATACTCGCTGCCTTTTTCGGCACACTGCCGTCATTTAGCTGGCGTTTTCCAGCGTGTTAACACTTTTGAGGATACCAACATGCAACTTCCACACTGCCCGAAATGCAATTCTGAATACACCTATGAAGACAATGGCATGTTCGTTTGCCCGGAATGCGCCCATGAATGGAACGATGCGGAGCCTGCGCAGGACAGCGATACGCTGATTGTGAAAGACGCGAACGGCAACCTGCTGTCAGACGGCGACAGCGTTACCGTTGTGAAAGATCTGAAGGTAAAAGGCAGTTCTTCCATGCTGAAGATTGGTACCAAAGTGAAAAACATCCGTCTTGTTGAAGGCGATCATAATATCGATTGCAAAATTGACGGCTTCGGTCCGATGAAACTGAAATCTGAGTTCGTGAAAAAGAACTGATTGACCCGCCCGGTGACGCTTCGCTTACCGGGCGTCCGGGAACTACACTTAACGGGCTTTTCTTACGTGAGGTAAAGATTATGCCGTTAAGTCCCTACATCTCTTTCGCTGGCAACTGTGCGGAGGCCACCGCCTTCTATCAGCAGGCCGTCGGCGCAGAACTCCTCTACAAAATCACCTTCGGCGAAATGCCTAAAGACGAAAACAGCGAAGAAGGCTGTCCGTCCGGCATGAACTTCCCGGATACCGCCATCGCCCACTCTAACGTCCGCATCGCGGGCAGCGACATTATGATGAGCGACGGGATACCGCCTGGCAGCAGCGCGCAATACGCGGGTTTCACACTGGTGCTCGACACCCAGGATGTGTCGGAAGGCAAGCGCTGGTTCGACAACCTCGCCGATGGCGGCAATATTGAAATGGCCTGGCAGGAGACCTTCTGGGCGCACGGATTTGGCACTGTGACCGACAAATACGGCGTGCCGTGGATGATTAACGTCGTTAAATCGTAGGCTGGATAAGCGCAGCGCATCCGGCAATAGCGTCCGGTGGCGCTGCGCTGACCGGGCCTACGGTGATTGTCATCAAATCCCCCTCAACTCTTCAAACTCCCGCAACCAACACTTAACCTGAATGTCATATTGATGCGCCAGCATGAGGCCACATTTATCGTGAGGCCCAGCACATGCAAACTGTCATTCGCGTCGAGAAACTGAGCAAAACCTTCCATCACAACAAGGCGCTGCATGCCGTTGATCTGACCGTCCAGCAGGGCGAAATGGTGGCGCTGCTGGGGCCATCCGGTTCAGGAAAATCCACCCTTCTTCGTCACTTAAGCGGCCTCATTACCTGTGACAAAACGCCGGAAAGCCGCGTCGAGCTGCTGGGTAACACCGTGCAACATGCGGGGCGTCTGGCAAGCGATATTCGCAAAAGCCGCGCGCAGACGGGCTATATCTTTCAGCAGTTCAACCTGGTGAACCGCCTGACGGTGCTCGAGAACGTGCTGATTGGCGCGCTCGGCAGCACCCCGTTCTGGCGCACCTGCCTGCGCTGGTTCTCCCCTTCCCAGAAACAAGAAGCCTTACAGGCGCTGACCCGCGTCGGCATGGCGCATTTTGCCCACCAGCGCGTCTCAACGCTCTCCGGCGGACAGCAGCAGCGCGTCGCCATCGCCCGCGCTCTGATGCAGAAAGCCAAAATCATTCTGGCCGATGAGCCTATCGCCTCGCTGGATCCGGAATCGGCCCGCATCGTGATGGAAACCCTGCGCGACATCAACCAGAACGACGGCATCACCGTGGTGGTGACGCTGCATCAGGTGGATTACGCCCTGCGCTACTGCGAGCGCATCGTCGCCCTGCGTCAGGGCCACGTGTTCTTCGATGGCGCCAGCCATCAGTTTGATAACGAACGTTTTGATCATCTCTACCGCAGCGTAAACCGCGTCGAAGAACGCGCGCAGGCTGCTTAACGCCCCGATAACGAGGAATGGAAATGAACTACAAAGCCGTTGCCGCGCTGGCCTTCACCAGCATGTTCAGCATCAGCACCCTGTTAAGCCCGGCCTGGGCAGAGGAACAGGAAAAAGCGTTGAACTTTGGCATCATTTCAACGGAATCACAGCAAAACCTGAAGCCGCAGTGGGAACCGTTCCTGAAAGATATGGAAACCAAACTGGGGATCAAAGTGAACGCCTTCTTCGCCCCGGACTACGCGGGCATTATCCAGGGAATGCGCTTCAACAAAGTCGACATCGCGTGGTACGGCAACCTCTCTGCCATGGAAGCGGTAGATCGCGCCAACGGCCAGGTCTTTGCCCAGACCGTTGCAGCAGACGGCTCCCCGGGCTACTGGAGCGTGCTGATCGTTAACAAAGACAGCCCGATCAACAACCTCAACGATATGCTCGCCAAACGCAAAGAGCTGACCTTTGGTAACGGCGACCCGAATTCTACGTCCGGCTTCCTCGTCCCGGGTTACTACGTCTTCGCGAAAAACAACATCTCCGCCAGCGACTTCAAGCGCACGGTTAACGCCAGCCACGAAACCAACGCCCTGGCCGTAGCGAACAAGCAGGTAGACGTTGCCACCAACAACACTGAAAACCTCGACAAGCTGAAGACCTCCGCGCCGGACAAGCTGAAAGCGCTGAAGGTGATCTGGAAATCGCCATTGAACCCGGGCGACCCGATTGTGTGGCGTAAAAACCTCTCCGAAAGCACCAAGGACAAGGTCTACGACTTCTTTATGAACTACGGCAAAACGCCGGAAGAGAAAGCAGTGCTGGCGCACCTGGGCTGGGCACCGTTCCGCGCGTCCAGCGATTTGCAGCTGGTGCCGATTCGCCAGCTGGCGCTGTTTAAACAGATGCAGGGCGTGAAGGACAACAAAGGTCTGAAGGAAGAAGAGAAGACCAGCAAAGTGTCGGAAATTCAGGCGCAGCTGGACGATCTCGACCGCCTGACCGCCGCGCTCGGGGCGATGACCAGCGTGAATAAAGCGGTGCAGTAACTCAAGTCCCCTCTCCCTTGAGGGAGAGGGTTAGGGTGAGGGGGAAAGGCGCACGCTGATGCCCTCACCCCGGCCCTCTCCCACAGGGAGAGGGAGAACAGATTAAGGAGCCAACATGCAAACCATCACCCTCCCGCCGCCAAAGCGCAGCTGGTTCTCGCTCATAAGCTGGGCTGTTCTGCTGGCGGTGCTCGTTATCTCCTGGAAGGGCGCGGAGATGGATCCGCTGCTGCTCTTCAGGGACTCGGGCAACATGGCGACCTTCGCCGCCGACTTCTTCCCACCTGACTTCAGCCAGTGGCAGGACTACCTCAGTGAAATGGCCACCACCCTGCAAATCGCCGTCTGGGGCACCGCCCTCGCCGTGATCCTCTCCATTCCGTTTGGCCTGATGAGCGCCGAAAACATCGTGCCGTGGTGGATCTACCAGCCGATGCGTCGCCTGATGGACGCCTGTCGCGCCATCAACGAAATGGTCTTTGCGATGCTGTTCGTGGTCGCCGTCGGCCTGGGTCCGTTCGCTGGCGTGATGGCGCTGTTCATCCACACCACCGGCGTACTCTCCAAGCTGCTCTCCGAAGCGGTTGAAGCCATCGAGCCCGGCCCGGTGGAAGGCATCCGCGCAACCGGCGCGAACAAAATCGAAGAGATCCTCTACGGCGTCCTGCCGCAGGTCATGCCGCTGCTCATCTCCTATTCGCTATACCGCTTCGAGTCCAACGTTCGCTCCGCCACCGTGGTCGGCATGGTGGGCGCAGGCGGTATTGGCGTCACCCTGTGGGAAGCGATTCGCGGTTTCCAGTTCCAGCAAACCTGCGCATTGATGGTGCTTATCATCGTCACCGTCAGCCTGCTGGATTTCCTCTCTCAACGTTTGCGTAAGCACTTCATCTGAGAAGCGAGGCTTTGATTGGTATGCACTTATCCAGACATCCGACCAGTTACCCTACCCGCTGGCAAGAGATTGCGGCAAAGCTCGAAGTGGAGCTGCGCACGCACTATCGGTGCGGCGACTACCTGCCTGCCGAGCAGCAGCTTGCCGACCGCTACGAAGTGAATCGCCACACCCTGCGTCGCGCCATCGATCAGCTGGTGGAACGCGGCTGGGTCCAGCGTCGTCAGGGCGTCGGCGTGCTGGTGCTGATGCGCCCGTTTGACTACCCGCTCAATGCTCAGGCGCGTTTTAGCCAGAACCTGCTCGATCAGGGCAGCCACCCCACCAGCGAAAAGCTGCTGTCTGTCCTGCGCCCGGCCTCCCGCCACGTAGCGGACGCGCTGGGGATTCAGGAGGGCGACAACGTCGTTCACCTGCGCACGTTGCGCCGGGTGAACGGCGTGGCGGTCTGTCAGATCGACCACTACTTCGCGGACCTCTCCCTCTGGCCCGTGCTGCAACATTTCGCCAGCGGTTCCCTGCATGATTTTCTTCAGGAGGCGACGGGTATCGCGCTCAAACGCACCCAGACGCGCATCAGCGCCCGCCGCGCGCAGGCTAAAGAGAGCAAGGTGCTGGAGATCCCCAACATGGCCCCGCTGCTCTGCGTGCGCACCCTCAACCACCGTGACGGCGACGTCAACGCAACGGAATACTCCGTCAGCCTGACCCGCGCCGACATGATTGAATTTACCATGGAGCACTGAATGCACTTCGACACCTCCACTCGTCAGCGCTGGATGCGCGTGCTGGCCCACAGCCAGCCTGCTGCGCTGGCTGCCCGCATGAACGCGCTCGGCCTGACGCCGGACTACGACACGATCCGCGCGCCGGAGATCGGCCTGGTGCAGATCCAGGCACGCATGGGCGGCACCGGTGAGCGCTTCTTCGCCGGCGATGCCACCCTCACCCGCGCGGTGATCCGCCTGAGCAGCGGCACGCTGGGCTACGGCTACGTACTTGGGCGCGACAAAACGCACGCCGAGCGCTGCGCGGTTATCGACGCGCTTTTACAGGAACAGCCGCATTTTCAGACCTTAATGGAAACCCTTATTGCCCCGCTGGAAGCTGACCGCGCCGCACGCCTTGCCGCGCGTCAGGCCGAAGTGAATACCAGCCGGGTCGACTTCTTTACGCTCGTTCGCGGAGACAACGCATGACGCTTCAACCTGCCTTTACCCTGGCCGTCCAGGATGCCCAACAGAGTTTCCGTCGCCTGCTGAAAGCCATGAGCGAGCCCGGCGTGATCGTCTCGCTGCACCAGCTTTCGCAGGGCTGGCTGCCGCTGAACCTCGCCTCTACCAGCGTGCTGCTGACGCTGGCGGACAACGACACGCCGGTATGGCTGTCAGGGGCATTGCTGAACGATATCGCCAGCCAGAACCTGCGCTTTCATACCAACGCGCCGCTGGTCGAGCAGCCCCAGCAGGCGGTCTTCGCCGTGGCAGACGAGCAAATCAGCCACGAGCAGCTTAACGCCCTGAGCGAAGGCAGCGCCGTCGCCCCGGAAACCAGCGCCACGCTGATTTTGCAGGTCTCCAGCCTGAGCGGTGGTCGCATGCTTCGCCTGACGGGTGCAGGCATCGCCGACGAGCGGATGGTCGCCCCCCAGCTGCCGGAGTGCATCATTCATGAGCTGACCGAGCGCCCGCATCCGTTCCCGCTCGGCATTGACCTGCTCCTGACCTGCGGCGAGCGCCTGCTGGCGATCCCGCGAACTACCCACGTGGAGGTGTGCTGATGTACGTTGCCGTCAAAGGGGGCGAGAAGGCGATCGCCGCCGCCCATGCCTTGCAGGCGCACAGACGCCGGGGGGATGACGCTCTTCCCGAGCTGAGCGTCGCCCAGATTGAACAGCAGTTAAATTTGGCCGTCGACCGCGTGATGACCGAAGGCGGCATCGCGGACCGTGAGCTGGCGGCGCTGGCGCTGAAACAGGCCAGCGGCGATAACGTGGAAGCCATCTTCCTGCTGCGCGCTTACCGCACAACGCTTGCGAAGCTGGCGGTGAGCGAGCCGGTAAATACGGCGGAAATGCGTTTAGAGCGCCGTATTTCTGCGGTGTATAAAGATATTCCTGGCGGCCAGCTGCTTGGCCCCACCTACGACTACACCCATCGTCTGATGGACTTCGCTCTGCTGGCGAACGGTGAAACACCGCAGCTCAGCGCCTCTGACGCTGAACAAGACGCCTCCCCGCACGTCTTTAGCCTGCTGGCAAACCAGGGGCTGGCGAAGGCGGAAGAAGACACCGGCAGCACACCGGATGACATCACCCGCACGCCGCCGGTCTATCCCTGTTCGCGCTCGTCCCGTCTGCAACAGCTGATGCGCGGCGACGAAGGCTATCTGCTGGCGCTGGCCTACTCCACGCAGCGCGGCTACGGGCGCAACCACCCCTTCGCGGCAGAGATCCGCAGCGGCTATCTCGATGTCGAAATTGTGCCAGAAGAGCTGGGGTTTGCGGTGAACATCGGCGAACTGCTGATGACCGAGTGCGAAATGGTCAACGGTTTTGTCGCGCCAGAAAATGAAGATCCACACTTTACCCGCGGCTACGGGCTGGTGTATGGCCTGAGCGAGCGCAAGGCGATGGCGATGGCGCTGGTTGACCGTGCGCTCCAGGCGCCGGACTACGGCGAGCATATTGCAGGGCCGGCACAGGACGAAGAGTTCGTGCTGGCCCACGCGGATAACGTTGAGGCCGCGGGCTTTGTCTCGCACCTCAAGCTGCCGCACTACGTCGATTTCCAGGCCGAACTGGAACTGCTGAAACGCCTGCAACGGGAGCGCGCCAATGGCTAACTTAAGCGGCTACAACTTTGCCTATCTGGACGAGCAAACTAAACGCATGATCCGCCGCGCCATCCTTAAGGCTGTGGCGATCCCCGGCTACCAGGTGCCGTTCGGCGGCCGCGAAATGCCGATGCCCTACGGCTGGGGCACCGGCGGTATTCAAATCACCGCCAGCGTGATTGGCGAAGCGGACGTGCTGAAGGTCATCGACCAGGGGGCAGACGACACCACCAACGCCGTGTCGATCCGCAACTTCTTTAAGCGCGTAACGGGCGTCAACACCACTGAAAAAACCGAAGACGCGACGCTGATCCAGACCCGTCACCGCATTCCGGAGACCCCGCTGACGGAAGATCAGATTTTGATTTTCCAGGTGCCGATCCCGGAGCCGCTGCGCTTTATCGAGCCGCGGGAAACCGAAACCCGCACCATGCACGCCCTGGAAGAGTACGGGATCATGCAGGTCAAACTGTATGAGGACATCGCCCGCTTCGGCCATATCGCCACCACCTACGCCTACCCGGTGAAGGTGAACGGCCGCTACGTGATGGACCCGTCGCCGATCCCGAAATTCGATAACCCGAAGATGGACATGATGCCCGCCCTGCAACTTTTTGGTGCCGGACGTGAAAAACGCATCTACGCCGTACCGCCGTTTACCCGCGTAGAGAGCCTGGATTTCGACGATCACCCGTTTACGGTGCAGGAGTGGGACGAGCCGTGCGCCATCTGCGGATCCAAACACAGCTATCTGGATGAAGTGGTGCTGGACGACACGGGCAAACGGATGTTTGTCTGCTCCGACACCGATTACTGCCGCCAACAGAGCGAGGCGAACAGCCAATGAAACCGCTGCTTTCGGTTAATAACCTGACTCACCTTTATGCGCCGGGCAAAGGCTTTAGCGACGTGTCGTTTGAGCTGTGGCCGGGCGAAGTGCTGGGCATTGTCGGCGAGTCCGGCTCCGGTAAAACCACCCTGCTGAAGTCCATCTCCGCGCGCCTGACGCCGCAGAATGGCGACATTTTGTATGAGGGCGTGTCGCTGTATGGCATGAGCGAAGCCGAGCGCCGCCGCCTGCTGCGCACCGAGTGGGGCGTGGTGCATCAGCACCCGATGGACGGCCTGCGCCGTCAGGTGTCAGCGGGGGGCAACATCGGCGAACGGCTGATGGCCACCGGCGCACGCCACTACGGCAATATCCGCGCCACGGCGCAGCACTGGCTGGAGGAAGTTGAAATCCCCGCCTCGCGCATCGACGACCTGCCGACCACCTTCTCCGGCGGCATGCAGCAGCGTTTACAGATTGCCCGCAATCTCGTCACCCATCCGAAGCTGGTGTTTATGGACGAACCGACCGGCGGGCTGGACGTATCCGTGCAGGCTCGCCTGCTCGACCTGCTGCGCGGCCTGGTGGTGGAGCTGAACCTGGCGGTGGTGATTGTCACCCATGATTTAGGCGTCGCGCGCCTGCTGGCGGACCGTCTTCTGGTGATGAAGCAGGGTCAGGTGGTGGAAAGTGGGCTGACCGACCGGGTGCTCGACGATCCCCATCATCCGTACACCCAGCTGCTGGTGTCGTCGGTGTTGCAGAACTGAGGGCGCTGTTGCCGGGTGGCGCTGCGCTTACCCGGCCTACGAACAGCGCACCTGTAGGCCGGGTAAGGCGAAGCCACCACCCGGCAAAACGAACACCGCACCCGTAGGCCGGGTAAGGCGAAGCCACCACCCGGCAAAACGAACACCGCACCCGTAGGCCGGGTAAGGCGAAGCCGCCACCCGGCAAAACGAACACCGCACCCGTAGGCCGGGTAAGGCGAAGCCGCCACCCGGCAAAACGAATCGCGAGGCAAAAATGATCCACGTTGAAAATGTCAGTAAAACCTTTGTGCTCCACCAGCAAAACGGTGTCCGCCTGCCGGTACTGCAAAATGCCTCATTAGAGGTCAGCAACGGCGAATGCGTGGTGCTGCATGGCCATTCCGGCAGCGGAAAATCCACCCTGCTGCGCTCCCTGTATGCCAACTACCTGCCGGACGAAGGCCATATCCATATCCGCCATAACAATGAATGGGTCGATCTGGTCCAGGCTCCCGCGCGCAAGGTGCTGGAAGTACGCCGCTCGACGATCGGCTGGGTCAGCCAGTTCCTGCGGGTGATCCCGCGGATCTCTGCCCTGGACGTGGTCATGCAGCCCCTGCTGGATCTCGGCGTGCCGCGCGAAACCTGCGCCGCTAAAGCCGCCAGCCTGCTGACGCGTCTCAACGTACCGGAGCGTCTGTGGCACCTCGCCCCGTCGACCTTTTCCGGCGGCGAACAGCAGCGCGTGAACATCGCCCGCGGCTTTATCGTCGATTACCCGATTTTACTCCTGGATGAACCCACCGCCTCGCTCGACAGTAAAAACAGCGCAGCGGTGATGGAACTGATCGAACAGGCCAAAGCGCGCGGCGCGGCGATCGTCGGGATCTTCCACGACGACGCCGTACGCCATCGCGTGGCGGACAGACTGCACCCGATGGGGACAAACGTATGATTATCAATAACGTCAGGCTGGTACTGGAAAATGAAGTCGTGAACGGCTCGGTTGAGGTCCGGTACGGTGTCATCCGCGCGTTTGCTGAAACCCAGAGCCGCTCACCGGACGCGATGGATGGCGAAGGCGGCTGGCTGCTGCCGGGGCTGATTGAGCTGCATACCGATAATCTTGATAAATTTTTCACGCCCCGCCCGAAGGTCGACTGGCCTGCTCATTCAGCGATGAGCAGCCACGACGCGCTGATGGTCGCCAGCGGCATCACCACGGTGCTGGACGCGGTGGCGATCGGCGACGTGCGCGACGGCGGCGATCGGCTGGAGAACCTGGAGAAGATGATCAACGCCGTGGAGGAGACGCAAAAGCGCGGCCTCAACCGCGCCGAGCACCGCCTGCACCTGCGCTGCGAGCTGCCGCACCACACTACCCTGCCGCTGTTTGAAAAGCTGGTGGGCCGCGAGCCGGTCTCGCTGGTTTCCCTGATGGATCACTCGCCGGGGCAGCGCCAGTTCGCCAACATTGAAAAGTATCGCGAATACTATCAGGGCAAATACGCGCTCAATGATGCCGAGATGGCGCGCTATGAAGAAGAGCAGCTCCAGCTTGCGGCGCGGTGGTCGCAGCCGAATCGTCTCTCCATTGCCGCGATGTGCCGTGACCGTAATATTGCCCTGGCCAGCCATGATGACGCCACGCACGACCATGTCCGAGAATCCCACCAGCTTGGGAGCGTGATCGCCGAATTTCCCACCACGTTCGAGGCGGCAGAGGCATCGCGTAAGCATGGCATGAACGTGCTAATGGGTGCGCCGAACATCGTGCGCGGCGGGTCGCACTCCGGAAACGTGGCGGCAAGCAAGCTCGCCTCCCTCGGCCTGCTGGATATCCTCTCATCTGACTATTACCCCGCCAGCCTGCTGGACGCGGCCTTCCGCGTCGCGGACGACGAAGGCAATAGCTTCACGCTGCCGCAGGCGATTCGCCTGGTGACGAAAAACCCGGCCTCGGCGCTTAATCTTCACGATCGCGGGGAAATCGCCGAGGGGAAACGGGCCGATCTGGTGCTGGCGCACCGTAAGGGCGAGCACATTCATATCGACCACGTCTGGCGTCAGGGAAAAAGGGTGTTCTGATGGGAAGACTCATCTGGTTAATGGGCCCGTCCGGCTCCGGGAAGGACAGCCTGCTGTCGGCGTTACGGCAGCGGGAACACTCACAGCTGCTGGTGGCGCACCGCTATATCACGCGCGATGCCAACGCCGGAAGCGAAAACCATATCGCCCTGAGCGAGCAGGAGTTTTTTACCCGCGCCGGACAAAACCTGCTGGCGCTAAGCTGGCATGCCAACGGTTACTACTATGGCGTCGGCATTGAGATCGACCTCTGGCTGCACGCGGGGTTCGACGTGCTTGTTAACGGCTCACGGGCGCATCTCCCGCAGGCTCGCGCCCGGTACGAAGCGGCGCTGCTCCCGGTCTGTTTGCAGGTTTCCCCGGAGGTTCTGCGTAGCCGGCTGCAAAAGCGGGGGCGCGAAAACGCACGCGAGATCGACCAGCGGCTGGAACGGGCGGCGCGCTACACCCCGTCGGGTTGCCATCTCCTCAATAACGACGGAAGTTTGCTACAGTCAGTCGAGACCTTTCTATCGCTTATTCGCCAGAAGGAGAAACAGCATGCCTGACTGCCAGCTTCGCCCCGCCATCGCCGACGATGCGCCGATCGTTTACGCTCTGATCTGCGAACTTAAACAGGCCGAGTTCGATCATCAGGCGTTTCACGCCGGGTATCTGGCCAACTTGCAGGATCACAATATGCGCTACCAGCTGGCCGAGCTGGACGGGAAGATCATCGGGATGATCGGCCTGCACATGCAGTTTCACCTGCACCACGCCCGCTGGATCGGCGAGATCCAGGAGCTGGTGGTGATGCCGCAGGCGCGCGGATTGAAAGTGGGCAGCCAGTTGCTGGCCTGGGCAGAGGAGATCGCACGCCAGGCAGGCGCCGAGCTGACCGAGCTTTCCACCAGCGTGAAGCGCGTGGACGCGCACCGTTTTTATGTTCGTGAAGGGTATACGCAAAGCCATTTCCGCTTCACCAAACCGCTGTAGAGGTGCGTTATGAGTCTGACGATCACGCTGACAGGAACCGGAGGGGCGCAGCTGGTGCCGGTGTTTGGCTGCGACTGCGCGGCGTGCCGACGGGCGCGTTTACAGGAAAATTATCGCCGTCGCCCCTGCAGCGCGGCGGTGAAATTCAACGATGCGGTCACCTTGCTGGACGCAGGTATTCCAGACCTGATGGACGACTGGCCCGCAGGGAGTTTCAGGCAGTTTTTGCTTACCCATTATCATATGGATCACGTTCAGGGGCTGTTTCCTCTGCGCTGGGGCGTGGGGGCGACCATTCCGGTTTACGGTCCGCCGGACGACGCAGGCTGTGACGACCTGTTCAAACATCCGGGCCTTCTCGATTTCAGCCACACGGTGGAGCCGTTTGTGACGTTTGAACTTCAGGGCTTGCGGGTCACGCCGCTGCCGCTCAACCATTCAAAACTCACATTTGGCTATCTGCTGGAGTCCGCCCACAGTCGCGTGGCGTGGCTTTCTGATACCGCCGGGCTACCGGATAAAACGGTGACATTTCTGCTAAATAATCAGCCGCAGGCGATGATTATTGACTGTAGCCATGAACCGCGCCAGGAGACGCCGCGCAACCACTGTGATTTGAATACGGTGATTGCGCTGAACGAGGTGATTGGCTGTCCGCAGGTGATCCTGACGCATATCAGCCATCAGTTTGACGTCTGGATGATGGATAACCCGCTGCCGGACGGCATTGAAGCGGGGTATGACGGGATGGTGCTGGTGCTGGATTAGGTTTTGCCGGGTGGCGGCTGCGCCTTACCCGGCCTATGCGTTGCGATACCGGGGTTTACCACCGATCGTAATCATCCTCTAACCGGCGCTCATCCTCCTCTAACCGACGCCGGTCGTCATCCAGCTGCCGCTGACGCTCGTCTAAGCGCTGGCGTCGGTCTTCTAACTGCCGGCGACGATCGTCGTACTGGCGGCTGTCGGTTTGACGGCTGCGATCGTAACGATCGTCGTCATCGTCATTACGGCTGCTGCCGGGGTTATAGGCGTCGTTGATCGCCTGCTGAATATTGCCAATAGCATCATCAATCACATCGGCATGCGCCAGTTGGCTGGTTAAAGTCAGCAGACCCAATAACAGAGCGGTAGAGTAACGTTTCATAAGGCCAGACTCGCAGGTGAACTGGCCTTAAAGTAATGACTGGCTGTTAGCGGGAGTAGCGGAGGAATCTCAAATTACCCTCACCTTGCGCAGCGCCTGCGCCAGCTGTGCGCGGGTGAACGGTTTTCGCAGTAACGGAACGTCCGGCAGCTGCGGGTTATGCGCCGGGCGCAAATCCTGCCCGCTGATCAGCAGAACCGGCAACTGCGGATAGTGGCTGCGTACATGGCCGATCACCTCCGCACCGCTCAGGCCGCCCGGCAACATCAGGTCGCTGATAAACATACCGATATCCGGCGACGCGTCCAGCATGTTCAGCGCCTGCTCGCCGTTTTCGGCTTCAAGTGTCAGGTAGCCAAGCTGGTGCAGTTGCTCGCACAGGGTCTGACGCACGCCCGCCTCATCTTCCAGGACCAGCACAAGCAGCTCACTTTCTGCCGGGGCCGTGGTCGCCAGCGCGGCATCATCGGAGAACGCGGGCAGCGTCGAGCGCGGCAGCTGGAGCCGCACGGTGGTTCCCTGCCCCGGCGCGCTTTCGATCTCAACGCGCCCCCCGGACTGACGCACAAAGCCGTACACCATCGACAGCCCTAACCCGCTGCCGCTGCCGGTCTGTTTGGTGGTGAAGAACGGTTCAAAGACCTGCGATTTCACCTCCTGCGACATCCCGCAGCCGTGGTCAATCACCTCCAGCGCGACCATATCCTGCCTGCGCCCGTCGCTGCGGGTCACACGCTGGTTCCAGGTGCGGATTTTGATCACACCGTATTGCCCCTCCATTGCATCACGGGCGTTCATCACCAGGTTGATAATGGCGTTTTCCAGCTGGCTGACGTCAATCCATGCGGGCCACGCCGGGGTTTGCGCTTCAATATCCAGCGTCAGCGTGGCGGGAAGCGAGTGCCGCATCAGCTCGCTCAGGTTCTCCAGCAGCGGCTTCATCTCTACCGCATGGGGTTGCAGGGATTGCTTGCGCGAGAAGGCCAGCAGACGCTGGGTGAGCATGGCTCCGCGTTCCGCGGCTTTAAGCGCACGGGTGATGCGCGGCGCGTCCGGTGATGCCGAATCGGTCAGCTCCAGACTGCCGATAATCACCGCCAGCAGGTTATTAAAATCATGCGCCAGGCCACCCGTCAGTTGCCCGACCGCCTTCATTTTCTGGCTGTGCAGCAGCGCCTCCTCCAGCCCCTGACGTTCGATGCGGTCAACCTCCATCTGTGAGGTCTTCTCCTTCAGCAGCCGCGTGGTGTGCTCCAGCGAAGCGGTATTGCGGGCGAAAACGTTAAACGCGCGCGCCAGTTCCCCCAGCTCATCACGCCGCTGTAGCGCGGGCACCGACACATCCTGCTCCCCATGAGCGAGACGCGACATCGCCCTTGAGATAGCCGTCAGGTTGGAGCCCAGATTGCGGTAAATATACCAGCAGGCACAGCCGGTGATGATCAGCGCCAGCACCGCGAAGATGCTGATAAACACGCTGATGGATTGCAGCTCGTGATGGCTCTGGGCCGTGCGAAGACGGGAAGCCTGCGCCACCTGTTCAACGTACTGATTAATGTCGCTGTTTAATATCGCCACCAGCGCCTTGATGTGGAACATGTACCAGCTGATGGACAGATCGCTCTCCTCCAGCTGCGTCGACAGTGGTGCGAGCTTGCGCAGCTCATCATTAAAATCCGGGAGCACCAGGTTGGCCACCGGTTGCAGGGCGCTCGCGGGTAACCCCGCGGTTACTGCATCCAGCTGCTGCACCGTGGCGCGCGGTGAAGGGGTATCAATGGCGGCAACGATCAGCCTGTCCATCTCTGCAAGCTGTCGGGCGTCTGGCACATTGCTCGCGTAACGGCGGTTGATATCCTGCAAATGACGCAGGTAGCTTTGGCTTTGATAGAGCGAGCTGAGCAGCGCGTTACGCTCCAGATGCCGCTTTTGCCCGCGCTCCAGCATTCCCGTCACGCTCTGCTGTAATTCATTACTCCTGCGAATAATTCGCGCCACCAGCGCCGGCTCCTGCTGCGCCAGCGGCGCATCGGCAAGTTGATCCAGCGAGTGGCGCAGCGCCATCTGCGTCTGTTTCAGCCGCTCGGCTTCGCCTTTGTACTCCAGCGCACCGACCACCTGCGACAGCCGCACCGCCGCCGTTGCCACATTTGCGGTATCACGGGCGAGGTTCATGCTGCCGGTCATGTCATCCAGCGTTTGCTGTTGGACCTGCTCCTGGATCTGGCTGGCGTGACGAAAGCCGAGCACCGCCACACCGCTCACCATCAGCGTGACGGCGACCACCAGCAGATTAAAAATCAGCAGGCGTCCGCGGGCGCTGGTGAAGAACGGGGGGCGTGAAGACATGGGTTTGGGCTCCTCTGCGGATTGGTGCCCTCACCCTGGCCCTCTCCCACAGGGAGAGGAAAAAGGAAAATGTGATGGCGATTAGCTATTCATAACTATGACAAATATGAACAGCTTCTGACATTTTGCATTTACGCGCCTGTGATGAAGTGCAGATATCGACATTCACAGGAGATCCGCCATGAGCAGAACCCCGGTTTTAGAGATGCGCAATATTGCCAAGACGTTTGGCAATTTCCACGCGCTCAAGGGCGTGGATTTGACGGTTTTCCCCGGAGAGATCCACGCGCTGATGGGGGAAAACGGCGCCGGAAAAAGCACGCTGATGAAGATCCTCGCAGGTGCCTATGCCGCCAGCAGCGGCGACATCCTCATCGACGGTAAGCCGTTTCATATCAAAGGGCCGAAGGATGCGCTGGCCGCAGGCATTACCCTGATTTATCAGGAGATGCAGCTTGCTCCTAACCTGACCGTGGCGGAAAACATTTTTCTCGGCAGCGAGCTGTCGCGCGGCGGGCTGGTCCAGCGCAAAGAGATGGCTGCCCAGGCGCAGGCGGTCATTGACCGCCTCGGTGCGCAGTTCAGCGCCACCGACCTGGTCATGAAGCTGACGATCGCCGAGCAGCAGCAGGTGGAGATCGCCCGCGCCCTGCACCGCAACAGCCGCATTCTGGTGATGGACGAACCTACCGCCGCCCTCTCCTCACGCGAAACCCACCGTCTGTTCGAACTGATTTTGCGCCTGCGCGATGAAGGCATGGCGATTATTTACATCAGCCACCGGATGGCGGAAGTGTATGAACTCTCGGACCGCGTCAGCGTGCTGCGCGACGGGCAATACGTCGGCAGCCTGACGCGCGACAGGCTCAACGCCTCCGAGCTTGTGCGCATGATGGTGGGCCGTCCGCTCAGCGATCTGTTTAACAAAGAGCGCGATATTCCCCTCGGCAGCCCGCGTCTTAACGTCCACCACCTCACCGACGGCAAAAAAGTACAGCCGTGCAGTTTGCAGGTGCGCTCCGGTGAAATCGTCGGGCTGGCAGGGCTGGTCGGGGCCGGGCGTTCCGAGCTGGCGCAGCTGATCTTCGGCGTGCGCAAAGCCACCGGCGGCATGATTGAGGTGGACGGCGAACCGGTGGTGATCCACTCCCCGCGCGCGGCCATTGAGAACGGCATCGGTTTTCTTACCGAGAACCGCAAGGAGCAAGGTCTGTTTCTGGAGCTGGCGGCGCAGGAGAACATCACCATGGCGACGCTGGAGCGCGACGCCACCTTCGGCTGGCTGAACCGCAAAAAAGCGCAGTCGATTTCCGATGACGCCATCGCCCTGCTCAATATCCGCGTGCCCCATTCACAGGTGCGCGCGGGCGGGCTCTCCGGCGGCAACCAGCAAAAACTGCTGATCTCCCGCTGGGTGGCGATAGGCCCGCGCATTCTGATTCTGGACGAGCCCACGCGCGGCGTAGACGTCGGCGCAAAAAGCGAGATCTACCGCATCATGAACCAGATGGCGCGCAAAGGCGTTGCGATTCTGATGATCTCCAGCGAGCTGCCGGAAGTAGTAGGGATGAGCGACCGGGTGTACGTGATGCGGGAAGGCAGCATTGCGGGTGAACTGCACGGGCGCGACATCTCTCAGGAAAACATCATGACGCTGGCAACCGGCGTAAACGACACACATCATCAGGCGGTGTAATTATGACAACTCCAACCCATCCGCAGCAGGTGGCGAAATCCGCCTCCGCCAAAAAAATGCTGATGAGCGATCTGATGCAAACGATCGGCATTTTGCCGATTTTAATCCTGATTGTGGCGGTATTTGGCTTTATCGCCCCGAACTTTTTCACCGAGAGCAACCTGCTCAACATTACCCGGCAGGCGTCGATCAACATTGTGCTGGCGGCCGGGATGACCTTCATCATCCTGACCGGCGGGATTGACCTCTCCGTGGGCTCGATTCTGGGCACCACGGCAGTGGCGGCGATGGTAGTGTCGCTTATCCCTGAATTTGCGATGCTCTCCATTCCGGCGGCGCTGATGCTCGGTATGGTGCTGGGGCTGTTCAACGGTGCGCTGGTGGCCTTCGCCGGACTTCCGCCGTTTATCGTCACGCTCGGCACCTATACGGCGCTGCGCGGCGCGGCCTATCTGCTGGCAGACGGCACGACGGTTATTAACTCCAACATTAACTTCGAGTGGATCGGCAATAACTACCTCGGCCCGATTCCGTGGCTGGTGGTGATCGCCCTGGCGGTGATTGTGGTGTGCTGGTTCATCCTGCGCCGCACCACCCTCGGCGTTCACATCTATGCGGTTGGTGGCAACATGCAGGCGGCACGCTTAACCGGCATTAAGGTCTGGCTGGTGCTGCTGTTTGTCTACGGCATGAGTGGCCTGCTCTCGGGCTTAGGCGGCGTGATGAGCGCTTCACGTCTCTACAGCGCCAACGGCAACCTCGGCACGGGGTACGAGCTGGATGCGATTGCGGCGGTGATCCTCGGCGGCACCAGCTTCGTCGGCGGGATCGGCACGATCACCGGCACCCTGGTGGGCGCGCTGATCATCGCCACCCTCAACAACGGCATGACGCTGATGGGCGTCTCCTATTTCTGGCAGCTGGTGATCAAAGGGGCGGTGATCATCATAGCGGTGCTGATCGACAAATACCGTACCCGACACCATCAAAGTGCATAACAACAATACCCTACGTGAGGAATACAGCATGAGATTGAAGCCCTTAGTGACCGCGCTCTGTGCTGGCGCGCTGCTGGCCGCAACCCCGTTTGCGCAGGCAAAAGATCTGAAATCCATCGGCGTGACGGTGGGTGACCTGGCTAACCCGTTCTTCGTGCAGATCACCAAAGGTGCCGAGCTGGAAGCGCGCAAGCTGGCGGGGGACAACGTCAAGGTGACGCTGGTCTCCAGCGGGTACGATCTGGGCCAGCAGGTGTCGCAGATCGATAACTTCATTGCGGCGAAAGTAGACATGATCATCCTCAATGCCGCGGATTCCAAAGGGATCGGCCCCGCGGTAAAACGCGCTAAAAAGGCGGGGATCGTGGTCGTGGCGGTGGACGTGGCGGCGGAAGGGGCCGATGCGACCATCACCTCCGATAACACTCAGGCGGGAGAAATGGCCTGTAAGTACATTACCGACCGCCTGAAAGGTAAAGGCAACGTGGTGATCATCAACGGACCGCCGGTTTCTGCGGTACAAAACCGCGTGGAGGGCTGCCAGACCGAGTTCAGGCGCCACCCGGATATCAAAGTGCTCTCGGATAATCAGAACGCCAAAGGCAGCCGCGAAGGCGGCCTGGAGGTCATGACCTCCCTGCTGGCTGCCAATCCGAAGATCGACGGCGTATTCGCGATTAACGATCCGACCGCGATCGGCGCCGATCTGGCGGCTAAACAGGCGCAACGCAATGAATTCTTTATCGTTGGCGTAGATGGCAGCCCGGATGGTGAAGAAGCCCTGAAGCGCGAAAACTCGCTGTTTGTTGCTACCCCGGCGCAGGATCCGCAGGTGATGGCGGCGAAGGCGGTGGAGATCGGCTATGACATTCTTCAGGGCAAACCTGCGCCGAAAGAGCCCGTGCTGATCCCGGTGACGATGATCGATAAAAAGAACGTCGGCACATATAAGGGGTGGACGGTTAAGTAAGCCCCTCACCCCGACCCTCTCCCCAAAGGAGAGAGGGTGTTCAAGTTCCCTCTCCCCTTTGGGGAGAGGGTTAGGGTTAGGGGGCGGCAAAAACTCAAGGAGTCCCCATGAAACGCTCCGACATCAATGAAATCCTCGGCCACACGCGGCAGTTCTTCTCCATGCACGGCGTGCATCTCCCGCCGTTTGCCAGCTTTCCGCCGACAAAATGGCAGCAGCTTGACCAGGCAGCATGGCAGGAGGTGTTTGACCTCAGGCTCGGCTGGGACGTGACGGCATTTGGTGGCAACAACTTCGCTGCACAGGGGTTAACGCTGTTCACCCTGCGCAACGGCTCCCCCAACGGCGTGCCCTATGAAAAGTGCTATGCCGAAAAAATCATGCACGTCCGCGACGGCCAGGTGACGCCGATGCATTTTCACTGGCGCAAGCGGGAGGACATTATTAACCGCGGCGGCGGGAATCTGATTATTGAGTTATGGAATGCGGGCGCGCATGAAGAGACCGAAAACACCGACGTGACCGTCACGATAGATGGCTGTCGGCAGACGCACATGCCCGGCAGCCAGCTGCGCCTCACGCCAGGGGAGAGCATCTGCCTGACGCCCGGCCTGTACCACAGTTTCTGGGGTGAACGCGGCTTTGGTGACGTGCTGGTGGGCGAAGTGTCGTCGGTCAATGACGATGAACACGACAACCACTTTTTACAGCCCATTGACCGCTACAACACCATTGAAGAAGACGAACCGGCGGTGCTGGTGCTGTGCAACGAGTACACCCTCTTTCGGATATAAGGAGTGAATGATGCCATTGATTTCTCTTGCCGACGGTCTGGCCCTCGCCAGGGAACACCGCTACGCCCTGGGCGCGTTCAACGTGCTCGACTCCCATTTCCTGCGCGCGCTGTTTGCCGCCGCGAAGCAGGAACGCTCGCCGTTTATCATCAACATCGCCGAAGTGCATTTTAAGTACGTGTCTCTGGAGTCGCTGGTGGAAGCGGTGAAATTCGAAGCTGCCCGCCACGATATTCCCGTGGTGCTTAACCTCGACCACGGCCTGCATTTTGAGGCGGTGGTGCGCGCCCTGCGTTTAGGGTTCAGCTCGGTGATGTTCGACGGCTCCACGCTGAGCTATGAGGAAAATATCCGCCAGACCCGGGAAGTGGTGAAGATGTGCCACGCGGTGGGCGTCTCGGTAGAGGCGGAGCTGGGCGCGGTAGGCGGGGATGAAGGTGGCGCGCTGTACGGTCATGCGGATGAAGCCTTCTTTACCGACCCGCAACTGGCGCGCGAATTTGTTGATTCAACCGGCATCGATGCGCTGGCGGTTGCCATTGGCAACGCGCACGGCAAATACAAGGGCGAGCCGAAGCTTGATTTTCCGCGTCTGGACGCCATTCGCCAGCAGACGGGCCTGCCGCTGGTTTTACACGGTGGCTCTGGCATAAGCGACACTGATTTCCGCCGCGCCATTGAACTCGGTATTCATAAAATCAATTTCTATACCGGCATGTCGCAGGCCGCACTTGCCGCCGTTGAGCAACGCATGGCGAACCGACAATCGCTTTACGATGAGTTTGCCGAGCTGCTGCTGGGCATTGAAGAGGCCATTACCGATACGGTTGCGGAACAGATGCGCATCTTCGGCAGTGCGGGGCAGGCCTAATGGAACGCAAAGGGATCGTCGCCGCAGGCAATATGCTGGTGGATCACGTCCACCAGATCGTACAGTGGCCGGAGCGCGGCTGGCTGGCAGAAATCACCCACAGCGAACGCTCAACCGGCGGTGCGCCGCTCAACGTTCTGCTGACGCTGGCAAAAATGCACGTCGGCCTGCCGTTACAGGCGGTGGGGCTGATTGGGGAAGACAGCGACGGAGACTATATTCTGGCGATGCTCGACCAGTATCACGTCAATCGCCAGCGCGTGCAGCGCACGACGTTCTCCCCAACGTCGATGTCGCAGGTGATGACCGACCCCAGCGGACAGCGCACCTTTTTCCACTCGCCGGGCGCCAACCGCCTGCTGGATCTTCCCGCCTTCGATCGTTTAGACGGATCGCTGAAGATCTTCCATCTCGGCTATCTGCTGCTGCTCGACAGCCTGGATATGCCGGACGAGGAATTTGGCACCCGCAGCGCGCGGTTACTGGCACAGATGCACGATCAGGGGTATGAAACCTCGCTCGATCTGGTGTCCCGCAAGGGCGACCCGCGCTATCAGCCGCTGGTGCTCCCTGCCCTGCGCCATCTTGATTATCTGGTGATTAACGAGCTGGAAGCCGGTGAGTTTAGCGGGCTTGAGATCCGCGACGGCCATGATGCGCTGAACATGGCCCATATCGCCGACGCTGCCGCACAGCTGCTGGCGGCAGGCGTGCGACAGCGGGTGGTGATCCACTGTCCGGAAGGGGCATGGGGTGAAGCGCCGGGTGAAAAAGGGCAATGGGTTCCGTCGTGGAAGCTGACGCAGGACGAGATTATCGGCAGCGTCGGCGCGGGCGACGCGTTTTGCGCGGGCTTTTTATACGGCTGCCATGAATCCCTGCCGCTGACGGAGAGTATTTATCTGGCGCACGCCTGCGCGCGGGCCAGCCTGCTGGCGGCTAATGCAATTGACGGCGCGAAAACGCTGGCCGAGCTTCAGACGTTTATTCAGGAGAACGGTCAGGCGGCTTTCTCATGATGGGAAACGTCCGTGGCAAAAACATAGCCCAGACCGCGAATGGTTTTGATCAGCAGAGGCTGGTGCGGATTGACCTCAATTTTTCGCCGCAACCGCATGATCAGCACGTCGATAGTGCGGTCAAAGACCTCAGCGCTTTCGCTGTGGGTCAGTTCAAGCAGTTGTTCACGGCTCAGTACCCGGCGGGCGTTTTGCGTTAATGCCAGCAGCAGGCCATATTCGCCCTGGGTTAACGGCACGGTATTACGCTGCGGATCGCTCAGCTCGCAGCGGGTGGTGTCCAGCGTCCAGCCGTTAAAGGCAATACCTTCAACGCGCGGCGCGGCAGGCTCCGCGGCCAGCGCACCGGTACGACGCAGCACCGCCTTAACGCGGGCGACCACCACGCGCGGATTGAACGGTTTTCCGATGTAATCATCAGCGCCCATTTCCAGCCCGACGACCACATCTGATTCACTTCCCAGCCCCGTCAGCATCACCACCGGTAGCGACGGTCGCCGCTTTTGCATCTGCAGCAAAACCTGTAATCCGTTGATATCCGGCAGCATCATGTCCAGCAGAACCAGCGCAATGCCGGAGTCCTGCTGGACACGGTTCACCGCTTCCTGACCGGTGTGACACGTCAGCACGGTAAAGACGTGCTCGCTGAGCACATCCTGTAGCAGTTCGCAGACTGCGACATCATCATCAACCACCAGAATCGCCGGTTTCATCGCATGCTTCCGTCAGGGAATTATGTTAAGTCTGAACCATTCTGCCGCTGGCTCCAGCCGAATTGTTTTTTACGTGACGGAAATTCAATCCATGTCACATCCCCTGCCCTTTCGACACGTCAATTTTGACGATTGGCTGTTTTTCGTCAGGGTTTTGCCCCGCAAAGGGTCGTAAAGTCAGGAAATACCCATAGTAAAAACATGGCATAGAAGCTGCATATTGGGCAGGTAAGAACTGTTTAACTGGAGCAAAGTGATGAAAAAAGTCGTCACGGTTTGCCCTTATTGTGCCTCAGGTTGCAAGATCCACCTGGTGGTCGATAACGGCAAAATCGTCCGGGCGGAAGCGGCGCAGGGTAAAACCAATCAGGGCACGCTGTGCCTGAAAGGGTACTACGGCTGGGATTTTATTAACGATACCCAAATCCTCACCCCGCGCCTGAAAACCCCTATGATCCGCCGCGAGCGCGGCGGCAAGCTGGAAGCCGTCTCCTGGAATGAAGCGCTGGATTATGTTGCCACGCGCCTTAGCGCCATCAAGGCCAAGTATGGCCCGGATGCGATTCAGACCACCGGCTCCTCACGCGGAACCGGGAATGAAACCAACTATGTGATGCAAAAATTCGCGCGCGCCGTTATTGGTACCAATAACGTCGACTGCTGCGCTCGCGTCTGACACGGCCCATCGGTTGCAGGTCTGCACCAGTCGGTCGGTAACGGCGCAATGAGTAATGCCATCAACGAGATAGATAACACCGATCTGGTGTTCATCTTCGGCTATAACCCGGCGGATTCTCACCCTATCGTCGCGAATCACGTGATTCGCGCCAAACAGAACGGGGCGAAAATCATCGTCTGCGATCCGCGCAAAATTGAAACCGCGCGCATTGCCGATATGCACATCGCACTGAAAAACGGCTCAAACATCGCGCTGTTGAATGCGATGGGGCACGTCATTATTGAGGAGAACCTCTACGACCAGGCGTTTGTCGCGAGCCGTACGGAAGGGTTTGAAGAGTATCGCAAGATTGTCGAAGGCTATACGCCGGAGTCCGTAGAGGCGATAACCGGCGTCAGCGCACAGGAGATCCGCCAGGCGGCGCGGATGTACGCCGGAGCGAAAACCGCCGCTATTCTGTGGGGTATGGGCGTGACCCAGTTCTACCAGGGCGTGGAAACCGTGCGCTCGCTCACCAGCCTCGCCATGTTGACCGGCAATCTGGGTAAAGCGCATGTGGGCGTGAACCCGGTACGTGGTCAGAATAACGTGCAGGGCGCGTGCGACATGGGCGCGCTGCCGGACACCTATCCGGGCTACCAGTACGTCAAATTCCCGGAAAATCGCGAGAAATTCGCGAAGGCCTGGGGCGTGGAGAGCCTGCCTGAGCACACGGGGTATCGCATCAGCGAGCTGCCGCACCGCGCGGCGCACGGTGAAGTGCGTGCGGCCTACATCATGGGTGAAGATCCGCTCCAGACCGACGCCGAGTTGTCTGCGGTGCGTAAGGGCTTTGAGGATCTGGAGCTGGTGATTGTTCAGGATATCTTTATGACCAAAACCGCGGCGGCGGCGGATGTGATTTTACCGTCGACCTCCTGGGGAGAGCATGAAGGTGTCTATACGGCGGCAGACCGCGGCTTCCAGCGCTTCTTCAAGGCTGTCGAGCCGAAGTGGGATCTGAAAACGGACTGGCAGATCATCAGCGAAATCGCCACCCGCATGGGCTACCCGATGCACTACAACAACACCCAGGAGATCTGGGACGAGTTGCGGCATCTGTGCCCGGACTTTTATGGGGCAACCTATGAAAAAATGGGTGAGCTAGGCTACATCCAGTGGCCATGCCGGGATGAGTCAGAGGCGGATCAGGGAACGTCGTACCTCTTTAAAGAAAAATTCGACACCCCGAACGGGCTGGCGCAATTCTTCACCTGCGACTGGGTCGCGCCGATCGATAAACTCACCGACGAGTATCCGATGGTGCTCTCCACCGTGCGTGAAGTGGGCCATTACTCCTGCCGTTCCATGACCGGCAACTGCGCCGCGCTGGCGGCGCTGGCGGATGAACCGGGCTACGCGCAGATCAACACCGCCGATGCCGAACGGCTCGGTATTGAAGATGAAGCGCTGGTGTGGGTGAACTCGCGTAAAGGCCGCATCATTACCCGCGCGCAGGTCAGCGACCGTCCGAACAAAGGCGCGGTCTATATGACCTACCAGTGGTGGATTGGCGCCTGTAACGAGCTGGTGACGGAGAACTTAAGCCCGATAACCAAAACGCCGGAGTATAAATACTGCGCCGTAAACGTGGAGCCCATAGCGGATCAGCGCGCAGCGGAACAGTACGTGATCGACGAATATAACAAGCTGAAAGCCCGCCTGCGTGAAAGCGCAATGGGATGAAGCTGTTAATTAATCGCTGACTAAATGGGGTGAGATATTCACCCCATTATTATTTCTGGCATCGCTATTAATAATATCAATATATTTCTCTGAAGACGTCTCGCAGAAAAATGTAATTTGCGCGAAAATTAATTACATCTTTGCATTTTAATTCAGAGGGATAAGATATACGGCGGGTGCTTAAGACTTTCTGTCTTGAGCATTGTTGAGGGACAGAAAGTGGAAAGCCCCGGGAAATTTGCATTTACCCGAGGCTACCCCTCAACCCCAACAAGTTGAGAGTAGCCTCTTATTCTTTTTTTCACAAGGAGTAAAAGGCATGACGCCATTAAAAACTGCGTTAGGCATCGTTTTTATTATTTGCCTGACGATAGTGATCTTTACCTTTATTACTCGCGGTAAGTTATGTGAGTTTTCAATAAAGAGTGAACATCAGGAGGTGGCGGCGAAATTAGCCTGTAATGCAGGCTAACCTCTTCGGGCGGAACCCGTGTTCCGCCCGGCTTGTGGGATTCTGAGGTCTTAACGCACCCGTTTTTTTCTTCTGTCACCGCGATTATACTGCGCGGCGTGTACCCAGATGATAAGAATCCATGAAAACCCTTTTTCTGTTGTTGTTATTTTTAACCGCGTTTGCCCATGCCGATGAGATAGGCAGCCAGTATAAAAAGCAGGCTGAAGCGGGCGATGCGCGCGCACAGTATTATCTTGCCGATACCTGGTTCAGTTCCGGCGACAGCAAGCAGGCCGCGCTGTGGGCCGAGAAAGCGGCGAAAGGCGGCAATGTCGACGCCATGGCGCTGCTGTCGCAAATCCTCTTTACGCAGGGCGACTACGCACAGGCCAAAGCTCTGGCCCAACAGGCAAACATTGCGGGCAGCAAACGCGGCGCGATCATGCTGGCGCGGGTGCTGGTGAATACGCAGGCAGGCAAGACCGACTACCCGCAGGCCATTAAACTGCTGCAAACGGCGACCGAAGACATCGATAGTGACTCGGCGGTAGACGCGCAACAGCTGCTGGGGCTGATCTATGCCAACGGCGTTGAAGTCCCTCAGGATGACGTGCAGGCTGCGGCGTGGTTCAAGCGGAGTTCGGCTCTGTCCCGGACGGGTTATGCGGAGTACTGGGCAGGCATGCTGTTCAGGCAGGGTGAAAAAGGCTTTATCACACCGAATAAACAGAAAGCGCTTTACTGGTTAAACCTGAGCTGTACGGAAGGGTTTGATACCGGGTGTGAAGAGTTTGATGCGTTGAGCGGAGAGTAAATTATTGCCCGGTGGCGCTGCGCTTACCGGGCCTACGGTTATGTAGGCCCGGTAAGGCGAAGCCGCCACCCGGCATTTTTACATCATTGGTCAGCCGTTTTATCAAAACGACCCAGCACCTCGCGTTCATACGCCAGCGCTTTTTTACGGTCGAACTTGTGTTCCCACTTGGAGATTACCAGCACCGCCAGCGCATTACCCACCACGTTCAGCGCGGTACGCGCCATGTCGAGGATACGGTCCACACCGGCGATAAACGCCAGGCCTTCCAGCGGAATACCGACGCTGCCCAGCGTCGCCAGCAGCACCACGAAGGAGACGCCCGGCACGCCTGCGATACCCTTTGAGGTCACCATCAGGGTCAACACCAGTACGATTTCCTGCCACAGCGACAGGTCAATGCCGTACAGCTGAGCGATAAAGATTGCCGCAATACTCTGATATAGCGTTGAACCATCCAGGTTGAAGGAGTAACCGGTCGGTACAACGAAGCTGGTAATGGACGCCGGTGCACCGTAGGCCTCCATCTTCTCAATGATACGCGGCAGCACGCTCTCGGAGCTTGCCGTGGAGTACGCCAGAATCAGCTCATCTTTCAGAATGCGGATTAGGATCCAGATGCTCAGCCCGCACAGGCGCGCCACAATCCCCAGCACTACCAGCGCGAAGAACAGGATCGCGAAGTGCACCAGAATCACCAGCTTCGCCAACGGCCACAGGGAAGCAAAGCCGAAGTTCGCCACGGTTACGGCGATCAGCGCAAAAACACCCACCGGCGCATAGCGCATCACCATGTGGGTAACTTTGAACATGGTTTCAGAGATAGAGCGGAACACCGTTACCAGCGGTTCACGGTGCGTCGCGGGCAGGGAAGAAAGCCCCAGACCAAAGAGCACCGAGAAGAAGATGATCGGCAGCATCTCGCCCTTCGCCATTGACGCGATAATGTTGGTCGGCACCAGTGACAGAATTGTGCCCATCAGACCGTGCGAATGGCTCTGCACGTCGGCGGTGGTGCTTTGATATTTCGAAATATCCACCGTCGCCAGCTGCGACATATCAATCCCGGAACCTGGCTGGAACACGTTCGCCAGGGTGATACCAAGAATGATGGCAACCGTGGTGATCACTTCGAAATAGAGAATGGTTTTAACGCCGATGCGGCCTAACTGTTTCGCATCACCTACCCCGGCAATACCGACCACCAGCGTCGAGATCACAATCGGCACAACAATCATCTTGATCAGATGAATAAAGATATCGCCCGCTGGCGAGAGAAGGTTCGCAATCAGCCACTCGCGGCTGTCGCTATGGTAATGGAGGTAACTGCCCAGCAAGATGCCCAGCACAAGGGCCAGCAGGATCTGCCAGGCCAGGCTGACTTTCAAATTTTTCATAGAAACTGACTTCCTCAATGAAATCTCCGCACCAGCAAAACTGCATGAATATGGAGACATACTGAAAGGGTATGAATTGTGTTGCGTTGGTTTATGGGATTTTTTAACGCGCCGTATGAGTATCATTTGCACGGCATGCTGCGCAAGCCTTAAAGAACAAGGCATTTCACTGCAAAAAGCGTCATTGACGGTAATTAATAGCAATCCACATCAATAACCGATTGTTATGAAAAAACTTTTACAAACAAAAAAGTGAATAATTCTTCAGATGAATTATTTCCCTTCAAAGTTTCATTCGCTCAATTTTCATACTCTTCAGACATTGCGTGATCTGTCGCCCAAATACTAAACAAAGCTTGTAAAGCCCCTACTATTAACGTTTTTGCGACATATTATTAACATCTTACAAGGAGAAAAAAAGCCATGAGCCAAATACACAAACACGACATTCCCGCAAACATTGCGGACCGTTGCCTGATAAGCCCGGAGCAGTACCAGGAGAAATACCAGCAGTCCATTTCCAGCCCTGACGCATTCTGGGGTGAACAGGGCCACATCCTCGACTGGATCAAACCTTATCAGAAGGTAAAGAACACCTCTTTCGCGCCGGGCAACGTCTCCATTAAATGGTATGAAGACGGCACGCTGAACCTGGCGGCGAACTGCCTGGACCGCCATCTTGCCGAACGCGGCAACGAAACGGCCATTATCTGGGAAGGCGACGATGCCTCTCAGAGCAAACACATCTCATATAAAGAGCTTCATCGCGACGTCTGCCGCTTCGCCAACGTGCTGCTGGCCCAGGGCATTAAAAAAGGCGATGTGGTGGCGATCTATATGCCGATGGTGCCGGAAGCCGCGGTGGCTATGCTGGCCTGCGCGCGCATCGGCGCGATCCACTCCGTTATTTTTGGTGGCTTCTCGCCGGAGGCGGTTGCCGGACGTATCGTCGACTCGAACTCAAAGCTGGTGATCACCGCTGACGAGGGCGTGCGTGCCGGGCGCGGCATTCCGCTGAAGAAAAACGTCGATGACGCGCTGAAAAACCCGAACGTGAAATCCATCCATAACGTCATTGTCTTCAAACGCACGGGCGGCAACATTGACTGGCACGAGGGCCGAGACCTGTGGTGGAGCGATCTGATTGAAAACGCGAGCGACCAGCATCAGCCGGAAGAGATGAACGCGGAAGATCCGCTGTTTATCCTTTATACCTCCGGATCCACCGGTAAGCCGAAAGGCGTGCTGCATACCACCGGCGGCTATCTGGTTTACGCGGCCACCACCTTTAAATACGTTTTCGACTACCATCCGGGCGACATCTACTGGTGTACCGCCGACGTGGGCTGGGTCACCGGTCACAGCTACCTGCTGTACGGCCCGCTGGCCTGCGGCGCAACGACGCTGATGTTTGAAGGCGTACCTAACTGGCCAACGCCGGCGCGTATGTGCCAGGTGGTCGATAAGCATCAGGTCAACATTCTCTACACCGCGCCAACGGCGATCCGTGCGCTGATGGCGGAAGGCGATAAAGCCATCGAAGGGACCGACCGCTCTTCCCTGCGCATCCTCGGTTCCGTGGGCGAGCCGATCAACCCGGAAGCCTGGGAGTGGTACTGGAAGAAGATCGGCAACGAGAAGTGCCCGGTGATGGACACCTGGTGGCAGACCGAAACCGGCGGCTTTATGATCACCCCGATGCCGGGCGCCACGCAGCTGAAAGCCGGTTCGGCCACCCGTCCGTTCTTCGGCGTACAGCCTGCGCTGGTGGATAACGAAGGCAATCCGCAGGAAGGCGCCACCGAGGGCAATCTGGTGATCGTCGATTCCTGGCCTGGCCAGGCGCGTACCCTGTTCGGCGACCACGAGCGGTTCGAGCAGACCTACTTCTCGACCTTCAAAAACATGTACTTCAGCGGCGACGGCGCGCGCCGGGATGAAGACGGTTATTACTGGATCACCGGACGCGTGGACGACGTGCTGAACGTCTCTGGCCACCGTCTGGGCACGGCGGAGATTGAGTCTGCGCTGGTGTCGCATCCGAAGATTGCCGAAGCGGCAGTTGTCGGCATTCCTCACAACATCAAAGGCCAGGCAATCTACGCCTACGTCACCCTGAACCACGGCGAAGAGCCGTCGCCAGAGCTGTATACCGAGGTGCGTAACTGGGTGCGTAAAGAGATCGGCCCGCTGGCCACACCGGATGTGCTGCACTGGACCGACTCACTGCCGAAAACCCGTTCCGGAAAGATTATGCGCCGTATTCTGCGCAAAATCGCAGCGGGCGACACCAGCAACCTCGGTGATACCTCAACGCTTGCCGATCCTGGCGTGGTGGACAAACTGCTCGAAGAGAAGCAGGCCATCGCAATGCCTTCCTAGTGTTTTCTCCCTCTCCCCGTGGGAGAGGGCCGGGGTGAGGGCATCAGACCGCACCTTCCTTCCATCACCCTAACCCTCTCCCCATAGGGGAGAGGGGATAAAAACAAACCAACCTTACCTTTGGAGACTCTGTGATGAATAACGATATTTGTCAGCAGATAGAGAATAGTGCGCACTACAGGGAGCTCGTCGAAAAACGGCAACGGTTTGCCTTTATCCTTTCCATCATCATGCTAGTTATTTACGTCGGCTTTATTCTGCTGATCGCCTTTGCGCCGCAGTGGCTCGGTACGCCGCTGCACGCCGGAACCAGCGTTACGCGCGGCATCCCAATTGGCATTGGCGTTATCGTTATTTCGTTTGTGCTGACAGGTGTGTATGTCTGGCGTGCGAACGGTGAATTCGATCGTCTTAACAGAGAAGTTCTGCGCGAGGTAAAAGCATCATGAAGCGAGTCCTGACGGCGCTTGCCGCCACACTTCCCTTTGCTGCCCATGCGGCAGATGCCCTTACCGGCGAGGTCCAGCGCCAGCCAACCAACTGGCAGGCGATTATCATGTTCCTGATTTTCGTGGTGCTAACGCTTTACATCACCTACTGGGCGTCGAAACGCGTGCGCTCCCGTAACGATTACTACACCGCGGGCGGCAACATTACCGGCTTCCAGAACGGGCTGGCGATTGCGGGAGACTTTATGTCTGCCGCCTCGTTCCTCGGGATCTCCGCGCTGGTTTATACCTCGGGGTATGACGGCCTGATCTACTCCCTCGGCTTCCTCGTCGGCTGGCCGATCATTCTGTTCCTGATTGCCGAGCGCCTGCGTAACCTTGGCCGCTACACCTTTGCAGACGTAGCTTCATACCGCCTCAAACAAGGCCCCATCCGCATGCTCTCCGCCTGCGGTTCGCTGGTGGTGGTGGCGCTGTACCTGATTGCGCAGATGGTCGGCGCGGGCAAACTGATCGAGCTGCTGTTCGGTCTGAATTACCACGTCGCGGTGGTGCTGGTAGGCGTGCTGATGGTGATGTACGTCCTGTTCGGCGGCATGCTGGCCACCACCTGGGTACAGATCATCAAAGCGGTACTGCTGCTGTTCGGCGCCAGCTTTATGGCCTTTATGGTGATGAAACACGTCGGGTTCAGCTTCAATAATCTGTTTACCGAAGCCATGTCAGTGCACCCGAAAGGGGAAGCGATCATGAGCCCGGGCGGGCTGGTGAAAGATCCGATATCCGCGCTCTCGCTCGGTCTCGGCCTGATGTTCGGTACCGCTGGCCTGCCGCATATCCTGATGCGTTTCTTCACGGTGTCTGATGCACGTGAAGCGCGTAAAAGCGTGTTCTACGCCACCGGGTTTATGGGCTACTTCTACATACTGACCTTTATCATCGGCTTTGGCGCGATCATGCTGGTGGGGGCAAACCCGGCGTTTAAAGACGCGGCGGGCGCGCTTATCGGCGGTAACAACATGGCGGCGGTGCATCTGGCCGACGCGGTAGGCGGTAACCTGTTCCTCGGCTTTATCTCTGCCGTGGCCTTCGCCACCATCCTCGCGGTGGTTGCCGGGCTGACGTTGGCTGGTGCGTCTGCGGTATCGCACGATCTCTACGCCAACGTTTTCCGCAAAGGCGCAAGCGAGCGCGATGAGCTGAAAGTCTCCAAAATCACCGTACTGGTGCTGGGCGTCGTCGCCATCCTGCTGGGGATTTTGTTCGAGAAGCAGAACATCGCCTTTATGGTGGGGCTGGCCTTCTCGATTGCGGCAAGCTGTAACTTCCCGATCATTCTGCTCTCCATGTACTGGTCAAAACTGACCACCCGTGGGGCGATGATTGGCGGCTGGCTGGGGCTGCTGACGGCGGTGATTCTGATGATCCTCGGCCCGACCATCTGGGTGCAGATCCTCGGTCACGAAAGCGCTATCTTCCCGTATGAATACCCGGCGCTGTTCTCCATTGCCGTGGCGTTTATTGGGATCTGGTTCTTCTCAGCGACCGACAACTCGCCGGAGGGTAACCTGGAGCGTGAGAAATTCCGCGCCCAGTTTATCCGCTCGCAAACCGGCCTGGGTGTTGAGCAAGGCCGCGCGCACTAAACCTTTTCTCCCCGGTCGCTCTGGCCGGGGAACTTAAAACATCACCCACGCCACCAGCGGCGCGATTAATACCATTGTCACGCCCGAGAGCATCATCACCAGGCTTGCAACAACGCCTTCCTGCTGTCCCAGCTCATACGAACGTGCCGTCCCCGCCCCGTGCGACGCCGCGCCAAACCCTGCCCCTTTCGCCATCCCTTCGCGAATGGAAAGGCGCAGAAACAGCACATCCCCCACTGCCATGCCGAACACGCCGGTCACCACCACAAACAGCGCCACCAGATCCGGCTGTCCGCCGAGCGGTTTAGCCGCCGCCAGCGCGAACGGTGTGGTCACCGAGCGTACCGCCAGGCTGCGCTGGATTTCATCAGACAGGGTAAACAGCCGCGCCAGCCAGACCGAGCTGCACACCGCCACTACCGTCGCGGTGACGACTCCCGCGCTGAGCGACATCCAGTGGCGTTTAATAATTGCCAGGTTGTCATACACCGGCACCGCAAAGGCGATAGTCGCCGGGCCGAGCAGCCACAGCAGCCAGTGGGATTCACCAATGTAGTTCTGCCAGGAGATATGGCCGAAGACCAGCATCAGCACCAGCAGGATCGGCGTAAAGACCAGCGGCATCAGCGGCAGCGTGCGAAAGCGGCGATACAGGCGCTTGTTGGCAAAGTAAATGACGACTGTCGCAATCAGGCATAGCACGCTTATCTGAAAGTTAGTCATGCTTCTGCCTGCTGATTTCAAAGCGATACACTTTATCCACCACCCAGGCGGTGGCGCCCAGCACCATCAGCGTGCTCAGGGCGATAACCGCAAAGATGCGCCAGCCGTCGACCATCAGCAGTTGCGCATAATTCACCACCGCCACCACGGCCGGAACGAAGAACAGCAGCATCTCCGCCAGCAGCCAGCGCGCACCGGCCCGCACCCAGCTAAGGGGCAACGCGCGACAGAGGATCAGCGTCAGCATCAGCACCATTCCCACCAGGTTGGCGGGTAAAGGCAGGTTCAGCCAGTCGACAAGATATTCAGCAAAAACAAACAGTCCCGCGTAGAGCAGTACCTGAACCGGTACCTGGAGTCGTTGAACAACGGCAGGCGTAACACGGCTTAACGCCACGGCCATGGGGGTTTTCCTCAGAAATGAGACGAGGCGCCAGTATAGTGAGCGTACGGTATCGACTGAAATGAATTAAAATCATCGAAGGTATAGTTTCGAGGAATAATCATGGACATAAGAACGCTGCGCTATTTTGTCGAGGTGGTTCGCCAGCAAAGTTTTACCCGCGCAGCGGAGAAGTTATTCGTAACCCAGCCTACCATCAGTAAGATGCTGAAAAACCTCGAAGATGAGCTGAACTGTACCCTCCTGATCCGCGACGGGCGCAAGCTGCTGCTGACCGATACCGGTCGCGTGGTGTTCGAGCGCGGGCTGGCAATTCTGGCGGAGTTCCGCCAGCTGGAGGCCGAGCTTGGGGACATCAACCACCTGACAAAAGGGCTGCTGCGGCTCGGCATTCCGCCGATGGTCGGCATGATGATGGCCGGGCCGATTAGCCTGTTTCGCCAGCGCTATCCCGGCGTTGAGCTAAAAATTTCTGAATTTGGCGGCCTGACCGTGCAGCAGGCGGTGATGAACGGTGAACTGGACGTGGCCATGACGGCCCTTCCCGTGGAAGAAGAGAGCGGGCTGGCAACGCTGCCGCTGTTCAGCCACCCGCTGTGCGTGCTGGTGCCGCGCTCCGGCGACTGGCTGAAGATTGAATCAGTAAAACCCGAGCTGCTCGGCGAACACCCGCTGCTAATTTACAACGAAGATTTCGCCTTAAGCCGCCAGCTGATGGCGCTGTTTAACCAGCACAACGTAAAGCCGCGCATTGCGGTGCGCAGCGGCCAGTGGGATTTTCTGGCAGCGATGGTACAGGCGGGCGTGGGGATAGCCATTCTGCCGCAGCCGATCTGCGAGCGGCTGGATAAAAACACGCTGCGCTGGATCCCGCTGGAGAGCGATCTGCACTGGCAGTTAGGGATGATCTGGCGTGAAGGGGTGTATCTGTCGCACAGCGCACAGGCGTGGTTGCAATGCTGTGAGGGGTTTTGGGTACCCTCACCCTAACCCTCTCCCATAGGGCTGAGGGTTCCCCAGTAATTTTTTTATGCAGAAGCAATAAAGTTGCTTTCTAAATGACTGAGGGCTGTCAGCGATGCCCTGGTCCGGCTGTAAATCGCTGAGGCGTTTGCCTTCCGGCCGGGGCGAGGCGCAGGGATGCGCCGAGAGGGCGGCTTTACAGGGACGTTGCCTCCCCCCGTACCCGATAAGCCGGAAGGAATAAGCCGAGGGCACCGCGAAGCGGCGATTTACCGCCGGGAGCCCGGGTCGCCAGGGTGGTGGCGACTGAGCCACCCTGGCACGTTCACCGGTCATGTCGTTACAGAGTAGCAAGGAACATAAAGTGAACGGAATGACCACCACCGCCGTATGTTCCCCTCACCCTAACCCTCTCCCCGGAGGGGCGAGGGGATTGCTCAGTGCTCGCATTAATTTGTGGGGAACCCTCAGCCCATAGGGAGAGGGAACCGATCGAGCACGTAGGCCCGGTAAGCGCAGCGCCACCGGGCAATTACAGCGCTACTGATTCTCTATCAACAACGCTTCCAGCAGATCCAGATCGTGCAGCAGCTTTTGCAGCGTCTCGTTGCTGATCTGCCGCGTCGCGCGCAGGTGATACAGCTCGGCACGCTCGGAGCGCAGCGCCGCCAGGCGGAAACGGCGCTCGAGGTTCTCTTCCTGCAACGAACTTTCCACGTCGTTACGTCCGTCAGCACGGCGACGCAAATTACCAATCACGCGTGAACTGACTTCCTTCAGCAGCTGGTTATCAATGTTCTCTTCGGCATCGGCGGCCAGACGCTCCTCCATCTTCTCGATGGCGACAATCGCTACTTCCGCCGTCGCCGCGCGGGCAATCCGCTCTTCCTTATGCTGCTGCGAGGTGTCACCCGCATCAATATGCTGCAGCAGAATCGGCAGCATAATTACGCCGACAAACAGGGAGAAGAGGATCACGCCCGCCGCCAGGAACACCAGCTCGTAGCGCGCCGGGAAGACGTCGCCCGTCGGCAGAAGCAGAGGAATGGAGAGCACACCAGCAAGGGTGATCGCCCCGCGAACGCCCGCGAAAGAGGCAATCAGCAGCTCGCGCGTGGTCCAGGAGCCGAACTCCATCGGCTTTTTGGTCAGGAAGCGAACGCTGAACTTCTTCATCGTCCACAGCCAGCCGAAACGCACCAGCATCAGCGAAAGGTAGATGAGTACGATATCGGTAAACAGCATCCACACTTCAACGTTTGGATCCGCTTCGGCCGCGATCAGCGAAGATTCCATAATGCCCGGCAGTTGCAGGCCCAACAGCAGGAACACCATGCCGTTAAAGACAAACTCGAGCATCGCCCAGGTACTGTTCGCGCGAAGACGCATCGCCAGCGGCGCCCGGCGCATCACGCCGGAGCGGGTGATGGTCATCCCCGCGGCTACCGCCGCCAGAATGCCCGACACGCCGATATGTTCGGCAATCAGGTAAGAGGCGAACGGCAGCAGGAACAGCAGGACGATCTGCGTCGCCGGTTCATCGCCGCCCCAGCGGCTGAGGAAGCGCAGCGAACGACCGTACAGCCAGCTTACAACAAAGCCTGCGAGGATACCGCCAATCGCCACCTTGAAGAATTCGAGGGTTGCACCGCCGACGGTAAAGACCATGGTGCCCATGGCTACCGCCACGGCAAACTTCAGGGCGACCAGGCCGGAAGCGTCGTTCATCAGCGCCTCGCCCTGCAAAATGCCCATGATTTTCTTAGGAATGCGCCCTTCGCCCACAATGCCGGACAGCGCCACGGCGTCGGTCGGCGACAGCACGGCAGCCAGCGCAAAGGCGGGTATAAGCGGGATCCCCGGTACGGCCCAGTAGATCAGGAAACCAATCCCGACCACGGTAACGACCACCAGCGCCAGCGCCAGACCGAAGATCTCTCGCCCGTGCTCAAGAAATTCGCGCGTCGGCGTTTTCCAGCCATCGGCAAACAGCAGCGGCGGGATAAACAGCACGAGGAACAGTTCCGGATCGAACTCCACGTGCAGACCGAACGTCGGCCACGCCAGCAGCGCACCGATAGCTATTTGCATTAAAGGCAGGGGGACCTGGAAGGGCAGTACGCGTGTAACCACCCCGGATAATGAGACCACAAGGGTCATGATGAGTATTGTGAAGAAAATTTCCATGCGTTCCCTGTTTGCTGTGTTTCTTTTTAAGCCAAACCTGAGGCGTCGTGCCTCTTATTCTATCCTCTCCAGAGTAACGTAAAAGACAACGGGATGAGTCCTGAAAATAAAAACGGGCGGCCTGAGCCACCCGTTTTCGCATCAATGGATAACTTAAATTGCCCAGCCGCCCGCGTAGAACGCCACCAGCGCAACGGCGATGACAACGGTACCGATGTTCAGCTTGCGCCACTCACCGGAGACCAGACGCCCAATCACCAGCGAGGCGAAACCGATCATAATGCCGGTCACGATGTTACAGGTCAGCACGATAAAGACCGCGGTGATCAGACCGGACATGGCATCAACAAAGTCAGCAAAGTCGATTTTCGCCACGTTGCTCAGCATCAGCAGGCCGACGTACATCAGCGCAGGTGCAGTCGCGTAAGCTGGCACCAGATAAGAGAGCGGAGAGAGGAACAGGATCAGCAGGAACAGTACGCCAACGGTAATAGCCGTCAGGCCGGTTTTGCCGCCTGCCGCCGTACCCGCTGCGGACTCAATGTACACTGCCGCTGGCGCTGCACCCACCAGGCCAGAGAAAACGCTGCTCAGGGAGTCGGTGGTCAGCGCTTTGCCGCCGTCAATGATCTGGCCGTCTTTGTCCAGCAGGTTAGCCTGCCCCGCCACCGCGCGGATGGTCCCGGTGGCGTCAAACACCGCGGTCATTACCAGCGCCAGCACGCTTGGCAGGATCACCGGGTTCAGCGCGCCCACAATATCCAGGCTGCCAATCAGGGAGTTACCGTTGTCATCGCTCAGCGACGGCATGGCGAAAATCCCGGAGAAATGAACGGACGGGTCGAAGATCAGACCGACGATGGACACGCCGATAATGGTCAGCAGAATGCCGCCCGGCACTTTCAGTTTTTCCAGGCCAATGATCACCGCCAGACCCACCAGCGACATAATTACCGGGAAGCTCGCGAAGTTACCCAGCGCAACCGGCAGGCCGTCCAGCGGGTTCTTGATGACCAGACCCACGCCGTTGGCAGCGATCAGCAGCAGGAACAGGCCGATGCCGATACCGGTGCCGTGCGCCACGCCCTGCGGCAGGTTGCGCAAAATCCAGCTACGGATGCCGGTAGCAGAGATCACGGTGAACAGTACACCCATCAGGAACACCGCGCCGAGCGCTACCGGGACGCTGATATGCTGGCCCAGCACCAGGCTGAAGGCGGTAAACGCGGTCAGGGAGATGGCGCACCCGATCGCCAGCGGCAGGTTCGCCCACAGGCCCATCACAATCGAACCCACACCCGCAACCAGGCAGGTGGCAACAAAGACCGCCGCTGGCGGGAAGCCCGCTTTGCCGAGCATGCCCGGCACCACGATGACGGAGTACACCATCGCCAGAAACGTCGTCAGACCGGCAACAACTTCCTGGCGCACGGTGCTGCCGCGAGCAGAAATTTTAAACATGGCGTCAAGTGAACCGCCGGTACGCGCAGATGGCGTAGACATAGAAAACATCCCCTGAAAATTTTTATTGAAAGTCCGTAAGCGTGGTGGAGACTCCACTGCCAGCGAAACGTCAAATCCTTGTGCTGCGTTTGCGACGAAAGGGGCGTCACAAAAAAAGCAAACGTTTAGCTCCGCGCTTACAAAACGGGTGGTCAAATGTAGGCAAACGATTATCTAGCCTAATACCCGCCCTTTTCAACTGAACTTTCTCGTTTTTCGCTAAAATTGCCTCATGACGATGAAGAATTAAGCAGAGGATGCGCAAACGTTATCGTCCATGCGCAATTTCGTTACATTTCATCCCCCGCCGGGTATCGTCAGCGGGCCGCCTTTCGCAAGCGTTGTCTGCCAGCCCGGACGTGCCTCCACTCTCTGTTTCCACGCCGCTATGTGGTCGAGATTGTCGATGCCGCCTCTCGCCAGCAGGGCGAAGAGGGGAAAACTCATCTGGATGTCCGCCATGGTCAGCGTGTCGCCGGCAAACCAGCTGTTTTCGGCAAGATGATCGTTAATAAAGCGCGCATGCGTTTCCAGCTGGCGGTTGAGATACGCTTTTTGCACCCCCTGCCCCAGCGCCTTACCCAGCGTGCGCAGGCCAAACGGGACGGGGGGTTTGCCGAGGCTGTTAAATACCAGCTTCATTAACAGCAGCGGCATCAAGGACCCTTCGGCGTAATGCAGCCAGAAGCGATACTGCACTTTATGGGCGGGATCTAACGGTTTGAATCGTGACGCCGAATCGTACGTTTCCTGAAGATATTCCAGAATCGCGCCTGATTCAGCCAGAACCAGTCCGTTATCTTCCAATACCGGGGATTTTCCCAGCGGATGCACTTTTTTGAGCGCGTCTGGTGCGAGCATGGTTTTTTCGCGCTGGTAGCGCACAATCTCATATGTCAGACCCAGCTCTTCCAGCGCCCAGAGGACGCGATGGGAACGAGACTGGTTAAGGTGGTGGACCGTTAGCATGATGTTCTCCGGTGATTCATACTTTTTAACTATAGAAAACTGAACAACTTCACGAAAAAAATTCGGCTAAAATCTCATCATCTCCGGTGGCAAAAACGGCGGCCGGGCATAGAATTAAAGTGTCAGTACAAACCGGAACCTCCTCCATAAGCTCGACACGAGGAGTACTGATGTCGGGGGAAACCCTCCCGTGAGCCAGCGGGATAGAGAGAAAGACAAAGACCGGAAAAAACTAAAGCGCCCTTAGTGGCGCTTTAGTTCTTTATGCTTGTTGCCGGGTGGCGGCTGCGCCTTACCCGGCCTACAAAACCGAGAGCGAAGGCCGGGTAAGCGAAGCACCCGGCAAACACCTCTCAATCCTCCTCCAGCAACCGCGCCCCTGTTCCCTGCTCGCCCAGCCTGTCACCCGGGTTACGCAGCGGACAATCACTACGTGATAAACACCCGCAACCAATGCAGCCATCCAGTTCATCGCGCAGGGCCACCAGCGTGTGAATACGACGATCCAGTTCTTCTCGCCACTGGGACGACAGCTGCTTCCACTCTTTCGCGCTCAGCGAGTGTCCTTCCGGCAATACGCCGAACGCGTCGCCGATGGTAGCCAGGGGGATGCCGATACGTTGCGCAATTTTGATAATCGCCACGTAGCGGAGCACATCGCGGGTATAGCGCCGCTGGTTTCCGGCGTTACGGATACTTTTTATTAACCCTTTGCTTTCATAGAAGTGGAGCGCCGACACCGCTACGCCGCTTCGTTTCGCCACTTCACCGGGGGTTAACAGCGCTTTGATGCGCGGTAATCTCTTTTCCATAAAACCTCTTTACCTCAAGTTAACTTGAGGAATTATACTCCCCCGCAGAGAAAACGACGAATCAACCAGGACAGATGTCTCCACAGAGGGGTAACCTTATGTCGCATCAGCAAATTATTCAGACGCTTATTGAATGGATTGATGAACATATCGACCAGCCGTTGAACATTGATGTGGTCGCTAAGAAGTCGGGCTATTCGAAATGGTATTTACAGAGAATGTTCCGCACCGTAATGCATCAAACGCTGGGTGACTACATTCGCCAGCGCAGGCTCCTGCTGGCGGCGCAGGCGTTACGCTCAACGCAGCGGCCCATTTTTGATATCGCAATGGATCTGGGCTATGTGTCGCAGCAGACCTTTTCCCGCGTCTTCCGCCGCGAGTATGACCGTACGCCGAGCGACTACCGCCATCAGCTCAATTAATGCGTGTTAACGCAAGGGTTGCTGCTGCCAGGCCATAAATGCCTGGGGCGGCATCGCTTTCGCGAAGTGCCATCCCTGACAATACTGCACGCCACGCTTCAGCAGCCAGCTCACCTGCTCCCCCGTCTCGACCCCTTCCGCAATGGTTTTCAGCCGCAGGCTTTGCGCCATCTCAATGATGTGCTCGGCAATCAGGTGGCTGGTGCTGTTGGTGGTTAAGGTATCGATAAAAGATTTGTCGATTTTCAGGATATCGACGTTCAGCGAATAGAGGTTATGCAGGTTAGAGTAGCCGGTTCCGAAATCATCAATCGCCACTTCATACCCCGCCTGGCGAAACGCCTGAATGACCGGCGTGGTTTTCGGCACGTCAATAAACCCCCGCTCCGTCACCTCAATTTTTATTTGCTGCGCGCGAACCGAGTAAAAGCGGGCTTTGTCGGAGATCAGGGCAATAAGACGCGAAGAGTGAAAATCTGACGCCGACAGGTTAATCGAGACATACAGATCGGGGTGAGCGGCAAGAAAATGGCCCAGATCGGTGAACACCTCCTCCACGACGTAATCCGTAATGCGCTCAATCATCCCCTCTTTTTCGGCCAGGGGAATAAATTCCGCCGGGCTCATAACCTGACCGTTGAATCCTGGCCAGCGCAACAACGCCTCTGCTCCCACGCACTGGTTATTTTTTATATCAATAATGGGCTGATAATGGACGCACAGCTGGCGTTTATTCAGCGCCCGGTGCAGAAGTCGGCCAGGCGAATTGAATTCACGGTGTGTTCGCGACCACACCAGCAAAATAATAATGCTGCAAATCATCCCCAGCGGTAGCGTCAGAGTAGCCTGATGATAAAGCGTTTTATAAAAACGGGCATTGGAGGTTGAAACGATGGCCGCAATGGGCCTCTGTTCTGATTTTACGATCGTATAAAAACGGTCATCTTTCTGAAAAGTCGTTTCCTGATGTCGGAGCATCGAATGCAATAAAGAAATATTGGCTTCCTGACTCACAGAAAAGAATGCATTGCTGACGGTGTCATACACTCCCCACGACAGGGAACGATCGTCTGACATCACCTCACTGTACGAAAGCGGGTTGACCACTGCGACATAATTTCCGCGCTGCATATATATCATTTTATAACCATTAAAAAATGGCGTATCGCGAAAATAATAGATAGCAACGTCGGGTTTACGTGTGTAATTGGCAGCGGGGATGATGTAAGGATGATCCGGCGTAAAAAGGGTCGAGCAGAGAAAGTCCTGGCCTTCAGCATAAATTAAATCGGCAACAAAAAGGCGACCGCGGGAAACGTTCAACATATATTGACGATGCTCCGGCGTACACACTTTACCCTGATATTTTTCCGCGTCTTCCCGGGCCATATCAACCTGTTGAATAACCCGTTCAGTTTTGTTTAAAGCAAGTTCAGCAAACGTGCGCAGCTGAGCGCTGATTTCCGACACAGCTCTAAGCTGGGCAAACCATAGCGCAAGCATCACCGGCAGCATAACTACCATGATAATCCCGACCGCTTTGAGCATTTTGCGCCGCGCGCTACGATTCATTTCCCGCTCTGTATCCCTGCATGTTGTACGCCTGTAGCAATGAAGACCGGCTGCTTTGATAAACAGGTGATTACGTTGTATGAATCATGGGAAGTTAGCAACTGACTTTTGGTATTAAAAATCCTAAAATTCGTGATGCCGATAATATTTTCCCGTAAGCCAAACTAAAAGTATTCATTTCGTTTCTGATAAGGATAATAATTACCCGCGACATGTGTGGAAAATTTGTTGGCTGAAATAGCCTGCTCTTTGTTCTTATGCTGATTTATAAATAATCAGACGCCAGAACCGTTTTTCCTCTTCCCGTACGCTTGGCGTCATATAATGCCTGATCGGCACGCATCAGTATGGCAGAAGTATCCCGTTGCCCGTGACA
This sequence comes from Enterobacter sp. 301B, assembly GCF_003850715.1. NCBI lineage: Bacteria > Pseudomonadati > Pseudomonadota > Gammaproteobacteria > Enterobacterales > Enterobacteriaceae > Enterobacter > Enterobacter sp. 301B. Next base: position 49,707 of record NZ_PQTC01000016.1, read on the forward strand.
GACTTCAACCACCCCGGCGCTGAAAGAGAGCACCAGCGTTTTATCGCCCACACGCAGCGGTTTTGAGATCAGCGCGGCACGCAGCCGGGAAGAGAGCAACGTAGCGGCCATACCATCCGTACGCGCCAGCAGAAGAACAAACTCTTCGCCCCCTACCCGTCCCAGTGCCGACCCGGCCGGGCTCACTTCGCGAATACGGTCGCAAAAGTGAATCAATGCCGCATCGCCAACCTGATGTCCCCACCGATCGTTGATCTGCTTGAAATAATCGAGGTCGAACATCAGGAGACAGAAGTGGCTACTGACATCCTGCGGCGAACTGGCTGCCAGCGCCATTTTGAGCCGCTGTAAAATTGTCGAGCGATTCAGACAGCCCGTCAGATCGTCCGTGGTGGCTTTGACGGTCAGCTGCTGTTCTGCTTTTTTACGTTCGGTGATATCGAGGCCAATATTGAGAATGGAGTTATCCGGTAAAAGGATGTTTGACCAGAGGATGGTTAACGGCGTCCCGTCTTTACGCACCGGGTGCCATTCGTACATATCCTTAAGTGGTGCGAAACGAACCGACTCCTGCACGCGCTGTCGCTCCTCGGGATCCGGGTAAAACAGGGCCAGCGGATCGGGGTGCTCACCGATTTCAGTCATACTCCAGCCAAAGACTTTTTCGCATTCGGCGTTCCACAATACACACCGGTTATGTCTGTCAAAGGCGTTCATCAATACCGGAGCACGTTCAAATAAAGTTTTATATTGCGTGACGACGCGCTGCATCTCTTGCGCTGTTTTTTCCCGCACGATGATGTCATCAAAATAATCTTTTAGCTTCTCGACCAATACCACCACGATATTTTTCAATATCGGCAACGAGGTCAGTTTTTCATTAAAAGCCAAAAAGAAATAACCACTGCACTGTCTGCCATGCGCTGAGAGTTTACACAGCACGCCGCTTTGCAGCCGCGCATAGCCCGGGTGCTGAGGGGAAAATACCGCCCGGCCAATATGCTCTTTCCAGTAGATAACGCGCCAGGCGCGGTGATGCCGCTGCAACAGGGTGCTGGCAAGAAAATCCGCCACGTTGAAGGCGTGACACGTCACGTCGCCGGCACAAACCACGCGCGGCCCGTCTGCGGATTCGACACTGACCCACGAGAGATTTGCCCCCAGTGCGCTGTTGATGATTTCCAGCATTTCAACCGGCGAAAACTGCGCGTTGAGTTGTGGCATCAGCTTCGCCAGGGCGTGCAGAGCCTGCATGCTGTCGTTAATAATCTCGCGTCTTTTTTCTTTCATTATCTTTTCGCAGGTCATTAATCGAGAGAGCAACCGCAATAACTCATATCTGAATAAAAGAATAAGACCACGAAATCAAAGAGTATGCTGAGTGTTAAAAAAGAATAAAAATCCAAAAAAAACCAAATAATTCAATGTGATGAATTATTTTTGCGGGTACATTTATTGTTCCACACAAGCATAATCCATAGACATACTGCTGTAAACGCTATACAGCCGAGGGTGTTTTGCAAAGGTTTTGCTATCTGAATGAATTAAAAATAAAAATTCCGGCTAAGCGCCGATCTGAGCGAGTACGATATATTTTCCCCGGTTATAAACCCACTTTTACCTCATACGATACTGGCGAATAAAACAGCAAATGTGATATAGTTCACACATCTTATGTAACGAGAAACATTGTTTCATTCCAGTTCGTCTGTTTTGTCGAGGATGGGTTTTATGGCAACCATTACCACCAGCATGGTGCTCCTGCGCTGGCCGTTGTTGAGCGCGGTTTTGATGTTCCTGGCCAGCACGTTAAACATTCAGTTCCGAAAGTCCGACTACGCAGGTCTTGCTGTGATTAGCACCCTGTTAGGGTTGGGTGCCGCATGCTGGTTCGCGACAGGTTTGCTCGGCATTACGCTGGTGGATATGGCCGCCGTCTGGGAAAACATTAAAGTGGTGATGGTTGAAGCCATGAGCCACACTCCGCCAGACTGGCCGATGGTGATTACCTGATAGCCTGTTATAAAAAAACCCAGACATTGTCTGGGTTTTTTGTGTTTCACGCGTCTGGATATCAGAACGGGATATCGTCGTCGAAGTCCATTGGCGGTTCGTTAGACGGTGCCGGAGCAGACTGCTGCTGAGGACGAGACTGCGCGCCGCCGCTGAACTGATTGCCGCCCTGAGGCTGTTGAGGCTGACCCCAACCGCCCTGCTGCTGGCCGCCACCTGCCGGTGCGCCACTGCCCTGACGACCACCCAGCATCTGCATGGTGCCGCCTACGTTGACCACCACTTCCGTGGTGTATTTTTCCTGACCGGATTGATCGGTCCATTTGCGGGTACGCAGCTGGCCTTCGATATAGACCTGAGAACCCTTACGCAGATACTCACCGGCCACTTCAGCCAGTTTGCCAAACAGCACAACGCGGTGCCATTCGGTCTGCTCTTTCATTTCACCGGTCGCTTTATCACGCCAGGATTCGGAAGTAGCCAGCGTAATGTTGGCAACTGCGCCACCACTCGGCATGTAGCGTACTTCCGGGTCCTGGCCCAGATTACCGACGAGAATCACCTTGTTTACGCCTCTGCTGGCCATGTTCGTGTCTCCTGAATACGTTTCTTAATAGTGTAAACGCGCGAGTGTACCATTTCCATGCGACACTTTGATAGTTGCGTAGCATGTTCCAGAGTTCTCTCGCGGACTCGACATTGTTACACAGTGAATCAGAAAATGCATTCCAATACTGTATATTCAAACAGGTCATTTTGTGTCATAATTAGCCGTTTCTGACAGCCGTTTGTCCTTCAAACAAATCAGGCAATCCGTGTTCCAACCGGGAAAGGTGAATGGATAAGATCGAAGTTCGGGGCGCCCGCACCCACAATCTCAAGAATATCAACCTCATAATCCCTCGCGACAAACTCATCGTCGTGACCGGGCTTTCGGGGTCTGGCAAATCCTCACTGGCTTTCGACACTTTGTATGCCGAAGGACAGCGTCGTTACGTTGAATCGCTCTCGGCGTACGCGCGTCAGTTCCTGTCGCTGATGGAAAAACCGGATGTCGACCACATTGAAGGGTTGTCTCCTGCTATCTCCATTGAGCAGAAATCCACATCGCATAACCCGCGTTCTACGGTCGGTACCATTACCGAAATCCATGACTACCTGCGTCTGCTGTATGCGCGCGTGGGCGAGCCGCGTTGTCCGGATCATGACGTTCCGCTGGCGGCCCAGACCGTCAGCCAGATGGTGGATAACGTGCTGTCTCAGCCGGAAGGCAAACGCCTGATGCTGCTGGCGCCAATCATTAAAGAGCGTAAGGGTGAACACACCAAAACGCTGGAAAACCTGGCAAGCCAGGGCTATATCCGCGCCCGTATCGATGGCGAAGTGTGTGACCTGTCCGATCCGCCAAAGCTGGAGCTGCAAAAGAAACACACCATCGAAGTGGTGATTGACCGCTTTAAGGTACGTGAAGATCTGGCGACGCGTCTGGCGGAATCCTTTGAAACGGCGCTGGAACTGTCGGGCGGCACGGCGGTGGTGTCAGACATGGACGATGCGAAAGCGGAAGAGCTGCTCTTCTCCGCCAACTTCGCCTGCCCGATTTGCGGCTACAGCATGCGCGAGCTGGAACCGCGCCTGTTCTCGTTCAACAACCCGGCGGGCGCGTGCCCGACCTGTGACGGCCTCGGCGTTCAGCAATATTTCGACCCGGACCGCGTGATCCAGAACCCGGAGCTGTCGCTGGCGGGTGGCGCCATTCGCGGCTGGGATAAGCGTAATTTTTATTACTTCCAGATGCTGAAATCGCTGGCAGAGCACTATAAGTTCGACGTTGAAGCCCCGTGGGCCAGCCTGAGCGCGAACGTACATAAAGTGATCCTGTTCGGTTCCGGCAAAGAGAACATCGAGTTCAAGTACATGAACGATCGCGGTGACACTTCCGTGCGTCGCCACCCGTTCGAAGGGGTGCTGCACAACATGGAGCGCCGCTACAAAGAGACCGAATCCAGCGCGGTGCGCGAGGAGCTGGCGAAGTTCATCAGCAACCGCTCCTGCGCCACCTGCGAGGGTACACGTCTGCGTCGCGAAGCGCGTCACGTGTTTGTCGAAAACACGGCGCTGCCGACCATCTCAGACATGAGCATCGGCCACGCGATGGACTTCTTCAACAACCTGAAGCTCTCCGGCCAGCGCGCGAAAATCGCCGAAAAAGTGCTGAAAGAGATCGGCGATCGCCTCAAGTTCCTCGTGAACGTCGGCCTGAACTACCTGACGCTTTCCCGATCGGCTGAAACGCTCTCCGGCGGTGAAGCCCAGCGTATCCGCCTGGCGAGCCAGATTGGCGCGGGCTTAGTCGGCGTGATGTACGTGCTGGATGAGCCGTCTATCGGCCTGCACCAGCGCGACAACGAACGCCTGCTCGGCACGCTGGTTCACCTGCGTAACCTTGGCAACACGGTGATTGTGGTTGAGCACGACGAAGACGCCATTCGCGCCGCAGACCACGTGATCGACATCGGCCCGGGCGCTGGCGTGCACGGCGGACAGGTGGTGGCAGAAGGGACGCTGAAAGACATTATGGCGGTGCCCGAGTCGCTGACCGGCCAGTACATGAGCGGCAAGCGCAAAATTGAAGTGCCAAAACAGCGCGTGGCGGCGAACCCGGAAAAAGTGCTGAAGCTAACCGGGGCGCGCGGCAACAACCTGAAAGACGTGACCCTGACGCTGCCTGTCGGGCTGTTTACCTGCATCACCGGCGTGTCCGGTTCCGGTAAATCGACGCTGATCAACGATACGCTGTTCCCGATTGCGCAGACGGCGCTGAACGGCGCGACGCTGGCCGAGCCTGCACCGTACCGCGACATTCAGGGGCTGGAGCATTTCGACAAGGTTATCGATATCGATCAGAGCCCGATTGGCCGCACCCCACGTTCCAACCCGGCGACCTATACTGGCGTCTTTACGCCCGTCCGTGAACTCTTCGCGGGTGTACCGGAAGCGCGTTCGCGCGGCTACACGCCAGGACGTTTCAGCTTTAACGTGCGCGGCGGCCGCTGTGAAGCGTGCCAGGGCGACGGCGTAATCAAGGTTGAGATGCACTTCCTGCCGGATATCTACGTGCCGTGCGACCAGTGTAAAGGCAAGCGCTATAACCGCGAAACGCTGGAGATTAAGTACAAAGGCAAGACCATCCACGAAGTGCTGGATATGACTATCGAAGAGGCGCGCGAGTTCTTTGACGCCGTCCCTGCGCTGGCGCGTAAGCTGCAAACCCTGATGGATGTGGGTCTGACCTATATCCGTCTGGGGCAGTCAGCGACAACGCTGTCCGGTGGTGAAGCGCAGCGCGTGAAGCTGGCGCGTGAGCTGTCCAAACGCGGAACCGGTCAGACGCTGTATATTCTGGACGAGCCGACCACCGGCCTGCATTTTGCGGATATCCAGCAGCTGCTGGACGTGCTGCACCAGCTGCGCGATCAGGGCAACACCATCGTGGTGATTGAGCACAACCTGGACGTGATTAAAACCGCGGACTGGATTGTCGATCTCGGCCCGGAAGGCGGCAGCGGCGGCGGTGAAATCCTCGTCTCCGGTACACCAGAGACCGTTGCAGAGTGCGAAGCCTCGCACACCGCGCGCTTCCTTAAACCGTTGCTGTAATCGTTACACGGAGAGCTGCTGTCGGATCGTTTCCGGCAGCAGTTCTACCGCCTGTTGATACGACGCATCTACCAGGTAGTAAATTTGCGAATCTGGCAGCGAGCCGTCGAGAAACACCGTACTCCAGTGTGCTTTATTCAGATGCTTGCTTGGCCTGACATCATCGTGCTGCTGGCGCAGTAAGTCGGCCAGTTCAGGACTGGTTTTCAGCGATGCCGCAGGACGTCCCTCCACCTCTTTTACCATCGCGAACAACACATCACCCACTTTGATCTGCGTGGCTTTCCAGTCGCTGTGAACGCTCTGTTCTGCGCCCGGCTTGCTCATGCAGTACTGAAGTATCTCCGAAATTGTCATCTTTATTCCCCTTGTAGCGTTGCGATAATTTTACGCGAACCACCGTGAATGCGATGTTCTCCCAGCCAGATCCCCTGCCACGTTCCCAGCAGCAGCCGTCCGTTGTGGACCGGCAGCATCAACGAGACCCCCAGCAAAGAGGATTTGATGTGCGAAGGCATATCATCCGCCCCCTCGTAATCATGGTCATACGGGGCGTTATCCGGGACGGTTTTCAGAAAATGCCGCTCCATGTCAGACCGGACGGTGGGATCGCAATTTTCATTGAGCGTGAGAGAAGCAGACGTGTGCTGAAGCAGCAGATGCAGCAAACCCGTTTTGACGCGCGACAGGTCGCGGATTTGCCCGATGACTTCGTCCGTCACCAGGTGAAATCCGCGTGGTTTTGCGCTTAAGGTCAGGGTCTGTTGATACCACATGTGCTGCTCCGTGTTGAAAGATGAATCTTTCTAAGTGTGCAGCAAGAAAGCGAAAGGTAAAACCCGCGCGGCGAGATTTGCTTAAAAAAGCATTCACCCCGCCGTTAATGCATCAGTATTCGGAGTTAACGATCACCTCTTCACCAAATTTTCCGGCCATTGGCAGCGGCCGGTAGGTGGAGTTCGAGGCGCGTAACACCCGGATGCCTCTGGCTCCCACATCGTGCGCCGCGGTGATGTCGTTATCTGAATCACCGTAGAACACCTTGATATTTTTCTTTTCCAGCCACTGGGTTTTGGTGTTTTGCCCTTCCTGGTCCCCGGCAAAAATGACCGGATTCATGCTGGCCGCCGGGATCAGAAAATCATCCTGTAGCGTTTTCGAGACGGTTTCGGTTTTGGTCTGGCTACGTCCTGTCACGAAGTAAATGCTGTCGCCGCGCTTTACGTGCATGGCGATCAGCGCGCGGGCAACCTCTTTCGGGATACTGAACTCATCCCAGCCGTTGTTCATCTTTTCCCAGAATTCCGGGTTTTTCAGATAGGCTTCGCTGTCCGGGGAGTACGTTTTTTTGCCGCGCCAGAAACCGGGGCTGGAGAAGAGAACGGTATCATCAATATCGAAGCCCACGGCCATCGGCGGGCGACCCGTCAGGCTGTTTTCGATTTGTGCCACTGAAACCCAGTGAATGGGGGCCTGTTCGGCAAGAATGGCGGCGGTGGTTCCGGTGTAAAGCGGCGTGGGTGCAGAAGCCCGCGCAACAACGGTACTATTAAGCGAGAACAATAAGCAGGCGGCGCTGAGCGCCAGTGTGATCTTGCGCATGTTTTCCCCTGAATATTCAGTTTGTTATCTTTTTATTTTGAGCGGATGGTCAAAAACTATCCGACCATAACCCCAGCGGGAGGGGAAGAAAAGGAGTTTTTGCTTATGAAGCTGAATAAAAAGAAGACGATCACAAAGTGTGGATGAGTGATGTAGGCCCGGTAAGGCGCAGCCGCCACCGGGCAAGATTTTCTGCGGCCTGATGCCCTCACCCCAGCCCTCTCCCACAGGGAGAGGGAGATAATAAGTAGTGAGTACTTACATCACAGCTGCAAACGCCTGCGCCACGCGCTGGACGTTGCCGGCATTCAGCCCCGCCACACACATACGGCCGCTGGCGATCAGGTAGACACCGAACTCTTCGCGCAGGCGATCGACCTGCGCTGCGCTCAGTCCGGTATAGCTGAACATCCCGCGCTGCTTGAGAAGATAATCAAAGTTATGTCCAGGCACGGCCTCTTTCAGAACGTTAACCAGCTCCTGACGCATCGACAGGATGCGCTTACGCATGCCTTCCACTTCCGCAAGCCAGGTGGCTTTCAGCTGATCATCGCCCAGTACGGTCGCGACCACCTGCGCACCAAAGTTCGGCGGGCTGGAGTAAATACGGCGGACCGTCGCTTTCAACTGACCGAGTACGCGTCCCGCGGCTTCGGCGTCTTCACACACCACGGACAGACCGCCGACGCGCTCGCCGTAGAGGGAGAAGATTTTTGAGAAAGAGTTGCTGACCAGCGCAGGCAGACCCGCGCTGGCAATCGCGCGAATGGCGTAGGCGTCCTCCTCCATGCCCGCCCCAAAGCCCTGATAGGCGATGTCGAGGAACGGGATCAGGTTACGCGCCTTCAGTACCTCGATCACCGCATCCCACTGGGCATTGGTGAGGTCCGCACCGGTCGGGTTATGGCAGCACGGATGCAGCAATACGATACTGCGCTCCGGCAGGGTGTTCAGTTTTTCCAGCAGCGCATCAACGCGTACGCCGTTGGTTTCGCTGTCGAACCATGGATAGGTCGCAACCTTAAAGCCCGCGCCTTCAAAGATGGCCACGTGGTTTTCCCACGTCGGGTCGCTGACCCACACGCCGGAATCCGGGAAGTACTTTTTCAGGAAATCTGCGCCTACCTTCAGCGCACCCGAGCCACCCAGCGTCTGGATAGTCGCCACGCGCTTTTGCGCGAGCACCGCGTGATCCGCACCAAACAGCAGCGGCGCAATGGTATTACGGTAGGTATTTAACCCTTCCATCGGCAGATAAAGCGAAGCCCCGTGCGGGGTTGCGTTAAGACGCGCTTCGGCTTCGGCAACGGCTTTCAGTTGAGGAATGATGCCGTCCTCGTTGTAATAAAGACCGATGCTGAGGTTCACTTTGTCGCTGCGAGGATCTTCTTTGAAACGCTCCATCAAGGAGAGGATAGGGTCGCCGGCGTAGGCGTCTACTTTCTGAAACACGCGATGTTCTCCGGATTGTTATGAGGCAGGATTTTCAACAATAAACCGGAAGCAGGAGAAGGTCGAGAAGGTTATGAAAACCGTTTCTGGATATGCCCACGAATTTGTTCGATACGCTCAGACGTCGACCCTGTGACGCGTAAATACGGGATGTTTCGGCGCGCCAGTTCAGCGATATACCACGACTGCTGCCTGCGGCGAAACGCCGCGCCTTGCCTGGTACCGTCCTGTACAAAGGGAAATTCATCGCCGCACAGTACAACCAGCGAGTAGTCCCGCCCGGCTAAGTCGTGCAGCGCCTGAGGCGCCGAGCCATACTGGTCGAGGGTATAAAACAGCGTGGTTAAGGGCGACGTATCACAAATCAGATAAGGCGCCGTGCTGGCTGCGTCCTCACGCCGCACCTGCTCGCGCGCAATATGCAGGAGATCGTCGCATTCCAGTACTCCGTTCTTTTCTTCCCAGTATTCGCGCCCGAACTCAGCGACATAGGGCGCGTTAAGCGCTGCTGCCAACGCCCGGGAAAGCGTGCTTTTGCCCGTCGACTCGCCGCCCAATAAGCAAATTCGAAAGACAAAACTCCGGTAAACCTCCGCCGAGAGCATCTCGCGGTAGCGATGAACATCAGAGCGAATAAGCGTGCCTGAGGGCGCATCAGGGCCCTCCGGGCGCTGAAGCCGCACGTGCGTGACCGGTTTGCCAAAACGCTGGCTTAATACGCGGGCAAAGCCATCGCCGTAATCCTCCGCAGTGAATACGGCGTCCGGTCGGCAGTGAAAGAAGCGTTCGCACAGGGTAGCCACGTAGTGTCGGTGGCGATCGGCATCTGCGTCGTTGGGCGGCGGCGGTTCAATATCATGGCCCGCCGCGATCTCTGGCGAAAACACCAGGTGACGACACCGCGGGAAACGCGTCTGTAGCCACTGAAGGCGCTTTTCGGGTTCGCACCCCGGCATTTCCGGTAGCGAATAGCTGATGATAAACACCGTCTCGCACCGGGCAAGCGCAGCGTTGATAAGCAATTCATGTCCTGCGTGTAAGGGCGCGAACTTGCCGACAATCAGACCCTCTGCGTAAGGTTTCATCGCGCGCGGATCTCCTTACGCCATTGATATAAACCGTGCCAGGCGTTAAACCAGAACACCAGATACAGAACCGCGGTCAAATGCAGGCCCCTCATCGCATACAGCGGCACGGCAAGGGTATTGACGGCAAGCCAGACGTACCAGTTCTCCAGGCGTCGGCCCATTAGCATGAACTGCGCCAGGATGCTGAAGGTTAAAATAATGGAGTCCAGCCAGGGCGCCCAGGCGTTGGTATACCGATGCAATAAAAGCCCGTACAGCGCCGCTACTGCCACGGCACAGGCCAGCAGAAGGAGAAAATGTCTGGGGTGGGTTCGCCGCACCGGCAATACCTCTCCGCGGTTTCCTTTCAGCCAGTGCACCCAACCCGTTATGCTCGTGATAATGAAAAAGAGCTGTAGGGTAACATCGGCATAGAGCTGCACTGAATAGAAGACCCAGGCGTATAGCCCGCTGCCGAGAATACCGATCCACCACGTGTTGATATTGTTTCTGGCCGCCAGCCAGACAGAGAGCGCATAGGCCAGACAAGCAGCCATTTCAGATGGTGGCATATCCCTTCCCGGATACTGTGATTAGTCGACGTATTTCATCGCTACCCTTGAGGTTAGGCGCGTGATAAGTTCGTAAGCACTCACTTTTGTTATTTCAGCAATACGCTCTACCGGCAGGCCTTCGCCCCACATCACCGCATCGTCCCCCGCTTTATCCTGCGCGTCGGGTCCCAGATCGACACAAATCATGTCCATCGCCACACGGCCGACAATCTTCACTTCGCGACCATTGACCAGTACCGGCGTACCCGTTGGCGCGGCGCGCGGATAGCCGTCGCCGTAGCCCATCGCTACCACGCCAAGCCGCGTGTCGCGCTCACTCGTCCAGGTGCCGCCGTAACCTACCGGCTCGCCTGCTTTGTGCTCACGCACGGCAATCAGCTTTGAAACCAGCGACATCACCGGCTTAAAGCCGAAGTCCGGTCCCCAGGGTTTGTTCTCAAGCGGGGAAACGCCATACAGGATAATCCCCGGACGCGCCCAGTCGAAGTGCGACTGCGGCCACAGCAGAAGGCCGCCGGACGCCGCAATGGAGCGCATCCCCGGTTTGCCTTCGCAGAAGGTGGTGAAGATATCAAGCTGCTGTTCCGTTGCGCCGCATTCAGGCTCATCGGCGCGGGCAAAGTGGCTGACGATATTCACCGGTTGACGCACGTTCTTGCACTGGCACAGCCGCTGATAAAACGCTTCGGCATTCTCCGGGCGCACGCCCAGGCGGTGCATGCCCGTGTCGAGCTTCATCCACACGGTGACCGGCTCGCTCAGTTCGGCCGTTTCCAGCGCGGCCAGCTGTTCTTCGTTATGCACCGCCGTGTGCAGGTGCTGATCGGCAATGGTCGGCAGGTCCGAGGCTTCAAAAAAGCCTTCGAGGAGCAGAATCGGTTGCGTAATTCCACCTGCGCGCAGGCGGAGAGCTTCTTCGAGACGGGCGACGCCAAAAGCGTCGGCATCGGGGAGCGTTCGCGCGGTCTCAAGAAGACCGTGTCCGTAAGCGTTCGCTTTCACGACTGCAACGAGCTTACTGGCGGGCGCCAGTTCTCGCAGACGTTGCAGGTTGTGTCGCAGAGCGCGGCGGTTAATCACAACAGTTGCCGCTTGCATTTGAATTCCTTAGAAATTACTCATCATCATATTGAGGACCGGCATAGTTGTCGAAACGCGACCACTGGCCGTTAAAGGTCAGACGTACCGTACCGATGGGGCCGTTACGTTGCTTACCAATAATAATTTCGGCGATCCCTTTCAGATCGCTGTTCTCGTGATAAACCTCATCACGGTAGATGAACATGATTAAGTCGGCATCCTGCTCGATGGAGCCGGATTCACGCAGGTCGGAGTTGACCGGGCGCTTGTCTGCACGTTGTTCCAGAGAACGGTTTAGCTGCGACAGCGCCACCACCGGCACGTGCAGCTCTTTGGCTAACGCTTTGAGCGAGCGGGAAATTTCGGCAATCTCCAGCGTACGGTTGTCGGAAAGCGACGGAACACGCATCAGCTGGAGGTAGTCAATCATGATAAGGCCGATGCCACCGTGTTCACGGGCGATACGGCGCGCGCGGGAGCGCACTTCCGTCGGCGTCAGGCCGGAGGAGTCATCAATATAGATGTTCCGTTTTTCCAGCAAAATCCCCATGGTGCCGGAGATCCGCGCCCAGTCCTCATCGTCGAGCTGACCGGTACGGATGCGGGTCTGATCCACGCGCGACAGGGATGCCAGAGAACGCATCATGATCTGTTCTGAGGGCATCTCAAGACTGAAGATAAGAACCGGTTTATCCTGCAACATCGCCGCGTTTTCGACGAGGTTCATCGCAAATGTCGTTTTACCCATCGACGGACGCGCCGCGACGATAATCAAATCCGATGGCTGAAGACCTGCCGTTTTCTTGTTGAGATCGTCATAACCGGTGTTCACCCCCGTCACGCCATCGTGCGGCTGCTGGAAAAGCTGCTCAATACGCGCAACGGTGGCGTCGAGCACATCGGCGATGTTTTTCGGGCCTTCGTCTTTGTTCGCACGGCTTTCGGCGATTTTAAAGACACGGGACTCGGCAAGATCAAGTAGATCTTCGCTGGTGCGCCCCTGGGGATCGAAACCGGCCTCGGCGATCTCATTCGCCACCGAGATCATCTCGCGGACAACGGCACGTTCACGGACGATATCAGCGTAAGCGCTGATATTCGCGGCACTTGGCGTGTTTTTTGACAGTTCTGCCAGATAGGCAAACCCGCCGACACTGTCGAGCTGTCCCAGACGCTCCAGCGATTCTGCGAGTGTAATCAGGTCGATCGGGCTGCCCGACTCCTGCAAACGCGCCATTTCAGTAAAGATGTGGCGGTGCGGGCGGGTATAGAAGTCTTCCGCAACAACGCGCTCGGCGACGTCGTCCCAGCGTTCGTTATCCAGCATTAAACCGCCCAACACCGACTGTTCCGCTTCAATCGAGTGCGGCGGGACTTTTAACCCGGCGACCTGATAATCACGTTCACGGGGTTCAGTCTGTTTGTTGAAGGGTTTGTTTCCTGCCATAGTGAATGGAGTTACCGAGATAAAGAGTGGGTCGAAAGATTACCATAATTTTCTAACGGAGGGAGCATGGCAACACGCATTGAGTTCCAGAAACATGGCGGGCCAGACGTACTGCAAGCCGTGGAGTTTACCCCCACGGCACCTGGCGAGAACGAAATCCAGGTTGAAAACAAAGCGATCGGCATTAACTACATCGATACCTATATTCGCGGCGGTCTCTATCCGCCTCCGTCGATGCCGAGCGGACTGGGCACCGAGGCGGCCGGTATCGTCAGCAAAGTGGGCAGCGCGGTTAAGCACATTAAGGAAGGCGATCGCGTGGTGTACGCGCAGTCGGCGCTGGGCGCTTACAGCTCCATCCATAACGTTCCGGCCGAGAAAGCGGCGCTTTTGCCAAATGCGATCGGCTTCGAGCAGGCTGCCGCCTCATTCCTGAAAGGGCTGACGGTCTATTATCTGCTGCGCAAAACCTACGAAATTAAGCCTGACGAGCAATTCCTGTTTCACGCAGCCGCAGGTGGCGTAGGGCTGATTGCCTGCCAGTGGGCGAAAGCCCTGGGGGCGAAGCTGATCGGCACCACAGGCAGCGCGCAAAAAGCGCAGCGCGCGCTGGACGCGGGCGCATGGCAGGTGATCAACTACCGGGAAGAGAGCATCGTTGAGCGGCTGAAAGAGATCACTGGTGGCAAAAAGGTACGCGTGGTGTATGACTCGGTGGGGAAAGACACCTGGGAATCTTCGCTGGACTGCCTGCAACGTCGCGGGCTGATGGTGAGCTTCGGTAACGCCTCCGGGGCTGTCACCGGCGTGAACCTGGGCATTCTGAATCAGAAAGGGTCACTGTATGTCACCCGCCCTTCCCTGCAAGGTTACATCACTAATCGGGAAGAACTTGAGGAAGCCAGCAACGAGCTGTTCTCGCTGATCGCCAGCGGGGTGATCAAAGTGGATGTGGCAGAAGCGCAGAAATATCCGCTGACCGATGCGCAACGTGCGCATGAGGTGCTGGAGAGCCGGGCAACCCAGGGCTCAAGTCTGTTAATTCCCTGAGCCATAAAAAGAAATTGGGCTTCCCATGGGAAGCCCTTTCTTTTTTTTAGTTCGGCTGTATGTAGGGTACAGCTCGATGAATTCTTTAGCGGCAGCCATAGTGACAGATTCGATAAGTAAATCCTATTCTGTTCTAAAGATTGCTGCCGGAAAAGTTGCAGGTATGTGACGTACCCCTCAATACCTTAGTAACGGAAGCGGTTATTACGCTGATAAGTCGGCAGTTTTGGTGATTTAATCGCCCGTATGGCCCATACCACCGCAATCGCCAGAAGTAACCACGGCAAGAGTTTAATCGTCAGGGCAAATAAACCGCCGACAAACATCACCACCGTGGCCACAACGAGCGCGGCCAGAATACCGAGCAGCGACACGCCCGTGACCATCAGCATGATAAAGAAGCCAATCACAAAAAGTAGTTCCAGCATGGTGCTCTCCCACGAGTTCCCGAATGATGCTGCGATCATTACAAGAATCATGCCAAAAATAAGTTGTTGATCTGAAAGCAAAACGCCCCGCAATGTGTTGCAGGGCGTGGCGTATTTGACCATCTTTTAGCGAAATTTAACGTTTATCCGCAACCAGACGCAGCGCGTGTTCCAGTACCTCAATATCCGCACCGGCTTTATGCGCGTTCTCGCTGAGATAACGACGCCACTGGCGCGCACCAGGAATGCCCTGGAACAGGCCAAGCATATGGCGGGTAATGTGGCCCAGATACGTACCATGACTCAGCTCGCGCTCAATGTACGGATACATGGCGCGCACTACGGCCACGGGATCGGTGTCAGCACCCTCAACGCCAAAGATTTCCCGGTCAACCGTCGCCAGAATGCCCGGATTCTGATACGCCTCGCGTCCGACCATCACGCCATCCATATGTTCGAGGTGCGCTTTGGCCTCGTCCAGCGACTTAATACCGCCATTGATCGACATGGTCAGGTGTGGGAAGTCGCGTTTCAGCTGGTACACGCGCGGGTAGTCCAGCGGCGGGATCTCGCGGTTTTCTTTCGGGCTGAGGCCTGAGAGCCAGGCTTTACGGGCGTGGATGATAAACATCTCGCATTCACCCTTCCCTGATACCGTGTTGATGAAATCACACAGAAACTCATAGCTATCCTGGTCGTCTATGCCGATACGGGTTTTGACCGTGACCGGGATAGAGACGACGTCGCGCATCGCTTTGATGCAGTCCGCCACCAGGTGCGCATTTCCCATCAGACACGCGCCGAACATGCCGTTTTGCACACGGTCGGACGGACAACCGACGTTGAGGTTAATCTCGTCATAGCCGCGTTCTTCGGCCAGCTTCGCGCACTGCGCCAGCGCAGCCGGATCGCTGCCACCGAGTTGCAGCGCAACCGGATGCTCCTCTTCGCTGTACGCCAGATAGTCGCCTTTGCCGTGAATAATTGCGCCGGTAGTGACCATTTCGGTGTATAGCAGCGTATGGCGGGAGAGCTGACGCAGGAAATAGCGGCAATGTCTGTCCGTCCAGTCGAGCATTGGCGCAATGGAAAAACGGTGTGCAGGGAAAGCGGTCTGGAATTCTGACGACATGGCGAACTTTTAAGCATCTGGTGGAAAAGGGGCGCTACTATAGCACAAAGAAAAGCCGGAGGCGCAGCGCCTCCGGTGTACTTTAGAACGTCATGCTCAACTGTGCCCCTGCGCCCCAGGTCTCGTCTTCGCCATAAAGCCCCATCAGGTCAACATGGACGGAGTTGAACGGCGCAAAACCGACACCGCCGGTAAAGACGTTGCTGTCGTTCCCCTTCATATCCGCACGATAACCGGCGCGCACTGCCAGCCAGCTCAGCGGCGTGACTTCAGCACCAATGCCGGCGTATTGGGAGGTATCTTCGCTTTTAAAGCCCTTGGTTTCGGTCAGATCCCCGTCCGCGGTCAGCGTCACCAGATCGTTGTGCCAGGCGGCCCCGGCAGTGACCAGCGGACGGATCTGATAGGTGTCTTTATAACTCACCACCTCTCCTGTGCGCCCGTTGCGAATGCGGATATCTTTGGTATCGATATCGCGCGACATCAGGTTTTGCCCGCTCACGCCGACCGTCCAGTTTTCACCGAAATCAGCAGCAATACCGGCATCGACGTTGAAGCCAGTGTCGTCGGTACGGTAGCGGCTGTCGTTCCACTTATTACTGTCGTAATCGTAGATTGAGGTAGTGTAGTTATAGAGCCAGGTTTTTTGCAGCTTCGGCGTGACGCCAACGGAAACCGGAACGCCGCCAAGATCGAACTGACGGGCTACCGCAATACCGTAGTCGGACACAATCGCCGCCCGACCAGACGCCGTAGAGTTAAGGTTTTTGGTGATCTGATCGGAACCGTTTAGCGCGGCATCCAGCGCCACACCGGCAGCCACCGCATCGCTTCGTTGTATACCGCGCAGATAATCAATGTCCTGCTGATCGATTGAAGAGCTGACGCGGCCATGTGCATAGCCTTTGGCCATAAAGGCCACGGAAAGGACATCGTTAGGGATACTGACGGCAATCCCCGCCCCTGCGGTGGCGTGTGCGGTTTTGCCTTTCAGGTAGTCCAGCTCATCAGCGAGATCTTTCGCTGCGCCCTGGAACTGATTGATCGAACCTAATGGATTCGTGATGATATCAATGGGGGTCAGACTATCAACCACGTCCTTGTAATGATTGATTTTATCGTTAATGGTATCAATCTCGTCCTGAAGATTGTCTTCATCGGTCACCTGCACGCCAACGGACGGCAAAATGACCGTCACATCATCCTCGGGCTTAGATTTTGCCAGTAACGCGGGGTTGATTAACGCCCCGCTGCCATAGCTCCCTGCCGCGACACCCGTTCCGCCCATTGCGTCGCTACGCGCTTCCGTCCAGGTATTGGCTGCTCCCGCCTGATTTGCCATAAAAAAGGAGACAGCAATGCTAACCATCGAAAATTTAAAATGTTTTTTCACAGTGTGCTCGTAAATAGTTTGTTATTAGTTAACCCTGTCTGTTATCACCCAAACAGGAACGAACTATTGCTGTGAATAAGTACAAAAAGACCCGCTATTTCCCTAAGTTAAATTCCATCCCGGCCTGTTCTAATGTGTGACGACCATCAATATTTATAGAAGAGGAAATTATTTTCGCCCAGGTTTTCCATCGTGCGGGCCAAAAAACTGAGGCGGATGGTCTACCCAGTGGTCTTCGCGCGTCACGGCATACACCGGATTGAGGGGATAGTAGATGCGGTTATGTTTTTTATTAGCCTCACCCACCACCAGTAAGCGCACCTCTTCATCGGTGTTGTTGATAAAGGTATGGCACACGCCCGTGCCGGCAGGAAATCCCACGCTGTCTCCGGGTTCAAGCTTCCACAGATAACCATTGATCCAGGCCTCAGGGTAACCCTCCAGAACGTAAACAAACTCCTCTTCGTCGCTTTCCGCATGCGGATAAGAAGTACGGCGTCCGGGCGGCAGCCGTTCATGGTGAATACCAATGCGGCCGAGACCCAGCTTGCGGGCCAGCGGCGCGCCAATAGAAAACCGTTCATTGCTGTCCGGATACGTTGCGTCATCGGCGCCTTCCACGTCCCGCCAGTGCCGAATACAGTCAGGTCTTTTCATCATGCGATCTCCCGATTTGCGATGCGTCAGGTATAGCACAGCCCGGCGGATCTCGGTGTTTTTAGCAGAACATGATAAAGTGAGGGTTTTCACCCCTTACCACATCCGAGGTGCCCGATGGACAAGTCCACAAAAGAGCTGTTAGCGCAAGCTGAAAAGCTCTGTGCGCAACGCAATGTGCGCCTGACCCCGCAGCGCCTTGAGGTACTGCGTCTGATGAGCCTGCAACAGGGTGCCATCAGCGCTTACGATCTGCTCGACCTGCTGCGTGAAAGCGAGCCGCAGGCAAAACCGCCGACCGTCTATCGGGCGCTGGATTTTCTGCTGGAGCAAGGGTTTGTGCATAAAGTGGAATCAACAAACAGCTATGTGCTGTGCCATCTTTTTGACCAGCCTACTCACACGTCCGCCATGTTTATCTGCGATCGCTGTGGCGTGGTGAAGGAAGAGTGTGCGGAAGGTGTGGAAGATATTATGCATACGCTGGCAGCCAGAATGGGCTTTGCGCTGCGCCATAACGTGATCGAAGCCCACGGCTTATGTTCTGCCTGCGTGGAGGTGGAGTCATGCCGTCATCAGGATGCCTGTCAGCACGATCACTCTATCCTGGTGAAGAAAAAGCCGCGTTAAGGCCAAAGAAAAAGGCGGCTCAGAGCCGCCCTTGGGGATAGTGCCGGTTACCAGCGGTAGTCGTTACGGGTTTCCCAGTCTTTGACTTCATTTTCCGCCTGATCTTTTTCGTAACCGTAGCGCTCCTGGATTTTACCTACCAGCTGATCGCGCTTACCTTCAATGACGGTCATATCGTCATCTGTCAGCTTACCCCACTGTTCTTTCGCTTTACCTTTGAATTGCTTCCAGTTGCCGCCGATTTCATCTTTATTCATAATCGTGTCCTCGTGTTAAGCGTCTATGAGTATCGTCCGCTTCGTTCTTTTCTGCTGGACGTGATTATTATTATAGTTAAGGATTCGGCATTTATTTTTATATTCGGAATCTTTAACCGTTACGATATATCGTGCGGGGCTGGAAACCAGGTATTGTTTCGCCAGTGACGACGCCAGATAACGGCCAGCGAAAGGCCACGCAGTGAGAGAAACACCGCCAGCGCGAGCCACAGACCATGATTGCCGAGATACGGCAAGGTCAGCAGCGTCAGGCCGAACCCCGCCGCAGCGACGGCCATGCTGTTGCGCATCTCCGCCCCGCGCGTCGCACCAATAAACATGCCGTCCAGCAAATAGCACCACACACCCACCACCGGTAATACTACCAGCCAGAGGATGTAGCGATCGGCCAGCTCACGTAGCGCGGGCAACGAGGTGAGAAGCGCGACAATATGCCCACCAAAACAGGCGTAAACCAGAGCAAAGACCAGCGCCACCAGACCCGCCTGACGACAGGCTGCACGCCAGACTTCGCGTAACTGGCCGCTTTCACGCGCGCCATAAGCCTGCCCTGAATGCGCCTCGACGGCGTAAGCAAAACCATCCAGCGCGTAAGCGGTAAAGGTCAGTAACGTCATGAGCACTGCGTTGACGGCGACGATCTCAGGCCCAAGACGCGCACCAAAAACGGTTAATGCGCCGAAGCAGAGTTGCAGCAGGAGCGAACGGAGCATGATGTCGCGATTAAGCGCCAGCAGCTTACGCATATTGCCGCGCCAGGCCGATTTCAGCAGATCCAGGGTGATACCGCGCATCGCCAGCACGCGCCAGACCATCCCCAAACCGATCAGCAGCGTCCCGTACTCGGCAATTGCCGTAGCCAGCGCCGCGCCCCGGACGTTCATGTGCAGCCCCATTACCAGCCAGAGATCGAGGACAATATTGAGAAGGTTACCCACCACAAGCAGGATCACCGGCGCGCGGGCATACTGCACGCCCAGCAGCCAGCCCAGCAGGACCAGGTTTGCAAGTGAAGCGGGCGCGCTGAGCCAGCGAATTTCGAGGAACCGACGGGCTTGTTCCAGTACGGCATCGCTGCCGCCTACAATATGGAGCGCAAGATCAATCAGTGGCGTACGCAACAGAACGATTAACGCGCCAGCACCGAACGCCAGAATGAGCGGCTGAACCAGCGCACGCGCCAGACGCAGGGGATCTTTTGCACCATACGCCTGGGCCGTCAGGCCTGTCGTACTCATGCGCAGAAAAAGTAGCAGCATAAAGAGGAAGCTGGTCGCCGTTGCGCCGATCGCGACGCCGCCGAGATAAATCGGCGAATCGAGATGCCCGATAACTGCCGTATCCACCAGCCCCAGCAGAGGAACGGTAATATTGGAAAAAATCATCGGTAGCGCAAGACGCCACAACGCCTTATCGGCAGAAGTTAGCAATGCCATGGAAATTACCGGAATCAGAAAACAGGCCAGGCTGTAGAGGAACTACAGCCTGTCAGGAAGAGATTACAGCCATTCACCGTTGCGGATAACGCCGACCGCCAGCCCTTCAATAGAGAAGCTCTGCTCGCGGAGATCCACCACAATCGGGGAGAATTCATTGTTTTCAGGCAGAAGCTGCACGGTATTGCCTTGTTTTTTCAGGCGCTTAACCGTCACTTCATCATCAATGCGCGCCACCACGACTTGCCCGTTACGCACGTCCTGCGTTTTGTGTACCGCCAGCAGATCGCCATCCAGAATACCGATATCTTTCATGGACATTCCGCTAACGCGCAGCAGGAAATCGGCGCTCGGCTTGAACATGCCTGGGTCAACCTGATAGTGCCCTTCGATGTGCTGCTGCGCCAGCAGAGGTTCACCTGCGGCTACGCGGCCCACCAGCGGAATACCGCTCTCTTCTTCCACCAGCAGACGGATGCCGCGTGAGGCGCCGGAAACAATCTCAATCACGCCCTTACGCGCAAGCGCCTTAAGGTGCTCTTCGGCAGCATTAGGAGAACGGAAGCCCAGACGCTGCGCAATTTCTGCACGCGTGGGTGGCATACCCGTCTGGCCGATATGATCCCGAATGAGATCAAACACCTCTTGCTGCCTGGTCGTTAACGCTTTCATACCGCCCCCTGGGTGTATATACAGTTATGCTGTGAGTATATACAGTCCAAGGCGATTTTGGAACCAAAAACTGCACAAAAAACCAGGGACTTAATTATTCCTCGAGGCTCATCGGAAATGCGACCAAAGTAGCGTGACCCAGGTGATCGCCGCCGTGATAATCGACAGCAGTACGGCAGCGGAACCCATGTCTTTCGCCCGGCCAGACAGTTCATGGAATTCCGACCCGATTCGGTCAACAACGGCCTCAATAGCGCTATTCAGAATTTCCACTATCATCACCAGAAGGACAGATCCGATGAGCAGTACGCGGGTGATAGCATCAACATCAAGGAAGCAGGCGATGACAACGGCAACGATTGCGGCAACCGCTTCCTGGCGGAAAGCGGCTTCATTAACCCATGCGGCGCGGAAACCTTTCCATGAATAACCGGCAGCTTTAATGATTCGAGTTAACCCAGTGGTATTATTGGCCATTAAAAGAACCTTTTATGATAAATAGCGTCAGTAACTAAAGCCGCAGCGCGTTTTGCTGCGACCTGAAGTATGACGGGTAACAACAGAAATTTTGCGCGCTTTCTGTTATCCTTGCGCCGCAATTGCATTATTAACCAGAGGCTTTACATCGTTTATGTCCGGCTGGCCACGAATTTACTACAAATTACTTAATTTACCATTAAGCGTACTGGTAAAAAGTAAGTCTATCCCAGCAGAACCTGCGCTGGAATTAGGGCTCGATACGTCGCGCCCTATTATGTACGTTTTGCCTTATAACTCGAAGGCAGACCTGCTAACGCTTCGCGCTCAATGTCTGGCGCACGATTTACCTGACCCGCTTGAACCGCTGGAAGTCGACGGTACGCTGCTGCCGCGCTACGTGTTCATCCATGGCGGACCGCGCGTGTTCACCTATTACACGCCGAAAGAAGAGTCCATTAAGCTGTTCCATGATTACCTCGATCTGCACCGCAGCAACCCCGATCTGGACGTGCAGATGGTGCCGGTGTCGGTGATGTTTGGCCGTCGTCCGGGGCGTGAAAAAGGGGAAGAGAACCCGCCGCTGCGTATGCTCAACGGCATTCAGAAATTCTTCGCCGTCTCATGGCTGGGACGCGACAGCTTTGTTCGCTTCTCGCCTTCCGTTTCACTGCGCCGCATGGCGGATGAACACGGTACTGACAAAATCATTGCGCAAAAGCTGGCGCGCGTTGCGCGTATGCACTTTGCACGTCAGCGTCTGGCGGCCGTTGGGCCACGTCTCCCGGCGCGTCAGGATCTGTTTAACAAGCTGCTGGCTTCCAAAGCGATTGCCCGTGCCGTAGAAGACGAAGCGCGCAGCAAGAAGATTTCGCACGAGAAAGCGCAGCAGAACGCAATCGCGCTGATGGAAGAGATCGCCGCGAACTTCTCCTACGAGATGATTCGTCTCTCTGACCGTATTCTCGGTTTCACGTGGAACCGCCTCTATCAGGGGATTAACGTCCACAACGCCGAGCGCGTGCGTCAGTTAGCGCATGACGGCCACGAGATTGTCTATGTGCCCTGCCACCGCAGCCACATGGACTACCTGCTGCTCTCTTACGTGCTCTATCACCAGGGCCTGGTGCCGCCGCATATTGCTGCCGGTATCAACCTGAACTTCTGGCCAGCAGGTCCGATTTTCCGCCGTCTGGGTGCGTTCTTCATTCGTCGTACCTTCAAGGGTAACAAGCTCTACTCCACCGTCTTCAGGGAGTATCTGGGCGAGCTGTTCAGCCGCGGTTATTCCGTGGAGTACTTTGTTGAAGGCGGTCGCTCCCGTACCGGTCGTCTGCTCGATCCGAAGACCGGCACGCTGTCGATGACCATTCAGGCCATGCTGCGTGGCGGTACGCGTCCTATCACGCTGGTGCCTATTTACATCGGTTATGAACACGTGATGGAAGTGGGCACCTACGCGAAAGAGCTGCGCGGTGCGACCAAAGAGAAAGAGAGTCTGCCGCAGATGCTGCGTGGTCTGAGTAAATTGCGCAACCTCGGTCAGGGCTACGTGAACTTTGGCGAGCCCCTGCCCCTGATGACATATCTGAACCATCATGTTCCGGAGTGGCGCGAGTCTATTGATCCTATCGAAGCGGTACGTCCGGCCTGGCTGACGCCAACGGTCAACGGCATTGCATCCGAGCTGATGGTACGCATCAACAATGCTGGTGCGGCAAACGCCATGAACCTGTGTTGTACCGCGCTTCTGGCCTCTCGCCAGCGTTCACTGACCCGTGAACAGCTGACCGAGCAGATTGATTGCTATCTGGATATCATGCGCAACGTGCCGTATTCCGTGGATTCGACCGTGCCGTCTGCCACCGCCAGCGAATTGATCGATCACGCGTTGCAGATGAACAAGTTCGAAGTCGAGAAAGATACGATTGGTGACATCATCATTCTGCCGCGCGAGCAGGCCGTGCTGATGACCTACTACCGTAATAACATCACTCACATGCTGATGCTGCCGTCACTGATGGCTGCCATTATTACCCAGCACCGCCGTATTTCGCGTCAGGAGCTGCTGCGCCATATTCAGGCCATCTATCCGATGCTGAAAGCGGAGCTGTTCCTGCGCTGGAGTAAGGATGAGCTGGCGGCAGAGCTCGATAAAATGTCCGCAGAGATGCGTCGTCAGGGGCTGATTACCATCAGTGATGACGAACTGCATATCAATCCGTCACGTTCCCGAACCTTGCAGCTCCTGGCTTCCGGTGCGCGTGAGACGTTGCAGCGCTACGCCATTACCTTCTGGTTATTGAGTGCTAACCCGTCAATCAACCGCGGTACGCTGGAAAAAGAGAGTCGGACGCTGGCCCAGCGCCTGTCCGTTCTGCATGGCATTAACGCCCCGGAATTCTTCGACAAAGCGGTATTCAGCTCCCTGGTGCTGACGCTGCGCGACGATGGTTACATTAGCGATACGGGCGATGCTGAGCCGGAAGAGACGATGAAGGTTTACCAGATGCTGGCAGAGCTGATTACCGCGGATGTGCGTTTAACGATTGAGAGTTCGACGCAGGGCGAGTGATGTTAAAGCCGGGTGGCGCTAACGCTTACCCGGCCTACATATTCTGCTAAATCGTAGGCCGGGTAAGGCGAAGCCGCCACCCGGTTTTTTTATGACCAGTAACTCATCGCCAGCCCCATAAACAGCACCAGCCCGACGTAGTTATTATTCAGAAACGCTTTAAAGCAGGCTTCACGCTCGCGCTTCACGATCAGCTTCTGCTGATACGCAAACAGCAGACCCGCCACCAGCACGGACCAGTAAAACTCCCAGTTCAGCCCGTTCAGGCGACCAATCGCCACCATCAGCGCCAGCACCGCCACCTGCAATATGCCGATGATCAGTTTGTCGTGACGGCCAAACAGGATCGCCGTCGATTTGATGCCAATCTTGAGATCGTCATCGCGATCGACCATCGCGTATTGGGTATCGTACGCAACGGCCCAGAGAATATTCGCCAGGAACATCAGCCAGCAGCTGAGCGGAACGGACTCGCTGACCGCGGCAAACGCCATGGGAATCGACCAGCCAAACGCCGCACCCAATACCACCTGCGGCAGATGGGTGTATCGCTTCATAAATGGGTAGACCCAGGCCAGCGCCAGAGCAGCGACGGACAGCAGAATGGTCATGGTGTTAAGGGTTAACACCAGCATGAAAGAGAGAAGCACCAGCACCACAAACAGGATGCGCGCCTCTTTCCCGGTCACCTGACCGCTCGGCAAAGGACGATTCGCGGTGCGCTTAACATGTCCATCAAATTTCCGGTCAGCATAGTCGTTAACCACACAGCCCGCAGCGCGCATCAGCCAGACACCCGCCACAAACACCGCCAGGATCCACAGCGGCGGTACGCCCGGCGTGGCAACCCACAGCGCCCATAAGGTCGGCCACAGCAGCAGCAGCGCGCCAATGGGTTTATCAGTACGCATCAGGCGGTGATAGGCCAGCAGCTTATTCTGCGTCAGACTCCACTCCATTTTTTCTCCCTCTTAATACAACGGCGATGCAGGCAAAAAGAGTTCCGTCAGTATTAACGGCTTGCCACTCAAACGAAGGCGGGAACGGCGCCCCCACAAATCGGCATCGCAACCAATTTCAATAAAATCACGGGTCAGTTCAGACGAGGTGAACAGATATCGCCCCAGCGGCGTTTTGCCGAGGCGTTGCAGTGCCAGCTCCGGCCCGGAAAGTGTAGACTCAGGAACCACCGTTCGCCCGGCAAGCCACGGCTCGCCATCCGCACAGAGTAAAATTTCACGCAGCCAGTAGCGTTCTTCCTGCGGCAGCAGCGGCAGCTCGCTGGCAATCTCCGCAGGCGAGACAAACCCTTCCTGAATCATCGTCACCGTGACCGTTTTACCCTGTTGCTCAAAACGTTTTGTCATGGAATCTTCCAGCAGCAGCCAGTCCAGCTGTTCCGGGTCAAGCGCAGGGATGTGGTCGAAATAGCGTAGCGCACGCAGCTGCGTTAGCGCGGGGTGTGACATGCCAGACTCTCCGATACATAACGTAAAAGCATTGTATCGCAGATTGGCAAAATGAGGACGGACAAACAGAATTTAACGATCACTATCGCAACAAAGGTGCAACTTAGCCAAAAAAAGTGCGCCCGCGAAGGCGCACCAAACGACTAACAAAATCAGCACTGTGGGGAGACGGTTACCCCTTGCCTTTTACACTGCTGATAAAGGTGGAACGGGCAGTGGTTGAACCTAAACGCTCGGCTTCATCAAGCAGTTTCAGCGCTTTATCGACATCGCCGTTTTTAACTGCCTGCTTGATGGCGTTGTTAAAGTAAGTTTCAGTATCGTTAAGCACCGGCTCGGCTTTTTTCGCCGGGGCCGGGGCTGCGGCTGGTGCTGCGGCCGGCGCGGCATACACAGGCGCGGCAGTATTACCCACCGTTACCGGACCCGGGCCAGATGAGCCAAACAGTGGGCCTACGAGTACGCTGGAGCTGCTGTTGGTTTTCACCTTCAGCTTAAGCAGGCCGTCGGTGGTATGGCGCGCAATCGGATCGGGAATATCGGGAATGGCGTTACCAACCCCTTTGGCATAGGCTTTTGCCGGATCGAGCAGAGTGGTGGTTTGCTGCAAATCTTTTTCAGTGGTGAAGACCAGTACGTAGAGCTTTTGCTGCCCGAGCGCCGGGGTCAGACGCATTACCCCTTCCAGGCGGTCCGCGCTCATTACACCCGGCTCTTGATAGGTAAAATAGCTGCTGGGGAAATAGGCGGAAGGCGTCATGTTCTGATCGAGGATCAGAACGTTCGGCGCAAAAACGCTGGTCTGTTTGTTAACTTCACTGGATAAAGTCAACGTTAGCTCACCGATATTAGCCGGTACGCTATAGGCGGCTACCGGCCCGGTAATGCCAGCCACATTGAGCTGTTGGCCACCCGTCGCAAGCTGTGTGCTCTGCGTTTTGGACTGATCCACCGGCGTCCAGGTTAATTGCTGTAGAGCGGCTGTCGGAATGGCAGGCGCTGCGCTGGTATTCTGCGGGACATAATTGACGTCAGCGAGCGTGACGCCAGGCACACAGGCCAGCAGACCCGCTGACAGGCACAGCGCGACGAGATTTTTCTTCATTTTCATTGTTATCACCTCAGAAAGCGTAAGCACTGCGGTGGCCAGGCAATAGCGCGCAGTACCTCAGGAATTGAGGGGCTCTCGCCCCCCAGATTACATCGTCAGATCAGGATGCGGTTACCACCAGATTTCCATCTGGGCGCCGAAGGAGAACTCATCGTCATCGCCGCGGCTGGTAGAGAATCGACCGTTACCGGTGGAGTCAGAGATCGCGTAACGGGTGGCATCGCCGTTACCGTTCTTCGCGTAGCCCCATTTCTCATCCCACTTCGCGTAGGTTGCGAAGACACGGATGGCCGGACGAGACCAGATGCTGTCGCCAGCCTGCCACTGTTGCGCCAGGGTGATTTTGTACTGGCTGTTGCGATCGCCGGTTTCCTGGGATTTGACGTTGTCGTAGCCCACTTCCAGCAGGGTGCTCATGATTGGCGTCCATTTGTACATCGGACGTACACCCACGGTCCACCAGTCACTCCCCTGGTTATCATCCATGTCGAGTTTCTGGTACATACCGACATACATCAGGTCCCACTTGTCGGCCAGGGTGATTGCACCGTGGTCCAGGATGCGCCAGAGGCTGCCGTTGTTGTTAATCACATCGTTGGCGTAATTGGTCGTCGTGCCATCAGGATTCGTGATGGTAAAGCTGGAAGAACCATAGGAACCCTGGCTCAGACCTTTACCCTGCGTGGTCATTGAGTCCATCGCATACTGCAGCACAAACTTGTTGTAGCCTTTCAGCATGCTCTGGGTATGTTCAGCGGTGAACATCCAGCCATCTTTCGACGCGCCGTCGGCAAGATCATAGCCGTCGGTCGTGTTCGCGCGGCCATAATCCACACCCAGTTCCAGCACGCCGTCCGGGTTAGTTTCCAGGCCCGCTAAACGCACGTCAAATACGTCGTTCGCGGTATCTTTGGTACGGTCATAGATGTTCTGGCTGCTGAAGGCATAAGAACCGCCAGCTTCCTGGGAACGCGTCGCTGCCAGAGACAGTTTACCGAAGCCCAGATCGATGTTTTCAATACCGGCACCAGGACCAGAGATATCCCAGTAGTAGAAGTCGATCATGTGTACGTCATGACGCTGATAGAAGCGCTTACCGGCCCAGATGGTAGAGCCAGGCAGCCATTCAATCAGGTTTTTACCCTGCACGTTAGCTTCACGGAACGCCGGATCGGTACCTTCCCAGTCATTCTGCTGTGCCACGGAGTACGCTACGTTGGTGTCGAAATAGAAGCTCTTGTCGCCTTCTTTCCACACTTCCTGGCCCAGTTTCAGTTCGGCGTAGGTTTCACATTCGTTACCGAGACGGTATTTACTTTGTGCGCCTGTTGCCTGGAAACATTGTTGTTCACCGCCACTACCCGTCCAGCCGATACCAGAACGAGCATAACCATGGAAATCCACTGCCAGTGCCTGAGCAGACATTACGCCCGCTGCGACGGCAACTGCCAAAGGAAGTTTGCGCAGAGTAATCATTATTCTATCTCCTGAGATCATTGCTTTTCTTTGTAATTGGAATGCTTAAACGCCTGGCTCTTTGTGCAACCGACGACATGCAGTGCCATCCTCACGGAACAGATGGCAACGCTCTGGCGGCAAACCGATAGCGAATGTGGCACCCTCTTCTACCAACACCACGTCATTCTGGCGGTAGACCAGGTTCTGACGGATGGCGGGGATCTGGATATGAATCTGTGTTTCGTGACCAAGCTGTTCGACGACCTGAACTTCACCTTCCAGCGTCACATCAGCGATGTGGCTCGGCAGTAAATGCTCAGGGCGGATACCGAGGGACATATTGGCCCCCACCTGTACGTTGGCGCTGTCGACCGGCAGCCAGACTTGCTGACGGTTTGGCAGCTCCACCTGTACCTGTTCGATTGCCGTCGCGGTCACTTTTACGGGCAGGAAGTTCATCTTTGGCGAGCCAATAAAGCCCGCAACAAAGCGGTCTGCCGGGTAGTGATACAGCTCCAGCGGTTTGCCCACCTGCGCCACGCGACCGGCGTCCAGTACCACGATTTTGTCGGCCAGCGTCATCGCTTCGACCTGATCGTGGGTGACGTAAATCATCGTGCGTCCAAGACGCTTGTGCAGACGGGAGATTTCGATACGCATCTGGACGCGCAGGGCGGCATCCAGGTTAGAGAGAGGTTCATCGAGCAGGAACACGCGCGGCTCGGCCACCAGCGTACGGCCGATCGCCACACGCTGACGCTGACCACCGGAGAGCGCCTTCGGTTTACGCTCCAGCAGATGTGCCAGCTGGAGCACTTCCGCCACCTGGGTGACGCGCTGGTTAATGGTCTCTTTTTTCGCGCCGGCCAGCTTCAGGCCAAAGGACATGTTCTCGGCAACGGAAAGATGCGGATAAAGCGCATAAGACTGGAACACCATGCCCACGCCGCGTTCAGCTGGCGGGATGTCGTTCATTCGGGTATCACCAATAAATAAATCGCCACTGGTGATGGTTTCAAGACCGGCAATCATACGCAGCAGAGTAGATTTACCACAGCCTGATGGACCAACGAACACCACAAACTCACCTTCGTGGATGTCCAGATTGATGTCTTTTGACACCACAACGTCGCCCCAGGCTTTCGTTACATTACGCAGCTGTACGCTCGCCATGCCCTTCTCCCTTCGTTACAACCTGTCACCGACAGAAACATTCAAGATAAGTTCACTATGCGTGTTCCATTACTTTCGTGAATCCTCCACCCCCCGGCTTTTTTATGGGGGAGGAGGCGGGAGGATGAGAGAGCAGGCTCTGCGACCGCAGCGGAGGGGCTAAGGCGAAAATCGTGAAGCGGCCTGCAAAATTCAGTGGGTTTTTATGTGCGCCAGCACTCATAACTTAAATTTATGTTACAGGGATCACACAAACAGGGGGTGGGGCGTAGGGACTGGGAGGATGGAAAGAGGATGTCAAATAAGGAGACTGAGTCACGTTGAACCACCTTATGTATCCACGAGCACATCACCAATAAAGGATGGCAGATATGAAGATCAAGACTGGCGCACGCGTTTTCGCATTGTCCGCCCTCGCAGCAATGATGATTTCCGCACCGGCTCTCGCCAAAATTGAAGAGGGTAAGCTGGTTATCTGGATTAACGGCGACAAGGGCTATAACGGTCTGGCCGAAGTGGGCAAAAAATTCGAGAAAGACACCGGTATCAAAGTCACCGTAGAACACCCGGACAAACTGGAAGAGAAGTTCCCGCAGGTTGCGGCAACCGGCGATGGTCCGGACATTATCTTCTGGGCGCATGACCGTTTCGGGGGCTACGCGCAGTCTGGCCTGCTGGCAGAAGTTACGCCAGACAAAGCCTTCCAGGACAAACTGTTCCCGTTCACCTGGGATGCCGTTCGCTATAACGGCAAGCTGATCGCTTACCCAATCGCGGTTGAAGCCCTGTCACTGATTTACAACAAAGACCTGGTGCCAAATCCACCGAAAACCTGGGAAGAGATCCCTGCTCTGGATAAAGAGCTGAAGGCGAAAGGTAAATCCGCTCTGATGTTCAACCTGCAAGAGCCGTACTTCACCTGGCCGCTGATTGCTGCCGACGGCGGCTACGCGTTCAAGTTTGAAAACGGCAAATATGACGTGAAAGACGTGGGCGTGGACAACGCGGGCGCGAAAAAAGGCCTGACCTTCCTGGTTGACCTGATTAAGAACAAACACATGAACGCGGATACCGACTACTCCATCGCGGAAGCGGCGTTCAACAAAGGCGAAACCGCGATGACCATCAACGGTCCGTGGGCCTGGACCAACATCGACAAGAGCAAAGTCAACTACGGCGTGACCCTGCTGCCAACCTTCAACGGCAAGCCGTCTAAACCGTTTGTTGGCGTGCTGAGCGCGGGTATCAACGCCGCCAGCCCGAACAAAGAGCTGGCGAAAGAGTTCCTGGAAAACTACCTGCTGACCGATCAGGGTCTGGATGAAGTGAACAAGGACAAACCGCTGGGCGCCGTTGCGCTGAAATCCTTCCAGGATCAGTTAGCGAAAGATCCACGCATTGCGGCCACCATGGATAACGCCCAGAAAGGCGAAATCATGCCGAACATCCCACAGATGGCTGCGTTCTGGTACGCCACCCGTACCGCCGTCATCAACGCTGCAAGCGGTCGCCAGACTGTTGATGCCGCGCTGAAAGATGCTCAGGGTCGTATTACTAAGTAAGTCTGAAAAACGGCGGGTGGCGCGTGCGCTTACCCGCCCTACGACTACGGCACGATCCGTAGGTCAGGTAAGCGCAGCGCCACCTGACGATAAGTTTCCACCGTTGTAGAGGAAGAACCCCATGGATGTCATTAAAAAGAAACGCTGGTGGCAAAGCGACGCACTGAAGTGGTCAGTGATAGGTCTGCTGTGTCTGCTGGTGGGTTACCTTGTTGTTTTAATGTACGTGCAAGGGGAATACCTTTTTGCCATCATGACGCTGATTTTAAGCTCGGTTGGCCTGTATATTTTCGCCAACCGTAAAGCGTATGCCTGGCGCTATGTCTACCCCGGTGTTGCCGGGATGGGGCTGTTTGTCCTCTTTCCGCTGATCTGCACCATCGCGATTGCCTTTACTAACTACAGCAGCACCAACCAGCTCGCGCAGGAGCGTGCCACCCAGGTGCTTCTGGATCGTTCTTATCAGGCGGGTAAAACCTTTAACTTCGGCCTGTATCCTGCGGGAGATGAGTGGAAGTTAGCGCTCACTGACGGTGAGAGCGGCAAAAACTATCTTTCCGACGCGTTCAAATTTGGCGGCGAGCAGAAGCTGGTCTTAAAAGAGGCCGCGGCCCTGCCGGAAGGTGAACGTGCCAACCTGCGTATCATCACTCAAAATCGCCAGGCGCTGACCCAGCTCACCGCCGTGCTGCCCGATGACAGCAAAGTAACCATGAGCTCGCTGCGCCAGTTTTCCGGCACGCAGCCGCTTTATACTCTGGCGGATGACGGCACGCTGACCAACAACCAGAGCGGCGTAAAATACCGCCCGAACAACGATATCGGTTTCTATCAGTCGGTGAATGCCGACGGCAGCTGGGGCGACGACAAGCTCAGCCCGGGCTATACCGTTACCATCGGCTGGGATAACTTTACCCGCGTGTTTACCGACGAAGGCATCCAGAAACCGTTCTTCGCCATCTTCGTCTGGACGGTAGTCTTCTCCATCCTGACCGTGATCCTGACCGTGGCCGTGGGCATGGTGCTGGCCTGTCTGGTCCAGTGGGAATCCCTGAAAGGGAAAGCGATTTACCGCGTGCTGCTGATTCTGCCGTACGCCGTGCCGTCGTTCATCTCGATTCTGATTTTCAAAGGGTTGTTTAACCAGAGCTTCGGTGAAATCAACATGATGCTGAGCGCGCTGTTCGGCATCAAACCGGCCTGGTTCAGCGACCCGACCACCGCTCGCTCGATGATTATCATCGTGAACACCTGGCTCGGTTATCCGTACATGATGATCCTGTGCATGGGGCTGCTGAAGGCCATCCCGGACGACCTGTACGAAGCCTCGGCGATGGACGGCGCGGGTCCGTTCCAGAACTTCTTCAAAATTACCCTGCCGCTGCTCATTAAGCCGCTGACGCCGCTGATGATTGCCAGCTTCGCCTTTAACTTTAACAACTTCGTGCTGATTCAGCTGTTGACCAACGGCGGTCCGGACCGTCTCGGCACCACCACGCCGGCAGGCTATACCGACCTGCTCGTGAGCTACACCTACCGTATCGCCTTCGAAGGCGGCGGCGGTCAGGACTTCGGACTGGCGGCGGCGATTGCCACCCTGATCTTCCTGCTGGTGGGCGCCCTGGCGATCGTGAACCTGAAAGCTACACGTATGAAATTTGACTAAGGAGGGCACTGAACATGGCTATGGTACAACCCAAATCTCAGAAACTGCGCCTCCTCGCGACGCACTTAGGCCTGCTGATTTTCATCGCGGCGATCATGTTCCCGCTGCTGATGGTTATCGCCATCTCCCTGCGTTCGGGGAACTTCGCCACCGGGAGCCTAATCCCGGATGAAATCTCCTGGGAGCACTGGAAACTCGCGCTGGGCTTCAGTGTGGAACACGCGGATGGCCGAGTCACTCCGCCGCCGTTCCCGGTGCTGCTGTGGTTGTGGAACTCGGTAAAAGTGGCGACCATTACTGCCATCGGCATCGTGACGCTCTCCACCACCTGTGCTTACGCCTTCGCCCGTATGCGTTTCCCGGGCAAAGCGACGCTGCTGAAAGGGATGCTGATTTTCCAGATGTTCCCGGCGGTGCTGTCACTGGTGGCGTTGTATGCCCTGTTTGATCGTCTTGGCCAGTACGTGCCGTTTATCGGCCTGAACACCCACGGCGGCGTGATCTTCGCCTATCTTGGCGGCATCGCCCTGCATGTGTGGACCATCAAGGGCTATTTCGAAACCATCGATGGTTCACTGGAAGAAGCCGCCGCGCTGGATGGCGCCACCCCGTGGCAGGCGTTCCGCCTGGTGCTGCTGCCGCTGTCGGTGCCGATTCTGGCGGTGGTGTTCATCCTGTCGTTTATCGCGGCGATCACCGAAGTACCGGTCGCCTCTCTGTTGCTGCGCGATGTGAACAGCTACACCCTGGCCGTCGGTATGCAGCAATACCTCAACCCGCAAAACTACCTGTGGGGCGACTTTGCCGCGGCGGCCGTACTCTCTGCCATCCCGATTACCGTGGTGTTCCTGCTGGCCCAGCGCTGGCTGGTCAACGGCCTGACGGCGGGCGGTGTGAAAGGTTAAGTTTCATCTGTTATGCCACTGCAACCCTCAACTTTAGACGTATTGTATTGAACCAACTTGTGACTGTTGTTAGGCGCTCTTCGGAGCGCCCTTTTTTTATTCGCGTTTCAGCCGCTTTGAGTTGCACAGCCAGAGGGTGATCACCAGCAGCAGGATCGCCGCCGAGTAGATCAGCACGTCGAGCGGGGATTTATGATCGACGATGATCAGCCGCACAATGGCGGTGATGCCAATATAGACAAAATAGCGCAGCGGGAAGTGAAAGCCGGACTGAAAGTACTTCACAATCAGGGCGATAAATTCAAAGTAGAGAAAGTAGACCACCAGGCCTTCCACCAGCGCGTATTTGCTGGTTTGCTCAGGTGCGAACAGCACATCCGCCAGATGCACCGTCTCTTTACCCAGAAACACGACCAGGATCAGGCCAAGGCTCAGCAGACCGAGGTTCAGCACGGTCT
The DNA here is from genome assembly GCF_003850715.1 of Enterobacter sp. 301B. NCBI lineage: Bacteria > Pseudomonadati > Pseudomonadota > Gammaproteobacteria > Enterobacterales > Enterobacteriaceae > Enterobacter > Enterobacter sp. 301B. Next base: position 83,133 of record NZ_PQTC01000016.1, read on the forward strand.
GGAGTATCGTTGAGATAAACTCAACACGCGGACGAGTCAGGGATGTCATACAGCACCTCATTCTCCAGGGCGAGGTTCCTGTATAACGCAAAAATGTGACGGGGATCTATATTTTTTGTTTATGTTTTGTCCACATGAACATTCTTGCCGGGCGGCACTGCGTTTGCCCGGCCTACAAAAATATTCTTGTAGGCCCGGTAAGCGCAGCGCCACCGGGCAAACAAGCATCAGCGGAAGTTAATGTTCTTATCGCTGGTCATATCATACAGCTGGAACTTACGTCCAAGCTGCTGACCGCCGTCGCGCGTCAGCGGCGTCCAGCCCACTGCCGCACGGCTGCGGGTTGGGCCTGACGAGAACAGATCCAGCGGAATCGACACGTACACCCCTTTGGTGAAGTCCCCTTCCCCGTACTCGTCTGGCGAAACGTTGGTGATGGTGGCATAACCGCCTACCACTACGCCGCTGTCGAAGTGTTTGGAGATATCCAGCGTGCCGCCCTTATCGCCCGCCAGGTACTGCCCGACGCTGGCTTTCACCAGCACATCCTGTGCGAACGACGGCGTCCAGTAGGCGGTCAGGTGGCCGGTTTTGACGCTGTAGTCGGTGAACTTCATCATGTCCTGCGCGCTGCGCCAGTCACGCTGTTTCACGTAGTTGGCATCAATCCCAAACGCCCAGTTGCTGTCGACGGGACGATAAAGCACCTCCGCCCCCGCGCCGCCGAACATGGTTTCCAGATAGCCACCGTAAACCTGGCCGTAGAAGCCGTTACCGAAGTACTGGAAGTAGTTGGCCTGCAGGTTATTCACGTAGATATCGTTCTGCACATATTCGCGAACGCGGGTACGCACGCGCGGCAGTTTTGAATCGTTCGGCGGGTTGGTGTAGTTAAATTTGTCGTAGTTGTTGGCAAGGTTGCCGAACAGACTACCGGTGGTCAACAGGTGGTCGGTCACCCACAGATCCGCCGTCGCCATCGCGCCCAGCTGATACATGTAGAAGTTTTCCGGCCCACCCACGGACTGGTTCAGCACCGGATCGATATGGAAATCGAAGCGGGATTTATCGATATACCAGCCCTGCTCGGTGCTCTCTGGCACCACCGGCTCAACGCGTTTTTGCACCAGCTCGGTTTCATGTCCCAGCGGTTCGCCTTCAAGATGACGCTTAAGGCTGGCAACATCGGTTTCAGTGGTGACCTGCGGCAGGTTGAGACGGTTCTCCGTCACGCGGATCGTGCGGATCCCCTCCGGCAGATCGTTCATGACGATCCGGTTGGCGCGCTCGATCCCTTCGCGGGAGTCGCGGTATTTTACCTGCTCGCCGGTGACGTACAGCGTATCGCCTTTGGTCTGGATCTTCGGATCCGCCAGGCCTGCGTTATATTTCAGCAGCGTCAGCTGGTTCGCTACCACGGAGTGCTGAATGATCGCATCCTGCGGCTCCGGCTGGTATTTGGGCCGCGGGTTATCATTGTAGCGCGGCCGCATGTCGTTAAAGTTGGTGCGCAGCGTAAAGCCAAACATCAGGGTATTACCGCGCTCATAGCTGAGGTTAACGTCGGCCCAGTCGGTGACGCGGTAAATGGCGCCGACGTTAAACTTGCTCTTCTGCTCAATCTTGCCGGCAAAATCTTCGCTGTAGTTATTGCCTTCGTACTCCAGCTTCAGGCGCAGCGGCTGCCATGGCGTTTGATACTCTACGCCTCCAAACAGCGAGGCCGGGCCGTGGAACATCTGGTCGCCGTTGATGGAACCCGCTTTTTTATAGCTGTTATCGCGGTAGCAGTATTTGTCGCTGTAGGTACAGAACGGGTTGGTTACGTTGCCGCTGGTGCCGAGGTAGCCCCAGCCAAGACCCAGCGAGAAATCAAACGGTCCCCAGGCTTTGCTGGCAACGATGTATTCCGCATCAAACAGGCCGGTCCCGCCAATGTCTTTCGCCCCGACGGAGACCTGCGGCATCCAGTAGCTCTCTTCCCACAGGCGCAGCTTCACGTCGAAGGCTTTGTCTTTATAGGTCTGATCGCCGGAGAAGGCGTCCACGCTGCTGTACTGTTTTGTACGCACGTCGGTGTAGCGCAGCGTGGTCTCCAGCCAGGGGAACAGCTGCACGGACGCAGAGTAGTAACGGTACTGATCGTTATCGCGATAGTTAAGGCTGATTTCCCCCTCGCGGGCCATACGCGCGGTCGGGGTTTGCAGTAAGCCCACGCCGCCAAAATCGGACTGCGACGGGCCGATGGGTGCCGGATACGTTTCTGCATGACAGGCGGCACTCACGCACAGTGCAAGCATGCTGTAGAGATAGGTTTTTTTCATTATTCCGGTATCCGCTGTATCAGGGAGCGAAGGATATCGGCATTAAGCCCGTCATACGCTTTCGTCCAGAAATGGTCGGCAAAACCGACAAAAATGATGCTGCCTGGCATAGGTTCGATATGGCGTTTATTCCAGTAAGCCACCGGCGCTTTCTGCGTATGCCCGTCCGGATAGACCACCCAGGCATAGCTGTTATCCGCACCGCTGAGCAAGCTTTGCTCGTCGAGATAGCTCACGACGTCCCGGCCCGGCGTAAACGGCTTTTTGCCAGGGCTGCTGATAAGCCCCATCACGGTGACGGTGGAAGGCTGAGCTGGCAGCCACAGGGTATAGTCCCCTTCCAGCGACGGATTGCCGTTTTCGGCGACGCGCACCTCATCCGGATCGAGATTCACCTTCTGGCGACCCGTCACCTTAACCGCCTGAAGCTGCTGACGCAGGCTAGTAATGGCCGCGGCATCGTCAGCATCTTCCTGTTGTGCCAGCCCGCTCAGTCGGGCGAGCAGCCCCTGATGTTTTTGTTCCGCTACAATCGTCGCCTGACGCTCGCTGATAACCGCCCCGGTCCACCAGCTTTTCGCCAGCCTCGGCTGCCCCACCAGATCGAGCAGATGCCCGGCATTGGTTAAGGTTTTAGGTTTTTCGCTGTCCGGGGTGTAGACCTGTACCGTTCCCGCAGACCACGCCAGCGGCGAGGCCAGGCTGGCGAGAAGCGCAACGTGAATGAACATTTTCATGATTTCGCCGCCTTGATCAGGGTGGTCTTCACCGGGAAGAAACCGGCACCGAGATACTGTAAGGACTGGCGGATTTGCCCCTCTTCGTCCACCCAGAAGCGGTTATGCCAGGTGGCCTGATCGGTTGTCACCTCTTCATCCAGCACGCGCACCTGCGTTTCGTCGCTGCCCACTTTGACGCTGTCCGTACCATCCCAGCGGAAGGTGGAGCGGGCCGTGGCGTAGCGCACCTGTTTGTGCTCGGTCCAGCCCATTGTGCGCGTCCAGCTTGCGCCATCGACGATCTGATTCGGCTTGATGAGCGGATCTTCAGCCAGGTTGTTTACCTCAAGCAGGTTGTCGCCGCCGAGCAACGTTTTCACGATTCGGGAATGCTGAGTCACGATGGTGGCCTGATCCTGAGTCACCCATTTCTGCTGCCCGTTTTCATCGAAAGCGAGCACCACAAACAGTTGCGGACCATCGTTTAGCTGCATGTACTGGCTGGCATACGGCATGTTCTGAAGTTCGTCATCGGTCAGATGCACGCCCGGCGTGCCGAACATGCTGTCCCACAGTGAGTGGCCCAGCCCTTTGGTGGTAGCTGAGCACGCCTGCAACAGCAGGCAAATCAGGATGATTGCAGGTCGCTTCACGACTCTTCTCCGAAGGGGCGAAATAACCACACCGAAGTGTGGTTATGATTAAAACACCCGGTATTACTGGGTGCTGGTCGTCGTAGTGGTCGTGGTTCCGGTATTGGAGCCATCACCGCCACCGGTTGCCGCCAGCGCGACACCCACGGCTGAACTTACGGCGCTGGTGCTGGCTGCGGTAGAACTCCCCGCAGACGCAGACGTCGCTGCCGACCCTGCTGCTTCCCCGACCTGGACCGGAGCTGCATAGACAGACGTCGCCGCAAGCGCAGATATGACAAAAATGCCATACAGTACTTTCTTCATAACAATTTCCCTTCAATGAATGAATGGAGATTTGCCCGAAAAGAAATTCAGGCGGATTCGAGTATACACAACTAAAGCAGTGGGTTTACCGTGGGGGTAAATAGGGATGAGGTTTTCAGACTAATGGTTAAAAATGAAAAGAAAAAAGAATTATTGAAATAGATAACCATTCATTATCAAACAGTTATAATATAACCCCATTAAAGTATCACTCCGTATTTTCTTAAAATAACCCTCAGCAATTAACGGGGTAACCGTGTTTTTCGGATTAAACTCAGATTCAGAATTTGAGATATCTAACAGACATCAGGAATTATCCGATAAAAAAATGCCGGCATATCGCCGGCATTGTTCATGACATATTTATTACGCACGCCATGCTTTATAACGGTTAATCAGACCATTGGTGGAGCTGTCGTGGCTATCGATTGCTTTATCGTCACCCAGCTCTGGCAGAATGCGGTTTGCCAGCTGTTTGCCCAGCTCAACGCCCCACTGGTCAAAGGTGAAGATGTTCAGAATAGCGCCCTGAGTGAAGATCTTGTGCTCGTAGAGGGCAATCAGCGCGCCCAGGCTGAACGGCGTAATTTCACGCAGCAGAATGGAGTTAGTTGGACGGTTGCCTTCGAACACTTTGAACGGCACAACGTGTTCCAGCGTAGCCGGATCTTTACCCTGGTCACGGTACTCCTGCTCAACCACCTCGCGGGATTTACCGAACGCCAGCGCTTCGGTCTGGGCGAAGAAGTTAGACAGCAGCTTCGGATGGTGGTCGGAAAGCGGGTTGTGCGTAATCGCCGGGGCGATGAAATCGCACGGTACCATTTTGGTGCCCTGATGGATCAGCTGGTAGAACGCGTGCTGACCGTTGGTGCCCGGCTCGCCCCAGATGATTGGGCCAGTCTGATAATCCACCGCGTTACCGTTACGGTCAACGTACTTGCCGTTGGATTCCATGTTGCCCTGCTGGAAGTAGGCCGCAAAGCGGTGCATATACTGGTCGTACGGCAGAATCGCTTCGGTTTCAGCGCCGAAGAAGTTGTTGTACCAGATCCCGATCAGCGCCAGCAGCACCGGCAGGTTTTTCTCAGGCGCGGTGGTGGAGAAGTGTTTGTCCATCGCGTGCGCGCCGGAGAGCAGCTCAACGAAGTTGTCGAAGCCGACGGACAGGATGATGGACAGACCGATCGCAGACCACAGTGAGTAGCGGCCACCCACCCAGTCCCAGAATTCAAACATGTTCGCAGTATCAATACCGAACTCACCCACCGCTTTACCGTTGGTGGACAGCGCCGCGAAGTGTTTCGCCACGTGCTTTTCGTCGCCCGCGGTTTTCAGGAACCAGTCGCGCGCGCTGTGGGCGTTGGTCATGGTTTCCTGAGTGGTGAAGGTTTTAGACGCCACCAGGAACAGCGTGGTTTCCGGGTTCACCTTTTTCAGCACTTCAGCGATGTGAGTCCCATCGACGTTGGACACGAAGTGCATGTTGAGATGGTTTTTGTACGGGCGCAGCGCCTCGGTCACCATGAACGGGCCGAGGTCAGAGCCGCCGATACCGATGTTTACGACGTCGGTGATCGCTTTGCCGGTGTAGCCTTTCCACTGACCTGAGATGATCGCTTCAGAGAAGGTTTTCATCTTTTCCAGCACCGCGTTCACTTCCGGCATCACATCTTTGCCGTCAACGATAATTGGAGTATTGCTACGGTTGCGCAGCGCCACGTGCAGCACGGCACGGTCTTCGGTGCGGTTGATCTTCTCACCGGAGAACATGGATTTGATGGCATCTGCCAGCTCAGTCTCTTTCGCCAGATCTTGCAGCTTCGCCAGCGTCTCTTCGGTGATACGGTTCTTGGAGAAATCCACCAGCATCAGGTCATCGAAGGTGGCGGAAAACTTGCTGAAACGATCGGCATCTTTCGCGAACAGATCCGCGATAGTGACGTCTTTCATTTCATCAAAATGTTTCTGTAGTGCCTGCCATGCAGCGGTCTGCGTTGGGTTGATGTTTTTCATAGCAATACTCTTCTGATTTGAGAATTGTGACTGCGGTCGATTGTAGCGCCTGCAAATAAAAATTGTGATGGTTTTTATGCCATTGCCCTGGTCTGCATCAAACGCAGGTGAAAAGACCCGAAAAGTATAGCTGCTGTCGCGCCCTTCCGGCGTGGCGAAATGTTGGTCAAAAAGGGGTAAAAAGGAGCATAAAATATGGGCCTGTTATAAGTCCTGTTTCTGAGGGGTACCCCCCCATGAAAAATCCGCATAATCCCAGCATTGACAGGACCTCCCCCGCATTTTATTTATAGGGCCGTATTTTGCGCCTGCACCTGTTCTCGCTTCATTCTTGTGCCAAGGTCGCTCTATTCATTCCCTGACACGAGGTTGTTATGACGAGTTTTGTGGTCGCCAAGTTTGGCGGCACCAGTGTGGCAGACTACGCTGCCATGAACCGCAGCGCCGATGTGGTGCTGGCCGATCCGAATACCCGCCTGGTGGTGCTCTCCGCCTCAGCCGGCGTGACGAACCTGCTGGTTTCTTTGTCTGAAGGACTGGAAGCGACCGAGCGTTTCGTGAAGCTGGATGCACTGCGCAAAATTCAGTTCGACATCCTTGAGCGTCTGCAAAACCCGAACGTCATTCGTGAGGAAGTGGAACGCCTGCTGGAAAATATCACTACCCTGGCAGAAGCCGCTTCACTGGCAACCTCTACCGCCCTAACCGATGAACTGGTCAGCCACGGCGAACTGATGTCCACCCTGCTGTTCGTTGAGATCATGCGCGAGCGCAATATTCAGGCGCAGTGGTTCGACGTGCGTAAAGTAATGCGCACCAGCGACCGCTTTGGCCGCGCCGAGCCGGACGTTGAAGCTTTGGCAGAGCTCACTAACCAGCAGCTTGCCCCGCGTCTGGATGAAGGCATAGTGATCACCCAGGGCTTTATCGGCAGCGAAGCCAAAGGGCGCACAACCACGCTGGGCCGTGGCGGCAGCGACTATACCGCCGCCCTGCTGGGTGAAGCCCTGCATGCCACCCGCGTGGATATCTGGACGGACGTGCCGGGCATTTACACCACCGACCCGCGCGTGGTCTCTGCGGCAAAACGCATTGACGTGATCGCCTTTGAAGAAGCGGCTGAAATGGCCACCTTCGGCGCGAAAGTGCTGCATCCGGCCACGCTGCTGCCCGCCGTGCGCAGCGACATTCCGGTCTTCGTTGGCTCCAGTAAAGATCCAAAGGCGGGCGGGACGCTGGTCTGCAAGAAAACCGAGAACCCGCCGCTGTTCCGCGCGCTGGCCCTGCGTCGTAAGCAGACGCTGGTTACCCTGCACAGCCATAATATGCTGCACTCCCGCGGATTCCTGGCGGAAGTGTTTGGCATCCTGGCGCGCCACAATATCTCCGTGGACCTGATCACCACGTCAGAAGTCAGCATTGCGCTGACGCTCGACACCACCGGCTCCACCTCTACCGGCGACACCCTGCTGACGCAGTCGCTGCTGATTGAGCTTTCCGAGCTGTGCCGCGTGGAGGTGGAAGAAGATCTGGCGCTGGTTGCCATCATCGGTAATAAGCTGTCGCGCGCGTGCGGCGTGGGCAAAGAGGTGTTCGGCGTGCTCGACCCGTTCAGCATCCGCATGATTTGCTACGGCGCGTCCAGCTACAACCTCTGCTTCCTGGTCCCTGCCGATCAGGCCGAGCAGGTTGTGCAGAAACTTCATCAGAATTTGTTTGAATAAAATTCGTTAGCACGATAAACATTATCCATAAGCCGGGCACAGACCCGGCTTTTTTATAACAAAACAACACGACAATACTGCAAGGAATTCACTATGCTCTCCGCTATCACCCGGCTGTTCCCGTTATGGGCGCTGCTGCTCTCCGTACTCGCGTATTACACTCCCACCATGTTCACGGGCATTGGTCCGTGGGTCACCACGCTACTGATGCTGATTATGTTCGGCATGGGCGTGCATCTAAAAATTGACGATTTCAAACGCGTGCTGTCTCGCCCGGCACCGGTTGCCGCAGGGATTTTCCTGCACTACCTGGTGATGCCGCTCGCGGCCTGGCTGCTGGCGATGGCCTTTAAGATGCCGCCCGACCTTTCCGCCGGGATGGTGCTGGTGGGGAGCGTCGCCAGCGGCACGGCATCTAACGTCATGATCTATCTGGCGAAAGGCGATGTGGCGCTCTCAGTCACTATCTCTTCCGTTTCCACGCTGGTGGGCGTGATTGCCACGCCGCTGTTAACCCGCCTGTACGTGGACGCGCATATCCAGGTGGATGTGATGGGCATGCTGCTCAGCATTCTGCAAATCGTGGTAATCCCGATTGCGCTGGGACTGGTGATCCACCATCTCTTCCCGCGGGTGGTGAAAGCGGTTGAGCCGTATCTGCCCGCGTTTTCGATGGGCTGCATTCTTGCCATTATCAGCGCCGTGGTAGCCGGTTCCGCATCGCACATTGCTTCGGTGGGCTTTGTAGTGATCGTCGCGGTTGTGCTGCATAACACCATTGGTCTGCTGGGCGGATACTGGGGTGGAAAGCTGTTTGGTTTCGACGAATCCACCTGCCGCACGCTGGCGATCGAAGTGGGGATGCAGAACTCTGGCCTGGCGGCGGCGCTGGGTAAAATTTACTTCTCACCGCTGGCGGCGCTACCGGGAGCGCTGTTCTCCGTCTGGCACAACCTGTCCGGTTCGCTGTTAGCAGGGTACTGGTCCGGTAAGCCGATTGATGACCAACCGAAAAAAGATGCGGTGAAACAGGGTTAATTGAGCCGGCTTGCTTTACACTGAAGCCTCCCCATCAGGAGGCTTCAGCAATGGCTACACCACGTTTGACCCAGAAAGACATGACCGAAGCCGAGCAGCGCGAACTTAAAACGCTTCTCGACCGCGCCCGCATCGCGCATGGCCGCACGCTGACGAACGCCGAAACCAATCAGGTTAAAAAAGAGTACATCGATAAGCTGATGGCGCAACGTGATGCCGCGGCGAAAAAAGCCCGCAAGCTGAAAAAAGAGCTGGCGTATAAACCCGACGCAGAGGCGACTTTTTCCTGGTCCGCCAGCACATCAACCCGTGGAAGGCGCTAATCAGCGCCCTTTCTTTTTGCGCCCCGGCTGGGTAAAGCGTTTTCCGTTGCCCGGCTTGCCTCGCCCTTTCTCTTCCGCCTGCGGTGCCTTCACCACCGGACGCTTAATCGCCTGCGTTTTCGGTTTGGCTTTAGCTTTCGGCTTCGCTTCGGACGAGGAGTTCTCGATAAGTTTGAACAGCTCGATCAGCTCGTCATCCGTTAAGTCACGCCACTCGCCCAGCGGGATGCCAGACAGGCTGACGTTCATGATGCGCGTGCGTTCCAGCTTCGTCACTTCATAACCGAAGTACTCGCACATGCGGCGGATCTGGCGGTTCAGGCCCTGAACCAGCGTGATGCGGAACGCGAACGGTGCTTCTTTTTTGACTTTACACTTCTTCGTCACGGTGCCCAGAATCGGCACGCCAGCGCCCATTCCGCGGATAAACTCGTCCGTCACCGGCTTGTTCACCGTCACGATGTACTCTTTCTCGTGGTCGTTACCGGCACGCAGAATTTTGTTGACCAGATCGCCGTGGTTGGTGAGGAAAATCAGCCCCTGAGAGTCTTTATCCAGACGGCCAATCGGGAAAATGCGGCTGCTGTGGTTCACGAAATCAACAATGTTGTCCCGCTCGCCATCTTCCGTGGTGCTGACAATCCCAACCGGTTTGTTCAACGCGATAAACACTAGGTCTTCGGCATCACGCGGTTCGATGACCTGACCATTCACTTTCACCACATCGCCAGGTACCACTTGATCACCAATGGTGGCGCGTTTGCCGTTAAGAAACACGTTACCCTGTTCAATGTAACGGTCAGCCTCGCGACGTGAGCAGATCCCGCTCTCGCTAATGTATTTGTTTAATCGGGTTGATTGAGTTGGCAGCATAGTTTCTCCTGTGAAGGGCGAAATATACCTTACCTTGCGCCTGACAAAAAAGTCCTAGTAACCGCTGATCAGAAAATCGAGTGCATCCCGCAATGAAGCACTGCTGTTAGTAAGATCGGCAACGCGTTCACCTAACTCTTTTAGCGATATGCCTGCCATCATGTACATCATCACCACGCAGGGTTTTCCCGCGATCTCAACGGCGGGAGCGACCAGTACATGCTTCATCAGAACGACCTCTGAAAGTCACTAAAGGAGCCGTTTTCATCAACCCACTGGTTAATGGCGTCCATAGAAGCTTTATTTTCTTCAAGCCACTCTGCGCGCCGATGTTCACGAAATTGCTCCTGCAAAGCCGCCGTTAGCACGGCAGAAAGGTTAAGTTTAAGCCTTCGCGCCTCTTCAAGAATGTCCGGCGACAGGGAAACATTCACTGATTTTTTAATGCTATTAGCACCGCGCATGAGAACCCCCATTGGAATGCGCATGAACTGGCGAAGTGTAGCGTAATAATTGAGCATCTCCTATTCCCTTAAAAATGTAAGGGTTGAAGAATAAATTGCTCTTTATGGGGAGTCACGCCTCACAAAACCGTTTTGCGAGGCGCTTTCAGAGATTAATACTCATCCCGCTCATCATCTTCATCCGGCTGCTCCATCACGCTGTACGCCACCGCGCAGAACAACGAGTTGAGACGTTTCATATCTCCCAGCAGCCCCAGGTGGAGCGAGCTGGTTTCGATACTCTGCACGTTCTGCTGGTGCAGACGCTCAACGTGGGCGTGCGAGTAGCGCCGGTTGAGGATGCGGAAACGGTGCTTGTTGCGGCGCAGGCGGCGCGCGCTCGGCACGTCGCTGGAGAAGAAGACCGACATCGCCAGCTTCAGGTTGCTGACCAGCTGTTCGTGCAGCGCTTCCAGTTCTTTCAGCCCTTCAACAGAAAACGCCCGACGTGCGGCCAGGGATTTGTCTGCGATTTCACTGCCCATACGCTCGACAATATCCGAAGCCTGCTCCAGGTTAAGCGACATCTCAATGATTTCCGCCCAGCGGCGCGACTCCTCTTCCGCCAGCTCGTCCTGCGGGATCCGCGCCAGATAGAGCTTGATGGCGGTATACAGCACGTTGATATCGTCCGCCAGCCTGCGCAGCTCTTTTTCTTCGCGCGGCTCGCCGTGCATCACCTTTTGCAACCCTTCCAGCATGGTTTCCATCGCGTCACCCATGCGCAGCGTTTCGCGGGCGGCATTCGCGATGGCCAGCGCGGGCGTGTCCAGCACCGAGGTGTCCAGATGCTTCGGTTTAAGGCGCGCGTCCAGCTCCGGTTCATCACGAATTAGCCGCTCGCAGAAGCGGGCCATCGGCGCGGCAAACGGCACCATCGCCAGACAGCGTACCAGGTTGTAGAAGACGTGGAAGTAGATCACCAGCTCCGCTTTCGGCAGAGAGAGGTTGTCCATCAGGTTCGCCAGCGGGTGCACAAACGGCAGAATGATCAGGCTACCCACCAGCTTGAAGAGCAAACTCCCCAGTGCCACCCGGCGGGCGGCAGCATTGGCTGCGCTGTTGTTGAGCATCGCCAGCAGGCCAGAGCCAAGATTCGCACCGATGACCAGGCATAGCGCCACCGGGAAAGAGATCGCGCCCGCAGCGGTTAAGGTCGCCGTCAGGAGGACCGCTGCCAGGCTGGAGTAGCTGACAATGGCAAACACCGCGCCGATCAGCGCATCCAGCATAATATCGCCGGTTAACGAGGCGAAAATGACCTGCACACCGTTGGCCTGGGTGATCGGCGTGACAGCCTGCACAATCAGCTCCAGCGCCAGCAGGATCAGCCCGAGGCCAATACCGACGCGGCCAAGCTGCCCGGCACGGCTTTGCTTACGGCCGAGGAAGAAAATGACGCCAATAAAAATCAGCAGCGGCGACAGCCAGGAGAGATCGAAGGTCAGGATACGTGCCATCAGCGCGGTACCGACGTCGGCGCCAAGGACAATCACCAGCGCCGGGGCGAGCGCCACCAGATCCTGCGCCACGAACGAGGTGACGAGCATGGTGGTGGCGTTGCTGCTTTGCACCAGCGCCGTGACGCCAATACCCGCACAGAAGGCGAGCGGCTTCTTCTCAACGCTGCCGCTGAGAACGGTACGTAAACGTGCGCCAAACACGCGCATCACGCCGGTACGAACGATATGGGTGCCCCATACCAGCAGTGCGACTGCGGAGAGCAGGTGTAACAATGTCAACACAGTGGGTTTTCCTCCTTATCGTTATTCATTTTCCTTAGGTTCAGTATAAGGGTTTAAACGTAAGAAAGAGACAAGGCACCATAGCGGTGCCCTGTTTGTTGTAAGGAAAAGTGACGTTAGTCTGCGTCGTAGCCTAAATTCGGCGCCAGCCAGCGTTCCACCTCTGACACGCTCATGCCTTTTCGCAGGGCGTAGTCTTCAATCTGATCCCGCTGAAGCTGTGCCACGGCGAAGTACTTGCTGTCCGGGTGGCTGAAATACCAGCCGGAAACGGACGCGCCCGGCCACATGGCGAACGACTCGGTAAGTTTCATGCCGGTATGCGCTTCCACGTCGAGCAGTTTCCAGATAGTGCCCTTCTCGGTGTGTTCCGGGCAGGCCGGATATCCCGGCGCCGGACGAATGCCCTGGTAGTTTTCGCGGATCAGCTCCTCGTTGCTGAGATTCTCATTCGCGGCGTAGCCCCAGTGCACCTTACGTACGCGCTCGTGCAGATACTCGGCAAAGGCTTCCGCCAGGCGATCGGCAATCGCTTTCACCATGATTTTGTTGTAATCATCGTGCTGTGCGTCGTACGCGTCCGCCAGCGCGTCTTCTTCCAGACCACCGGTTACGGCAAAGGCGCCGATATAGTCGGCTTTACCGGAGAGTTTCGGCGCGACGAAATCCGCCAGGCAGTAGTTGGCAAAGCCCACTTTCTCGGTTTGCTGGCGCAGATGGTGGCTCACGGCCAGCACATGGGTGCGGGTTTCATCGCGGTAGATTTCTATGTCGTCACCCACACGGTTCGCCGGGAACAGCCCCACCACGCCGCGCGGGTTGAGGGCTTTCTCTGCGCTCAGTCTGTCGAGCATATCGTTGGCATCTTTAAAAAGGCGTTTCGCCTCTTCGCCTACTACCTCATCTTCAAGAATGCGCGGATATTTGCCCGCCAGCGACCAGGTCATGAAGAACGGCGTCCAGTCGATGTAGTTACGCAGCGTTTCGATGCTGGCCGTCACGTCCTGCACGCCCAGACGGTGCGCGACCGGCGGCGTATAGCTGGACCAGTCGAACGCCAGATCGTTATCGCGTGCCGCCTGAAGCGAAACCGGCGGCGTGCGCGGTTTCTTACGTCCATGCTGAATGCGGACGGTTTCATACTCTTTGCGGGTGCGGGCGACAAAGTCATCGCGCTGGGTGTCAGACAGCAGCGCGGAGACCACGCCCACGGTGCGCGAGGCGTTTTGGACATACACCGTCGGCCCACTGTAGTTCTGCTCGATTTTCACTGCGGTGTGGGCTTTCGAGGTGGTTGCCCCGCCAATCAGCAGTGGAATAGTGAAGCCCTGGCGCTCCATCTCTTTTGCCACGTTGACCATTTCGTCCAGCGACGGCGTAATCAGCCCGGAAAGACCAATCAGATCCGCATTCACTTCGCGAGCGGTCCTGAGGATTTTATCCGCCGGGACCATCACGCCAAGATCGATAATTTCGTAGTTATTGCATTGCAGTACCACGCCGACAATGTTTTTGCCAATGTCGTGCACATCGCCCTTCACGGTGGCAATGACCATCTTACCGTTACTGGAGCCCTTCTCTTTGCTGGCTTCGATAAACGGCTCAAGATAAGCCACGGCCTGCTTCATGACACGGGCGGATTTCACCACCTGCGGCAGGAACATTTTGCCCTCGCCGAACAGATCGCCGACCACGTTCATGCCGTCCATCAGCGGCCCTTCGATCACTTCAATCGGACGGGCTGCCTGCTGACGCGCTTCCTCGGTATCCTGCTCAATGAACTCAGTAATGCCTTTTACCAGCGAGTATTCCAGACGCTTTCTCACATCCCAGGAACGCCATTCGGCCTGCTGAACGTTGGCTGATTCGTCAGCTTTACTGCCGCGGTATTTTTCCGCCAGATCCAGCATGCGTTCGGTGGCGTCGTCGCGACGGTTGAGGATTACATCTTCTACTGCGTCGCGTAGTTCTGCGGGCAGGTCGTCGTAAATCGCCAGCTGTCCGGCGTTAACGATCCCCATGTCCATCCCGTTGCGGATGGCATAGTAGAGGAACACGGCGTGGATGGCCTCACGCACCGGGTCGTTGCCGCGGAACGAGAACGAGACGTTCGACACGCCGCCGGAAATTAGCGCATGCGGTAGCTCGCGTTTGATGTCTTCACACGCGCCGATAAAGTCCTGGGCGTAGTTGTTGTGCTCTTCAATGCCGGTTGCGACAGCAAAGATGTTCGGGTCGAAAATAATGTCTTCCGGCGGGAAGCCCACCTCTTCGGTCAGAATTTTGTACGCGCGGCGGCAAATCTCAATTTTGCGCTCGCGGGTATCGGCCTGGCCCACTTCATCGAAGGCCATCACCACCACGGCGGCCCCGTAGCGACGCACCAGCTTCGCGTGGTGGATAAAGGTATCGACGCCCTCTTTCATTGAGATGGAGTTAACGATGCCTTTGCCCTGAATGCACTTCAGCCCCTTTTCGATGACGTCCCATTTGGAGGAGTCAATCATGATCGGCACGCGGGCGATATCCGGCTCACCGGCAATCAGGTTGAGGAAACGCACCATCGCCGCTTCGGCGTCGAGCATCCCCTCGTCCATGTTGATATCGATGATCTGCGCCCCGCTTTCTACCTGCTGGCGAGCAACGTCCAGCGCTTCGCTGTACTTCTCTTCTTTGATCAGGCGCTTGAACTTCGCAGAACCGGTGACGTTGGTACGTTCACCCACGTTCACAAACAGGCTGTCGTCGCCGATGGTCAACGGCTCAAGGCCGGACAGACGGCAGGCTACCGGAAGCTCGGGTAGCTTGCGCGGTGCAAGCCCGGCGACGGCGCGGCTCATGGCGGCGATGTGCTCTGGCGTGGTGCCGCAGCAGCCGCCGACGATGTTGAGGAAGCCAGATTCGGCCCACTCGCGGATTTGCGCCGCCATGGTATCGGCATCCAGATCATACTCACCGAACGCGTTCGGCAGACCGGCGTTCGGGTGGGCGGTGACGTAGCACTCTGCGATGCGCGAAAGCTCCTGCACGTACTGGCGCAGCTCGTCCGGCCCCAGCGCGCAGTTCAGGCCGAAGGAGAGCGCTTCGGCATGGCGCAGAGAGTTATAAAACGCTTCGGTTGTCTGGCCGGAAAGCGTGCGCCCCGAGGCATCGGTGATGGTGCCGGAAATCATGATCGGCAGGTCAACGCCCAGCGCCTCGAACTCCTCTTTCACCGCGTAAATTGCGGCTTTGGCGTTGAGAGTGTCGAATACGGTTTCAATCAGGATCAGGTCGGAACCGCCTTCCACCAGCGCTTTAGTGGACTCACGATACGCGGCCACCAGTTGGTCAAAGGTGATATTGCGGAAGGCTGGATCGTTCACGTCCGGAGAAATCGACGCGGTGCGGTTGGTCGGGCCCAGCACCCCGGCAACATAGCGCGGCTTGTCCGGCGTGCGGGCCGTCCACTCGTCGGCGCAGGCGCGGGCGAGTTTCGCCGCTTCAAAGTTGATCTCCGCCGACAGGGATTCCATCTGGTAATCCGCCATGGCGATGGTTGTCGAGTTGAAGGTGTTGGTTTCTACAATATCCGCACCCGCTTCGAAGTAGGCGTTGTGGATATCCCTGATGACAGAGGGTTTGCTCAACACCAGCAGGTCATTGTTTCCTTTCAGGTCACAAGGCCAGTCGGCAAAGCGCTCTCCACGGAAATCGTCTTCACTCAGACGATAGCCCTGGATCATGGTGCCCATGCCGCCGTCCAGCACCAGAATTCGTTCATTTAACTGCGCACGCAGTTGCTCTACTTTGCTGCTCACACTTGCTCCCGACAACGTTCAACATGGCCAAAAGGCTGCGTTCCATACTGGCATAATCTCTAAGGGTCGAAAAGTCACACAGCGGTAACATGAGACATGTTCACTATCACTCCTCCGATCAGTCAGGAAAGCGGTTGCAAAACCACCAAATAAAACGAAAATGATTTCCACGATACAGAAAAAGGAGTTCGTCATGGTTACGACCGTTCCCGCTAAACGCGGCAGAAAAGCTGCTGCAACCACCGCTGCACAACCTGGCGGACAGGTTCAATCCCTGACGCGCGGCCTGAAGCTGCTGGAATGGATAGCCGAATCGCATGGTAGCGTGGCCCTGACAGAGCTGGCGCAGCAGGCTGGCCTGCCGAACTCCACCACGCACCGTCTGCTGACCACCATGCAGCAGCTGGGCTTCGTGCGTCAGGTGGGCGAGCTGGGACACTGGGCGGTGGGCGCACATGCGTTTATTGTCGGCAGCAGCTTCCTGCAAAGCCGCAACCTGCTGGCGATTGTCCACCCGATTCTGCGCAAGCTGATGGAGGAGTCCGGCGAGACGGTAAACCTGGCCGTGCTGGATCAGAGCGATCATCAGGCGATTATCATCGACCAGGTGCAGTGTACGCAGCTGATGCGCATGTCCGCACCGATTGGCGGCAAGCTGCCGATGCATGCCTCTGGCGCAGGGAAAGCGTTTCTCTCGCAGCTTAGCGAAGAGCAGGTGACGGGTCTGCTGCACCGTAAAGGTCTGCACGCCTACACACACGCCACCCTGGTGTCGCCGGTGCATCTGAAAGAAGATCTGGCTCTGACCCGCAAGCGCGGCTATTCGTTTGATGACGAAGAACATGCCCTCGGGCTGCGCTGCCTCGCGTCCTGTATTTTCGACGAACACCGCGAGCCGTTTGCCGCCATCTCCATCTCCGGGCCGATTTCACGTATGACCGACGACCGCGTCACCGAGCTGGGTGCGCTGGTGATTAAGGCCGCGAAAGAGGTGACGCTGGCGTATGGTGGGATTCGCTAGGATTGAGGGCGGTCTGGTGCCCTCACCCCGGCCCTCTCCCACAGGGCTGAGGGTTGCCCACAAATTAATGCGAGCACTGAGCAATCCCCTCGCCCCTCCGGGGAGAGGGTTAGGGTGAGGGGAACATACGGCGGTGGTGGTCATTCCGTTCACTTTATGTTCCTTGCTACTCTGTAACGACATGACCGGTGAACGTGCCAGGGTGGCTCAGTCGCCACCACCCTGGCGACCCGGGCTCCCGGCGGTAAATCGCCGCTTCGCGGTGCCCTCGGCTTATTCCTTCCGGCTTATCGGGTACGGGCGGAGGCAACGTCCCTGTAAAGCCGCCCTCTCGGCGCATCCCTGCGCCTCGCCCCGGCCTGCAGGAAACGCCTCAGCGATTTACAGCCGGACCAGGGCATCGCTGACAGCCCTCAGTCATTTAGAAAGCAACTTTATTGCTTCTGCATAAAAAAATTACTGGGGATCCCTCAGCCCACAGGGAGAGGGAGAAAACATGATGCCCTTACCCTGCGGGAGAGGGAGAAAAGCGGATGCAAAACCGCTGCTTGCGGCGGTAAGCGTAGACATCTTCCACGTGCCCGTTTTTAATCCGCGTTTGCAGCCCGCGCCAGTAGCTGGCGCGGAACAGATCGGCATGCATCTCTTCAAATAACGGCCCGATGCGTGGGTCCGCACACAGCCAGTGGCGAAACTCCTCCGGAAACACATCGCCCGGCGAGACGCTGTACCACGGCTCGCTGGACAGTTCATCTTCCGGGTAGCGCGGCGGCGGGATATCGCGGAAGTTCACCTCGGTCATGTAGCAAATTTCATCGTAATCGTAGAACACCACCCGCCCGTGACGGGTGACGCCGAAGTTTTTAAACAGCATATCCCCGGGGAAAATATTGGCAGCGGCGAGCTGGCGGATGGCGTTGCCGTACTCTTCGATGGCATCACGTAAAGCCTGGCCCTCTGACTGTTCCAGCCAGATATTTAGCGGCACCATACGGCGCTCAATGTAGAGATGGCTGATCGCAATCTTATCGCCAAGATCGGTAATTTTCGTCGGCGCTTCCTGCATGAGCAGCGTCATTAGCGCCGGATCGACCTGCTGCTTATCCAGCACAAAGTTTTCAAACTCCTGGGTATCGGCCATTCGCCCGACGCGATCGTGCTCTTTTACCAGCTGATAGCAGGCACGGACGTGGAATGCGGTCATCTCTTTCTGCGGGGCGAATTTATCCTTAATCACCTTAAACACCCGATCAAAGCCCGGCAGCGTGAAGACCAGCATCACCATGCCGCGGATACCCGGCGCTTCGATAAACTGCTCATCAGCCGTGGTGACATAACGCAGGTATTCCCGATAACTCTCCGTTTTGGCATGCTTCTGACAGCCAATCGCCATATACAGCTCGGCGGTGGTTTTGCCCGGCAGGATCTCGCGCAGCCACTCCACCAGGGCGGCGGGCAGCGGGGCGTAGACCATGAAATAGGAGCGGGCGAAGCCAAATACGATACTCGCCTCAGCGCTGGTAGTCAGGCAGGTATCGACAAACAGTTCGCCGTCGTCGGTACGGTGAATGGGCAGCAGAAACGGCACGATGGCTGTCGGCGTAACCAGTTTGCCCACCAGCCAGGCGGCCTTATTGCGGTAGAAAAGCTCGTTGGCAACCTGCAAATGGCTGCGGCTGAGCACCGCCTCACCGAAGGTTTCACTGAGATACGCGTGGATATAGCCGATATCCCGGGGTTTATTCTGCCACGGCAGGCGCAGCGGCAAATCCGTTAAGACGCGGTGCAGGAGCTTTTCCCAGCCGCGATCGGGAAAGAAATCTTTCGCCAGCGGACGCGGAATGGTACGGAAGCGTCGCTCGGGCTGGGAGCTGAAGATAAATAACCGCTCAGGAGATAATGAGCGGTGGTCAAATAACCGGCAATAGACGGAGTTGAAAAAGCTCTCCGCAATCTCGAAGCGCGGGTAGTCGGGTAACAGATGGGTGTAATGCTCTTTCACGCGCAGTAAAAATTCCGCATCCGGGCTTTTACCGTCGGTGATACAGCGCAGTTGTTCCACCACCAGACCTACGTGGTGATCATAAAGATGGATACGCTGCTTCATGGCCTGCTGAACCGCATGCCAGTCGGCGTGCTCAAAACGCTGTTGCGCGCCAGAGGTAACTTCCAGAAAGCGGCCATACTGGGCATCGAAGCCCTGCAAAATAGTTTGGGCTATCAGTAATTCCAGACCACGCGACATATATTCCCCTCACCCCAACCCTCTCCCCGAGGGGGAGAGGGGGAAAGATCAGAACTGTGCTTCTTCCGTTGAGCCCGTTAATGCCGTGACGGAGGAAGTCCCGCCCTGAATAATCGTGGTCACATTATCGAAATAGCCGGTTCCCACCTCCTGCTGGTGCGAAACGAAGGTGTAACCCTCTTTGCCCGCCGCAAATTCTGGCTGCTGTACCTTCTCAACATAGTGCTTCATGCCTTCGCCCTGTGCGTAGGCATGCGCCAGGTCGAACATGTTGAACCACATGCTGTGGATACCCGCCAGGGTGATGAACTGGTACTTGTAGCCCATATCCGACAGCTGCTGCTGGAAGCTGGCGATGGTCGTGTCGTCCAGATTTTTTTGCCAGTTGAAGGACGGTGAACAGTTATAGGCCAGCAGCTTGCCCGGATATTTCGCATGAATCGCATCGGCAAAGCGCTTCGCCAGCGCCAGATCCGGCGTGGAGGTTTCACACCAGACCAGGTCGGCGTAAGGGGCATACGCCAGGCCGCGGCTGATCGCCTGTTCAATACCGGCATGCGTGCGATAGAACCCTTCGCTGGTGCGTTCGCCGGTGATGAATTCGCTGTCGTACGGGTCGCAGTCAGAGGTGATCAGGTCCGCTGCGTCCGCATCGGTACGAGCAATGACCAGCGTCGGCACGCCGAGCACGTCAGCAGCCAGACGCGCGGCAACCAGCTTCTGGATCGCTTCCTGAGTTGGCACCAGCACTTTCCCGCCCATATGCCCACACTTCTTCACCGACGCCAGCTGATCTTCAAAGTGTACGGCCGCTGCACCGGCCTCAATCATCGATTTCATCAGCTCAAAGGCGTTCAGCACGCCGCCGAAACCGGCTTCCGCATCGGCGACGATCGGCAGGAAATAATCAGTAAAGCGCGGATCGTGGGGCTCAATGCCCGCCGCCCACTGGATCTGATCCGCACGGCGGAAGGTATTGTTGATCCGATCTACCACTGACGGCACCGAGTTCGCCGGATAAAGAGATTGATCCGGATACATGCTGGAGGCCAGGTTAGCATCCGCCGCGACCTGCCAGCCGGAAAGATAGATAGCTTCAATGCCGGCCTTCGCCTGCTGCAATGCCTGACCGCCAGTCAGTGCGCCGAGGCTGTTGATATAACCTTTTTTAGACCCCCCGTGCAGCAGATCCCACATTTTCGCCGCGCCGTTCTGCGCCAGCGTACACTCCGGGTTAACCGAGCCGCGTAACTTCACCACTTCCTCTGCGCTGTACGGACGGCGAATGCCTTCCCAGCGCGGTTGGGTCCACTCTTTTTGTAACTCTTCGATCTGTTGGGTACGGGTTTTCATGTGCAGATGCTCCATATTGTTATGTGGTGAATTACGCCAGGAAGCGGTAGCCCGGCAGGGTCAGGAAGTCGATTAAGTCATCAGAGGTGGTGATTTGCTCCATCAGGCGCGCAGCGTCATTAAAACGCCCGCTGCTGAAGCGGTGCTCGCCCAGTTCGTCCTGGATGACCCGCATCTCTTCGGCCAGCATCTGACGGAACAGGGCTTTGGTGACCGGTTTGCCGTTGCTGAGCGTTTTTTGATGATGGATCCACTGCCAGATGGAGGTACGTGAAATTTCCGCCGTGGCGGCATCTTCCATCAGACCGTAGATCGGCACGCAGCCGTTGCCGGAGATCCATGCCTCGATGTACTGCACGGCGACGCGAATATTGGCGCGCATGCCCTCTTCCGTACGCTCGCCCGCACACGGCGCAAGCAACTGTTCTTCTGCGATTGGCGCATCGTCTTCACGGGTGACAAACAGCTGGTTTTTGTTGTCGCCGAGTACGCGGTTGAAGACCTCCATCGCCGTGTCGGCCAGACCGGGGTGGGCAATCCACGTCCCGTCGTGGCCGTTACGGGCTTCCAGCTCTTTATCGGCTTTCACCTTGTTGAGCACCTGGTTGTTACGCTCTGCGTCTTTGCTCGGGATAAACGCCGCCATGCCGCCCATCGCAAAGGCGCCGCGTTTGTGGCAGGTCTTAATCAGCAGGCGCGAGTAGGCGCTGAGGAACGGTTTATCCATGGTGACAACCTGACGATCCGGCAATACCCGGTCGGCATGGTTTTTCAGGGTTTTGATGTAGCTGAAGATGTAATCCCAGCGGCCGCAGTTCAGGCCCACAATATGGTCACGCAGCGCATGGAGGATCTCATGCATCTGGAATACGGCTGGCAGGGTTTCAATCAGCAGCGTAGCCTTAATGGTGCCGCGCGGCAGGCTGAAGCGGTCTTCTGCGTAGCTGAAGACTTCACTCCACCACGCCGCTTCCTGCCAGGACTGGGTTTTCGGCAGATAGAAATAGGGGCCGCTGCCTTTCGCCAGCAGGTTTTTATGGTTGTGGAAGAAGTACAGCGCAAAGTCGAACAGGCTGCCCGGAATGGCTTCTCCGCGCCAGGTGACGTGTTTTTCAGGCAAATGCAGACCGCGTACGCGGCAGATCAGCACCGCCGGATTCGGTTTGAGCTGGTAAATTTTACCGGCTTCGTTGGTATAGCTGATGGTGCCGTTGACGGCGTCGCGCAGGTTGATCTGCCCGTCGATAACTTTCTGCCAGTCCGGCGCGAGGGAATCTTCGAAGTCCGCCATAAATACTTTGACGTTGGCATTCATGGCGTTAATCACCATTTTGCGCTCTACCGGGCCGGTGATCTCTACGCGACGATCCTGTAAATCTTCAGGGATTCCGCGAATTTTCCATTCACCATGACGAATGGAAGCGGTTTCCGAAATAAACCCTGGCAACTTGCCGTTATCGATCTCCTGCTGTTGATGAATGCGTGCCGCCAGCAGTTTATTACGCTGTGGCGTAAAGCGAGTCACCAGTTCAGTCAGAAACTCTACCGCTTCTGCCGTCAAAACTTGCTGTTCTTGCTCACCATTCGGCTGGGTAAAGGTCAGTTCATCGACCGTTGTTGCCTGTTGAGTCATCGTTCTGCTCCTCATCAAAGATCCAAAATCACGCCCCCGATGCGAGCGAAAGATCGTTGTGTAGTTTTCGCTCAGCAGAATTAAGACTATCTATAATTTTTCCAAAATCAAAAACAATTTCCATTTTAATTCATATCCAATCACAACTGTATGATTAATATGGGATTAAAGTTTTTCACGATGTTGAGTTGGTTTTCGGAAATAAAAAAGGCACCCGAAGGTGCCTGATGTGAATAGCTGAAACGCTTTAGGATCGTTTAATGCAGACGATTACTCCAGCGTCGGATTCATGTGGCGCAGATCGTACGGCGTAATCTGGTAGACGTAATAGTTGAGCCAGTTAGTGAACAGCAGATTTCCGTGACTACGCCAGGTTGCCCGAGGCGTGTTTTGCGGATCGTTTTTCGGGAAATAGTTGTACGGGACATCCGGATTCAGACCCGCTTCAACGTCACGAAAATACTCTGACGCGAGGGTATGCGGATCGTACTCAGGATGGCCGGTAACGAACGCGATGCGTTTGTCTTTACTGGCGAACAGGTAGGCATCGCCGTCTTCCGTTTCGGCCAGGATTTCCAGGTCGGTGTAATCGCGGATCAGCTGTGCCGGAAAATCGGCGTAGCGAGAATGCGGAGCCAGGAAAGTGTCATCGAAACCACGCGTCAGCAGCGCATGCGGGTGAAGAATGTGGTGTTCGTATACGCCAGAAAGTTTGTCGCTGCGGGTTTGCTTGGGAATACCATACAGGATATTCAATGCGGCCTGTACCGCCCAACAGACAAATAAGGTGGACGTGACGTGATCTTTTGCCCACTCCAGCACCTGCCTGATCTGTGGCCAGTAGGCAACGTCATTAAATTCCACCAGACCCAGCGGTGCGCCGGTGACGATCAGTCCATCGAAATTCTCATCGCGAATATCTTCAAAATTACAGTAGAAGTTATTCAGATGCTCAGCAGGCGTGTTGCGTGACTCACGGGCGTCAATGCGCAGCAGCTGGATATCAACCTGAAGCGGAGAGTTGGAGAGCAAACGCAGGAACTGGTTCTCCGTTTCGATCTTTTTTGGCATCAGATTGAGAATAAGCACCTTCAGCGGGCGAATTTCCTGACCTGTCGCACGCGAAGCCGTCATGACGAAGACATTCTCTTCACGCAAGAAATTGACGGCTGGTAGCTCGTCCTGCACCCGAATCGGCATAACCTTAAATCCTCACAGCATACGTATAAACGTTTAGACATCCAGACAGCCAACGATACCCAGAAACGGGCTTAATGTCGAGTCTGCAAGCGAAAGGTGAGAAAGTTTCAAGGAGGGGATGGTGCGGTTTGATGCCCTCACCCCGGCCCTCTCCCACTGGGAGAGGGAGAAAAACAAAAGCAAAAAACCCCGCACCTTCCGGTACGGGGTTCTTTCTGATTGATGCCTGGCAGTTCCCTACTCTCACATGGGGAGACCCCACACTACCATCGGCGCTACGGCGTTTCACTTCTGAGTTCGGCATGGGGTCAGGTGGGACCACCGCGCTACAGCCGCCAGGCAAATTCTGTTAATCTGTATCAGGCTGAAAATCGTGTCTGTCTCTCTTCGCCAAAACAGCTTCGGCGTTGTAAGGTTAAGCCTCACGGTTCATTAGTATCGGTTAGCTCAACGCATCGCTGCGCTTACACACCCGACCTATCAACGTCGTCGTCTTCAACGTTCCTTCA
>NZ_PQTC01000017.1:0-105592 GCF_003850715.1 Enterobacter sp. 301B
CGCGATCAACAACCTGTTTGACTGCTTCAGTTTTAAACTCTTCGGGATAACGCTTACCGCTCATGGGCACCTCTCTTTAAGCCATCTTAAATGACTCTGAGGTGTCTGTTAAACCCGTGGCGATTCACATCAGTAAAGAAGTGGCTCGCTACGCAACTAACAACACTACCAGTGAAGGGCTGGTCGCGAATGCCGCGATGTCTACAGCTGAGTTTATGGGCTTTAGTCGTGAGAATGGGTTAGGTGTCTACAAATCAATTTCACTGGCCGCTCATGCGTACACCATTTTTGGCTTGTTACGGCGACCTGGTACCTGGCGACTGTTTCGTTATCTCCCTGCTGACTATTACCGAAAGGTGAGCACACTGAGCCGCCCGCAGCTTACAATGAAAATAGCGGGTTATGGCGTGAAAGCTAAGATTATTTTTGATCTGTTGTCCGTCAGCGACCCGTCCCAGAATTAGTCAGCATTTTACGATAACGCCAGGATTTGTAGCCAAGTTTTGCTGGCGTTATATACCAGATGAAAGGTAGTACAATCAATAATGTGAGCGCAAGTGTCAGGCTTGTATCCTTGGATGCAAGTAAAAGAGTTAAAGCCAGTATGATGAAGGCAATAATAGTTATCCACTTCATAGCCTTAAAACGATTGGCCAGATCATGAGTTACGCTATCAAACGAACCACCGTAATTTTCAATATTGTTTTTTAACTTTTGAAGATCTCGTTTGCTAAAACCTGATTTTAAAAGTGCCTCTTCGCTGGTCATTCTATTATCCGTCCCATAACTCACTGAAACCTGTGACGAAGTTTAACTTAATTTTGCGGATAAATCGCTACCTGACGATATTCGTCAAATTTATATATATCAACGAGTTGAAGATATCTTAGAGTATACGCTCGAAAACTGACATTATTGCCCACTGCGGAACTTCGCTGGTAGCAACTCTAATGACTCCTTCGGGGCCGTTTCCAACATCTCCCGCCCTGCCCGGTAGAAGCAACATGCAGATCACCACAGGAGGCTGAATCATGCACGATGAAATCATTAATCAGGCCCGTGAAATCCTCCCTCAGCGGCTCAACCATAACGACACATTGGCATCACAGCAGGACACCGCGTACTATCTGGCCCTACAGTGAAGCGCAATGCTGCTATTATCTATTCCCCTATCCACGACACCCTGACCATTGCGTCAGCAGCGCATGCAGTTTAGCCGGCTCCAGAGGCTTGCGCAGCACCAGATACCCTTCCTGCTCCGCCTCCAGCAGAACCGGTGAATTAAATTCGCCGCTGACTATGGCGCCGCTCATATCCGGCAGACGGTCAAAAAGCGCTTTCAGGATATCGAAGCCGCTTTCGCCGGATCGCAGACGCTGGTCGCACAGCACGGCGAACGGCGTAAAGCCGTCGTCGATTATGGCAAACGCTTCTTCAGCCGAGGCCGCACAGCGTACGTCGATTCCCCAGACGCTCATCAGGCTCTCCCAGGCAGACGTCACCAGCGGGTCGTCATCGACGACCAGGCAGGAACCGTGCAGCGGGGCATAGCGTACCGGCGTGGCGGTGTTGTCAGCGGCGGGCGGGATATCCAGGGCGCTATCTTCGCCAGCATATTGGGTGAAGCGCATCCAGAAGCGTGAGCCTTTACCTTCAATGGATTGCATCCCGTATTTCACCTTCATCAGCTTGGCACAACGGGCCACTACGGCCAGTCCCAGCCCGTGTCCGGCGCTGTCGATCTTCCATGCCAGCTCGGGGCGGTAGTAAGGTGAGAAGATTTTGCCCTTCTCTTCATCGGCGATACCGACTCCCGTGTCCCACACCTCCACCATACACTCGTCACCGCGCGGTCGGATGGCGACCAGCACCCCGCCCTGGAGCGTGTAACGAAGGGCGTTTTGAATCAGGTTAATCAGGGACTGTCGTACCAGCAGCGAATCGCCCATCACGTAGATACGGCGTTTAGGCCGCCGGATGCACAGCCTAAGCGCGCGGCTGTTGGCCTCTTCGCGAAACAGCGTGATGACCGAGTCGAGCAGAGCACCGATATCCACTTTGGTCGGGACAGAGAGGACATTCCCGGATTCTATTTTGCTGAGATCGAGCAGAGAGTTGAGCATTAAATGTACCGAGCGAACGCTCTGCTGCAGGTCAAGAAGCTGTGGCGTCAGGCTGTCGTCCCGGTTTCGGTGGAGGATGGCTTCGATCAGAAAGCCCATAGCGTGTACGGGCTGGCGCAGATCGTGGCTGGCGGTGGTCAGAAACTGATTTTTATCCAGCAGTGCCTGCTCCGCGTCCTCTTTGGCCTGACGAAACTGTTCCGCCAGGCGTGAGCTTTTTTCCTCAAGCAGTGCCTGCTGAATAAAGAACGCATGGGAAGTTAACGCATGGCGGTAAATTGCGAAGCCGTAAAGCAGATTCAGCATGAGCACGATGAACATCAACTCATCCAGCCGCCAGATAATACCGAGGTTCAGCACCCCCCAGGAGGCGAAGAAAAAGCGCGTAAAGGTGCTGATGACCGGCGTCAGATGCGTCGCATTGGCGGCGACGATAGCGGCGATGCTGATATTAAGTAACAGGAAAAAGTCAAAATTCTGCGTCTGTGGAGTAATTAAATAGAGCGAAGAAATGCCCAGCCCGTGAATAAAGGCGATATTATTAATACGCGGAAGCCAGCGTCGCAGGACGTCCCTATCACCGTTTTCTTTCGCTTCACGCTGATAGCGTCGGTGCAATAGTCTTATCGCCATGGCACATAGCAGATAAATAATTATCCAGATAATCGTTGGGCCGAGGTCGTCCCCAAGCATATAAATCCAGATGGCGAAAGGAATACCCACAAAGGGCACCGCACTAAAGCTAAATACCAGCCGCAGAAAGGTGTTGTTTAGCAAACGGATCTGCGCCGGAGCAGAGATACCTTCGTTTTGTAAGCTCTGGAAAAACCTCATTCCGACGGTTCCTGCTTGCCGTGCAGAAGCGTGATGGCTTCGACCCGGCTGTTAACACCTATCTTTTTCAATATATTGCTGATGTGTTCTTTGACCGTGGGCTCAGAAATTGAAAGCTGTGCGGCGATTCGTTTATTTGGCAGGCCGCGCATAATCATATTTAATACGTCTATTTGTCGCGGCGTTAAGTTAAATTTACTTAACTTCTCATTATTTGCCTTAACGGAAATTTCGTTTCCCTCAGGAAACCAGGTCTGATTATCAGTGAGTGCGAAAACGGCCCGCGAGAACATCTCAGGTGGCTCGCTTTTCAATACAAAACCGTGTCCCCCGGCGGCATTAACTTTGCGCCAGATGTCATTATTGTCATCCCCGCTGACCACCAGGAGTCGTACCTGTGGGTAAAGTTGTTTTACTTCTTTGAGTAATTTCAGGGCCGTTCCGGAAGAGAGCCAAAAATCGATTACCAGCAAACGTGGCGGGCCATGATCCCTAATTTGGCGGTAGCAATCATCCTCATTCGTCACCACACACGCCTGTTTAAACTGGCAATGTGTAATCAGAAAATTGGCGATGCCGCTTGCTACCAATGGATGGTCATCAACGACTAACGCATAATTCTGTCCCAAAGGAGCCTCCTTTTACCTTCGCATATCTTAGAGTACAGATGAATTATTATCTACCCACCCTACTTTAGGAGGGTTTTTTCGATTAGGAAAGAGAAATATATTATTCGCTGATTTGGGTAAAAGAAAACATAAATACAATCAGTGAAATTAACTGGTTGGATATCAAGGATAATTTATGAAAAAACCACTAATCGTTTTAACCGTTACGTTGATGCTAGCCGGTTGTTCCACGTTGAAAACCGATCAGGCTATTCCACTCCTGCAAGCGGAGACCGCTAAAATGCTGGGACTGGGCTCATCGGATGAAATAACCGTGACCAACGTTAATGGCGCCCAGCCGGACGCACTGGGAGGACAAAAACTGTCTTATCGCGCCACGACAGAAAAAGGGCGTATTTTCGATTGTTCATCAATGATGATGCCGGGGATTTTAGGATCCGCACCGACGCTAAGCGCGCCAACCTGTACACCTGTTGTCACACATAAATAATTAACGCCGCATCAAAAGGCGTACATAAATAACGCCTTTTACATTTTCTGACGTATCTGAGTTTTCATAAAAACGATTTTCCAGACATCACGCTAATGAGTACGGAGATAGCCCGTGAATAACTCTACATCGCATGCTTTAGCGGTTAAGACGCCGCTTTCCAGACTTTACCTCGCTCTATTTTCCGCGCCGCTGTTACTGTTTTTACCTGCCGATATCGCGCGTGCAGCCGATGCCTTTTTTGATGGCGACTCGCGTATTACCGAAACGCTGGGTTACACCGGAGATGTTTATGTTGGACGTAATCAACGCGGAAACCTGCTGATCGATAATGGCAAAATCACCGCCTATAACATCAATATCGGTCGGCTGTTCGACGGCAAAATTTATGAAAGCGTGGTCACGGTCCGTGGGCCAGACGCTGAGCTTAACGCGGTGAACGATCGGTACGTCCTGCGCGGCGACCTGAATCTTGGCCTCGGCACCCTGCGAGTCGAAGAGGGCGCGCTGGCGAGCGCAAAGGAGATCGTTGTCGGCACCACCCGGGGCTACGACAGCCACCTTATCGCCACGGGTGCCGGCTCTCGCGTGACCAGTAATTTTCTGAGCGTAGGCACCGATCTGGGCGCACGCTCCACGCTGGCAATTGAGGACGGCGCGGCGCTCAATACCGCCTACGATGCGCGCATCGGGAATGGTACCGGGCCGGGTGAAACCGACACGCTGAGCCCGAAAGCCACCGTCACGGGGAGTGGCTCACAGTGGAACGTTGGCCGTACGTTGACGCTTTATGGCGACCTGGACGTACTGAACGGCGGAGCGGTTAACGTTGACGGCGTGCAGGTGGCGGGCGTCTCCGGCGCAGGGAAAACCGCCGAATTGGTTATTGCGGGCAAGGACTCGCGCTTTACCAGCGGCAGCAGCGTGAGCGTGGGCGATTACGGCAATGGCGTGCTGTCTGTGATTGACGGCGGTTCATTTTCCGCTGGCAGCAATGCGCTGATCGTGGGGACATCGGGTTCCGGCTCGAACCGGGGTGCGCTCATCATCGGCAGCCGCGGCAATATGGACACCGGCACGGGTTTAACTGAGCCAACGCCTGGCACGGCGGGCGGCGCAGGTACCCTCGATGCGAAGACGGCAATCAGCCTGCGTGGCGGACTGTTCGGCAGCTATGTCTACTTCAACCATACCGACGGAAATTACATCTTCAGCAACACGATGAGCGGTGAAGGTGATGTGATCAACACCTCCGGGCAAACGACGCTGAACGGCGATCTTTCCGCACTCAAGGCGAACGTAACCGCGCGGGGCGGTAAAGTTATCATTGCCAGCAATATTAATACCCAGCCAGAAGACGATATTTTTGATGTTCAGACCCTTAGCGCCGAGAACGGCGGTACGCTAATCCTCAACGCGACGGCGGGTTCAGACGTCAGCGACGGGGTCGGTTACAGCAGCGCCGCGTCAATCAAGTCCGGCGGCACGCTGGGCGGCAACGGCACGCTGGGCCAGACCGAGATCCTGTCCGGCGGGCATATCTCGCCGGGCGACGGCAATATCGGTACGTTGACGCTGAAACGCTATCTGAACTTTATCGGCGAATCCTTCTATGACGTGGATATCGCGGGCGATGGCAGCAGCGACCAGCTACTGGTATCGGGCAAAACCACCATCAGCGATCGGGCTAAGGTACAGGTCACCGCGCTGGATCCGCAAACCAGCTATAAAACGGGCCAAAGCTACCGCATTTTGACCTCCGACGGGGGAATTGACGGTGAGTTCGCCGGAGCGATTTCCAAATCCGCCTTCCTGGACGTGGCGCTTGAGCAAAGCACCAACGCCGTCGATCTGACCATCGCGCAGAAAGAGACCGGAGGCGAAAATCCTGGGGGCGAGAACCCGGGCGGTGAGAATCCCGGTGGCGAAAATCCTGGCGGTGAAAACCCCGGAGGTGAAAACCCGGGCGGTGAGAACCCGGGTGGAGAAAACCCGGGCAGCGGCAAGCCGGGCATTTTCCAGACCGTGGCCCAAAGCAGCAACCAGTGGAATACCGCTGGCGCGCTCTCCACGCTGACGCAAAGCGGCCCGTCGCTGGCGCTGTATAACTCGCTGCTTCTGCTGAGCGCGCCGGAAGCGCGCGAGGCGTTCAACCAGCTGTCTGGTGAAGTTTATCCATCAATGCAGTCCAACCTGATCGCTGGCAGCACGCAGGTGTTTAACGTGTTAAACCAGCGTATGCAGCGCGCGTTTGATAACGACAGCCTGCCGATCCCACCGTTAGCCATGTCGCTGGTGCAGCAGCCGGAGCCGCAAAACAATGGCGTCTGGGGCCAGACCTTCAGCTCCTGGAGCCGAAACAGCGGCGACGGTAACGTGGGCAAGCTGGACGGCAACACCACCGGCTTCCTGCTGGGGGCAGATCGCAAGCTGGCGGACCATAACGTGCGTGTCGGCGGCTACTTCGGCTACAGCCGGGGTGATTACGACGTCGACAGCCGTCGCTCCTCAACGGATACCGACAACTATCACCTTGGCCTGTATGCGGCGGGTCAACAGGATGCGTTCTCCCTTCGCGGCGCGCTGGGTTACACCTGGCACAAGATCGAGGGCGAGCGCAATGTTGATTTCAGCGGCTTCTCGGATCGGCTGAAGTCAGATTACGACGCTAACTCGCTGCTGGCGTTTACCGAAGCGGGCTACCGTTTCGGCCAGCCAGACAGGAATATTGAGCCGTTCGTCAATTTATCGTACATCCGGCTGCATACCGACAGCTTCAGGGAAGACGGCGGTGCCGCTGCGCTGAGCGTCCGTAACGAAACGATGAACACCTTCTATTCCACACTCGGGGTGCGCGGTGTGACCGAGCTGCCGAAGAACGTTAACCTCTACGGTTCGCTGGGATGGCAGCACGCTTATGGCGATAAAAATACCTCTTCGCGCATGGCGTTTGCGGGCAGCGACGCGTTCATTACTCAGGGGCAAGCCGTGGATGAGGACGTAATGGTGGGTGATATCGGCGTGAGCGTACAGCTGTCGCGTGCTGCGACGCTGGATGTGGGTTACCAGGGACAATATGGTGCGGATACCCGCGTCAACTCTGTTAACGCCAATCTGCGCTGGTCGTTCTGAATTATTTCCATTAAAAGAACCCGCCCTCGTGGCGGGTTTGTGCTTTTGGCTTCTGACGAAGCTAGGGATCGTTCCCAGCCGCGTCCAGCAGTTTGTTTTTGAAGATAAACAAACACGCCTCGTTGAAGTTCCCTGCCCCTAACCGCTCCGATAGCGCCGTTCGCTTGCGATAGAGGCTTTTAACCGACATATTCAGCTTATCTGCAATCTCTTCCATTGACCTCCCTGCCTTCAGCAACCGGAGCATTATCGCTTCATGTCTACTCAGCCGTAAGTTAAGCAGCCATTTGGTTGTCAGACGCCAGCCTTTCATATCAAGCACCAGATTGAATAACGACGCCATATCCGGAGGCGTAAGCGACGTGTTCATAAACAGCTTCATACTGTGCAGATCCTCCTCTCGAGGGCGCATATCCAGCATAACGCAGCAGATGGTTTTTCTCGTTCTGGCCGGATGGCGTATCAGGTAATCATATAAACGGAGCGGCGTACGGCTATCAATCAGTACAGTATATTCATTTGCGTCGGTATCAAATATGTTTCTGTCTATCGAACAGAGGCAAATTATATCCGGGAAAAATAGCCGCATCCCCCTGACAAGGAAACAATCCTGAGTCACTAACACTATTGAAGTCGCCACTAATCATCCCTTTTAGATTAAAGCAAGCCCGCCTCTTAAGAAACAAGGACGCTTTCGTTTATAGCGCTTTACATTAACGGCAAATGTTTTCTGGCTTTGATCATCCCTCAATATGACATTGGTGAGCTAGACTTTTTGCAGACTATCACTCAATGCCTGTCGTTAATTATAAATAAAAAAGAATTTCAGAAAAGTCACTTCTCTGAACATTAAGAATTTTTGTCATGAAACTTCCCAAACATGTACCAGAAAGTACTTTAATTAACTCAGCAGAACTTCATTTCAAATATAAAAAAACTGCAAACAGCAAAAGAAAAAACATTCAATATCAATCAGTTAAAAAGAACAATCCTGCACTGAATTATCTAAAAAACTTACTTCTTCCAGAATTATCTCAAAACCTCCCAGCCGCTTTTCAACTTATTTATCCCCCAACACATCGGGTGTACATTAAGTCCAATCAGACCACTGAGATGAGGGCGCATAATTACCTTTAAGTAAGTACCCCATAACGTAGCATCATTCAGATTTAATGTTCTCCTTTATGCCCTTTAACGCAGAGTTAAAAGGCGGCCGTGTTATGCAATGGATTCACGATAAACAAATGGCAAATAGATATGGAAAGATCGCTTAGCTTCACTACGTTATTCTTTTATCGCACCACAATATTATTGTTCCTGCTTTTACTCTTTCCTGTTCTGGTTCAGGCTGATGAATCCGTTTATGAGCATCAGATACAACAGGCACGTAACGGTAATTACGCTCTGTTTCTTGATTACCTACAGCGCTATGAGCAACAGCATGCTTTAACACCTGGACAGGTTGCGGACTGGTTACAGGTAGCCTCCTGGGCAGGACGCGATGATGAGGTTATTCGAGTCTGGCAGCGTTATGGTATTTATATGCCGCTGCCCGCTCGCGCCATCGCTGCTGTCGCCCAGTCCAGAAGAAACCAAAAAGCCTGGCCATCCGCCTTATCGCTGTGGAAAGAGGCGCTCAGCCTTGCGCCGGATAACGACGATTACCGCATCGGCTATGTTAAGACCCTGGCCGATGCCCGCAGAGATCGCCTCGCGCTTTCGAAAGCCCGGCAGCTGGTTAAGGACGATCCTTCTCCCGCGCACCTTGAGACGCTCTCCTATGTCTGGATGCGCCAGGGAAAAAACGGGGACCGGCTGCTGGCGGACATGCGCGCGCTAAACGCCGCACCAGGGAATAACGCCCTTCTTCGCGAGACGATCGATGCGTTAACGGATAACCGGGTAAGCACACCCGCACTCTGGCTGTCGCAAAGCGCAGCGATGTCCCCCGCGGAGCGTCGCCGCCTTGAGCGTAACGCCGCGGCTGAAAAGGTACGCCTGGCGGATGTGCCTGGCAGAACGGAGAAAGAGCGCCTGCGGCTGGCACAAAACGCATTAGATCGCTATCACGCCCTGCTTTCCCGCTGGCAAAACGAACCGCAGGCGGCTGAAGACGTCATCCTTGCCCGTATCGATCGGCTTGGCGCGCTGTATGCGAAGGGTGATTACCGGCAGGTCATTAGCGAATACGAGGCGCTGACGACCGCCCAGCATCCGGTGCCGGACTGGGCCATCGGCTGGGTGATCTCTGCATATTTGCAGGAGAAAAATGCCGTCGCCGCCTTCTCGCTTGTGCAACGCTATCCACACTACGCCTCCGATCCGCAGGACGAGGAACATGCGCTTTTCTACGCCTGGCTGGATACGGGGCAGTATCAGACCGCCCGCCGCTACGTTGAGCGCGAGACCCGCAGCGTTCCCTGGACCCGCTACGATTTCGGGTCCCCGACCGCTCAGCCGAACGATCGGTGGCTCACCGGACAGTCACTCAAACTTAACTATTTGCTGGCGACCAACGCCCTGCCGGAGGCCGAAAAGCTGTCGTATCGTCTGGCATCAACGGCGCCGGGAAATCAGGGGTTACAGATTGATTATGCCGCCCTGCTTCAGGCCAGGGGCCTGCCGCGCGCGGCCGAGCAAAAGCTTAAACGAGCAGAGGCGCTCGAACCCACGAATCTGGAGCTTGAAAAACAGCAGGCTTACGTCGCAATGGACCTTCAGGAGTGGCGCCAGATGGATTTACTGGCTGATGACGTAATTGCTCGCGCCCCCGCCGATCGCAGCGCCCGTCGCCTGGACAGGCTCAGAGCGGTCCACCATATGTCAGAGCTGCGTCTGAACGCGGGTAAAGGATTGCATTCAGATAACCTCGTCAGCGGTAGCCACGACATGAGCTGGGACGCCACGCTCTATGGCCCACCCGTGGCGGATAACTGGCGGCTATTTGCTGGCGCCCGCTATGCACAGGGGAATTTCGACGAAGGTAAAGGCATCAGCCGCCACCTGTTGGGCGGCGTTGAGTGGCGCCCACGTGACCTCACGCTCGAAGCCGAGCTCTCCAGCAACCGCTATCACGGCACAAACAGGCCGGGTGCACGGCTCTCAACAACCTACAGCCTGAGTGATAACTGGCAGGTCAGCGGTAGCCTCGAGCGCTTATCACGCGCGACACCCTTACGGGCATTACGCAATGGGATCAGTGCCAACCGGGGTGAAGGTGGGGTGCGCTGGTATCAAAACGAGCGACGTGAATACCAGTTCAACGCCGCCGTCAGCCGCTTCTCAGACCACAACCGCCGTCAGGAATACACCCTCTCTGGGAAAGAGCGTCTCTGGCAGACCCCGACCCTGACGCTGGATCTCGAACCGGGGATCGCCGCCAGTAAAAACAGCCTGCGGAATACGCTCTATTACAACCCGGCACGGGATCTGTCCGTGACGGCAGCCCTGTCCGTTGACCATGAGATGTACCGCCACTACGACACCCTCTGGAGCCAGCAGTTCGTGGCAGGCGGCGGCAGCTACTGGCAGAAAAATCAGTCGCCTGGCGCCATTACCCTGCTGGGTTACGGGCAACGCATTCAGTGGAACAACGTTGTCGATACTGGCGTGATGCTGAACTGGGATAAACGCCCTTACGACGGCAAACGCGAGAGTAATCTCTCCGTCACGTTAGATGCGACTTTACGCTTTTAAGGATGAATATGCTGAATACACGTTTTTCTGTAAGCCTGATCGTCATCGGCTGGCTCTGCCTCAGCGCGAGTCTCTGCGCGCAGCCGCTCTCCTTTATGGCTCCTGAAGAGAGGCCGCAGCTGGAGGCCAGCAAACCCTGGCCGGAGAATCAGTTTCTGGTCCTGGCCTACCACGACGTCGAAGATGATGCTGCCGATCAGCGCTACCTCTCCGTTCGCACCAGCGCGTTAAACGAGCAGATAAGTTGGCTTTTGCACAACGGCTATCACGCCATCAGCGTGCAGGACATTGTGGATGCGCATGAAGGAAAAAAAGCGCTGCCGCCGAAAGCCGTTTTGCTCAGCTTCGACGACGGCTACAGCAGTTTTTACACCCGGGTCTGGCCCCTGCTTCAGGCCTGGAACGTTCCTGCGCTGTGGGCGCCGGTGGGCAGCTGGGTGGATACGCCGGCAAATCAAAAAGTTAACTTCGGCGGTCTGATGACGCCCCGCGATCGGTTCGCGACATGGGACATGGTGCGCGAGCTCAGCCGCTCCCCGCTGGTTGAAATCGGCTCGCATACCTGGGCCTCGCATTACGGCATCCCGGCCAACCCGCAGGGAAGCCGTGAACCCGCTATCGCCAACCGTTTTTTCGATAACGCGACGGGGCATTACGAAACCGATGAACACTTCAACCAGCGGATCGCCGCAGACGTACGGAAAGTCACCGAAAAAATCACCCAGGTGACGGGAAAAGCGCCGCGTGCCTGGGTGTGGCCCTATGGGGCTGCCAACGGTACATCGCTCGCTATCGCCCAGAAACAGGGCTATCAGCTGGCCTTTACCCTGGAGGACGGGCTGGCAAACGTGCGCGACCTCGGCAACATCCCGCGCCTGCTGATTGCCGGAAATCCGTCGATAAAAACCTTTGCCAACACGGTTAGCCGCGTTCAGGAGTTTGACCCGGTGCGCGTCATGCATGTTGATCTCGATTATGTCTACGATCCCGATCCGGCCCAGCAGACGAAAAACATCAACAAACTCGTCCAGCGGGTCTACGACATGAAAATCAGCCATGTGTTTCTCCAGGCGTTTTCGGATCCGCGGGGCGACGGCAGGATCGGCGCGCTCTATTTCCCCAACCGCCGGCTTCCGGTCCGGGCCGATCTCTTTAATTTTGTCGCCTGGCAGCTACAAACCCGCGCGGGAGTGAAAGTCTTTGCGTGGATGCCGGTCCTCTCTTTCGATCTCAGTCCAGCCCTGCCGCGCGTGCAGCGCCGGGATCGTCAAACGGGAGAGTTGACCGTGGCCGCCGAGCCCTATATCCGGCTCTCCCCCTGGAGTCCGCAGGTTCGCCAGCAGGTGACGGAGATCTATGAAGATCTGGCCCGCTATGCCAGCTTCAACGGGATCTTGTTCCATGACGACGCGGTGCTGACGGACGTTGACGATGCCGGGCAGAAGACGACGCGCCAGAAAAGCCAGCAGCTTATCGGCTTTACCCGCACCCTGAGCCAGGCGGTGAAAAACATCCGTGGCCCGCAGATCAAGACCGCGCGCAATATGTTCGCCCTCCCCATTCTGCAGCCCGAAAGCGAAGCGTGGTTTGCGCAAAATCTGGATGATTTTCTGGCGGCCTACGACTGGACGGTGCCGATGGCAATGCCACTGATGGAGTCCGTCCCGGCAGAAGAGAGCAATGCCTGGCTGACGCGTTTAGTCAACGCCGTCGCCGCACGCCCCGGCGCGCTGAATAAAACGATTTTTGAGCTACAGGCCAGGGACTGGGCGCAGAAACCGCAGCGTGCCGTAGCCGATGAACGTCTGGTGGGGTGGATGCAGGTGCTCCAGCTGAACGGCATCAAAAATTACGGTTATTACCCCGACGACTTCCTCAACAACCAACCTGATATTTCGCGTATCAGGCCTGAATTTTCTTCGTACTGGTATCCTGACAATGACTGATCGCATTATCGCCTTCTCTATTTTGTGTCTGGTATTCGGGTTGCCGTTAGGCGTAGCCGCGCTGTTTACCGGCGAACTGATTCTGGACTTTGTCTTTTTCTGGCCGCTGTTTATGTCCGTGCTCTGGGTAACCGGCGGCCTCTATTTCTGGTTTCAGCTTGAACGGCACTGGTCGTGGGATAACGCAACACCCGCGCCCGCCTTAGCCGGCGAACCGTTAATCTCGATTCTTATTCCCTGCTTTAATGAGGAACGCAACGCACGGGAGACCATTAGCGCCGCGCTGGGTCAGCGGTACTGGAATGTTGAGGTTATCGCCATCAACGACGGCTCTTCGGACAATACCGCGCAGGTGCTGCATCAACTGGCGCAGGAGCAGCCGCGCCTGCGGGTGATTAATCTCGCGGAGAATCAGGGGAAAGCCGTGGCGCTCAAGGCTGGTGCGGCGGCGGCCCGGGGCGATCTGCTGGTCTGCATTGACGGCGACGCCCTGCTCGATCGCGATACGGCCGCGTATCTGGTGGCACCGCTGATTCAGTATCCCCACGTTGGGGCCGTCACCGGAAATCCGCGTATTCGCACGCGCTCAACGCTGATTGGTCGTATTCAGGTGGGCGAGTTTTCTTCCATTATTGGTCTTATCAAGCGAACGCAGCGGATCTATGGCCGGGTCTTTACGGTTTCCGGCGTCATCGCCGCCTTTCGCCGACAGGCGCTGGCGGATGTCGGGTACTGGAGCCCGGATATGATCACAGAGGACATTGACATAAGCTGGAAGCTTCAGCTGCGCCACTGGGATATTTTTTTCGAGCCGCGGGCGCTGTGCTGGATCCTGATGCCGGAGACGCTCAAGGGGCTGTGGAAACAGCGTCTGCGCTGGGCTCAGGGCGGTGCAGAGGTGTTTCTGGTTAACCTGCGCAAAATGGCCCGCTGGGAGCATCATCGGATGTGGCCCCTGTTTCTCGAGTACGCGCTGTCAACGCTGTGGGCGTTTGCCTATGGAGCGACCGTGGTGTTGTTCATTCTTAGCCATATTATCCCTCTTCCCGCGAACCTGGCCGTTGCGAGTCTGTTTCCCCCGGCGTTTACCGGGCTGCTGCTGGGGGTGATGTGCCTGCTGCAATTCCTCGTCAGTTTGTATATCGAGCGGCGCTACGAGCGGAAAGTGGCAGGCTCGCTGTTCTGGGTGATTTGGTTCCCGATGGTGTACTGGATGATTGGCCTGTTTACCACCCTCGTGGCATTTCCGAAAGTCATGCTTAAACGTAAACGCGCCCGCGCGCGCTGGATCAGTCCGGACCGGGGAAAAGGGAGCATTCAATGAACGAGAATACGTTAATTTTGACTGAACATCGGCTGGCACCGCGTCTTTTCGATGCCGCATTAACGCTGATAGCCTGGGGAGGATTCCTGTTTTTCCTGTATGCCAGGCTGTGGATGCAGTTAACCGAGGCGAGCGATCACCGCTGGAGCATGATTATCGCCTCCTTTAATACAGTGCTGGTTTATCTGCTGATTGCCGCGTTCAACGGCTGGCTGCTGATCCTGTGGTATCAGTACAATCGCCGCCGCGCGCATGTGAGGCGGCGTCATCCGCAAATGTTGCGCCATGACGAGCTTGCCCAAAGTTTTAACGTCACGCCGCAAATTATGTCTGAGATGAGCCAGTACAACCTGCTGACGGTCTATCATGACCAGATCGGCCGGATCATTGATCTGAAGATCAGCGAGCAGCAGGTCGAGGAAGAAGAGTAAGAAAAAGCCCCCGCAGGTTATCCGGCGGGGGCTTTTTTGTCGCGGGTATGAATTAGTTATCCTTCACCACAATCAGCGGTTCAATATCGCTCTCTTTCTTCACCACCAGCGAGTCATCCCCACGCAGACAGGTTCCGCCATAGTTTCCGCCCACGGTAAAGGTGCAGACCTGTATGTATCTGCCGTCAACCTTTGGCAGGCACCATAGCTGCTGGTAGATATTTTTGCGGTCAACAAACTTGCCGCTGGACTGGTCCAGCAGTTGATCCTGGGCGCCGATCAGATCGATATTGCTCCCGCAGCGTCCGGCTATCGGTTTAACGGCATAGCCTGTCCGTTTCAGCAGCGCATTCACCTCAAAATCGGTATCCAGCAGGTAACGGTGGTTCGGGAACAGCTGCCACAGCACCGGCAGGATCGCCTTGTTACCTGGGATCACCGTCCACAGCGGTTCAAAGACCAGCACTTCCGGGCGCAGCAGGACGTCAATCAGGCGCACTTCACCTTGCGGGTGACCGGTACGGATGGGCACGGCGGCGTACTCGGTTTCGCTCACCTCGCGGATCTGCTCGATCGCCGTTTCCCACGCCCAGGTTTTCCATACGCAGTTGACGTGACGGCCTTCATCATCAATCAGTTGCCCGGCGGCATCCCAGCTCAGCGCGCCCAGTCCATGCAGGATTTTGGTTTCAAACCCGGCCTGGATCAGCGAGCGCTGAATAAAGAGCGCGTGGTAATCCTCTTCGATATCGTTGTCCTGCATAATATGGACGAACGGCCGCGCGTGGCTGTGCTTCCAGGCGCCGGTCAGCTCCTCCAGCAAGCCTTCCGCCGGATTGTGGCCGGTGCCGCGATAGCCGTTTTTCACCCACTCTTCAAGAATCAGCCCGCCCTCGGTATGGCAGGAGGCGGAATCCGCGTTGTACTCGTAAACCTTAATGCCGCGCTCATCCATGCAGAAATCCATACGACCGGTGATCATATGGTGACGACGCCACTGCCAGGAGAGGCGCAGACGCGGCCAGAGAATTTTCGGGATGTCGAAAAGCGCGAGTAAGCTGTCGTCTTTCAGCACCTTGTCGGTGGCATGAAGGTACATCAGGTGCAGTTCGTTGGTGGCTTTGATCAGCTCCTGCTCGGCACTTTCGGTAATGGTGAAGTACTGGCAGGGATCGTTGTTAATAACGTGGCCGTTCGCGCGAACGTACGCCTGTTGCAGGGCGTCGTTTTCATTGAGCCATTTTCCGTCGAACTGACGGTTGTTCTTCAACCGCGCGCCGCTGATTTTCAGCAGCTCACCGTCGATCTCCGGCTGAGGAATACTGTGTTCCGTCTCCTCCGTCTGGATCATCCAGCCGAGGATCTCGGTATCGCTGAACGTATCATGAAGCGTATAGCAACCGTTCTCAACGCTCAGACGCAGCTCGCGCGTCCACTGCTGCCCCATCGGTAGCGGAGAGTGAATAACGTTCTGCTCGGCAATGCGCACTTTGTCGTCCAGCAACTGGGTGATGACGGCGACGTGGCCGGTCTCTTGAAACTCACCGCCCTTTTGCCAGATGAGCAGCGCACCGGCCTGCGGCGCGCGTTTTGAGCCATTAGCAAAGGCCTGTAGCGGCAGGATGTTGTCATTCACCACCTGGCGTAAAAAACGCAGGGAGAAGATCTCCCACGCCATCCCGACGTCGGTAAAGACAAACCCGTGGTTGAGAAACAGGAAACGGCGCGCAAACTCAACGCACTGCCATTTATGGCCCATGTATTCGTTGCCGATATAGCTGCGGAATTCCGCGTCTTCCGGGTAGTGCCGCGGATCGAGACTGCCGTAATTTGAAGAGTAAATCGCCACGCCACCCGGCGCATAACCTAATAACGTCCCGAAGGGTGCGTCACTGCTTAACGTTCCTTTACGCATGTGTCCAACCTAAAACAGGCAGGCGGCAATTTTTTTGTGGGGTTGTCGTCGTCTGCACGTTGTAATTAACTGACAGAGGTGGCGTTATCATACACCCGCCCTGCCCATTACGCTCGCATCGTTAAACGGTTCCCCTATCTCCTGCTACACTGCCTCAACACAACACCAAAAAGGCAGGCCAACATGTCAGATAACACCTATCAGCCACCGAAAGTGTGGGAATGGAAACAGAATAACGGCGGCGCGTTCGCCAATATCAACCGTCCCGTCTCGGGCGCTACGCACGAGAAAGAGCTGCCTGTGGGCGAGCACCCGCTCCAGCTGTACTCTCTGGGTACGCCGAATGGACAGAAAGTTACCATCATGCTGGAAGAGCTGCTGGCGCTGGGCGTGACGGGCGCGGAATACGACGCATGGTTAATCCGCATCGGTGAGGGCGATCAGTTCTCCAGCGGTTTTGTCGACGTGAACCCGAACTCGAAGATCCCGGCACTGCGTGACCACTCTACCACCCCGCCGACGCGCGTCTTTGAATCCGGCAATATCCTGCTCTATCTGGCCGAGAAATTTGGTCACTTCCTGCCAAAAGATCCGGCAGGACGTACGGAAACCCTGAACTGGCTGTTCTGGTTACAGGGCGCGGCCCCGTTCCTCGGCGGCGGTTTTGGCCACTTCTATAACTACGCGCCGGTGAAGATTGAGTACGCTATCGATCGCTTCACCATGGAAGCTAAACGCCTGTTCGACGTGCTGGACAAGCAGCTGGGGCGCGGTCGTTATGTAGCGGGTGAGGAATATACCATTGCGGATATGGCAGTCTGGCCGTGGTTTGGCTGCGTGGCGCTGGGCAGCGTTTACAACGCCGCCGAATTCCTCGACGCCGGGAAGTACACCAACGTGCAGCGCTGGGCAAAAGATGTGGCGAATCGCCCGGCCGTTAAACGCGGGCGCATTGTTAACCGCACCAACGGCGAGCTGAACGAGCAGCTGCATGAGCGCCATTCAGCGAGCGACTTCGATACCCAGACGGAAGATAAACGTCAGGATTGACCCATGACCGGGCGGTTCGCCGCCCCTCTTCTGCGATGAGAAAAATGAGTCAGCACGCGTGCGCAAGGATCCTCGAATGTCAGACCAGACGCTAAAAGCGACCCGACAGCAGAGCATCATCACCCTGCTGAGTAAAAGTGACTGGCTGACCACTGATGCCCTGGCTGAAAAGCTCTCCGTCAGCAAAGAGACGATCCGCCGGGATCTGAAGTCGTTACAGCAGCAGGGGAAACTTCTGCGCCAGCACGGGCGTGCGCGTCTGATTCACCCGGACAGCCGCGACAGCGGTGAACCCTTTGGCGCACGCCTGAAAAGCCATTATGCCGACAAAGCCGATATTGCCCGACACGCGCTGGGCTGGATCAGCGAAGGGATGACCATCGCCCTCGACGCCAGCTCGACCTGCTTTCATCTGGCGCGCCAGCTTCCGGATATCGAACTCACCGTGTTTACCAATAGCCTGCCTGTCTGCCACGAGATGGCGAAGCGCGAGCGGATCACGCTTATCTGCTCCGGCGGAACGCTTGAGCGTAAGTATCGCTGCTATGTTAATCCGGCGCTGGTGACGCAGCTAAAAGGGCTGGAGATCGATCTGTTCATCTTCTCGTGTGAAGGGGTCGATGAGCATGGCGTCCTCTGGGATCCATCCGAGCACAACGCGGGCTTTAAGGCGCTGCTGTTAAACCGCGCCAGCCAGTCGCTGCTGCTGATAGACAAAAGTAAATTTATGCGGGCAAGCGAAGTGAAAATTGGTCAGCTGTCGCAGGTGACACAGATTATTCAGAGCGATAAACGTCAGGCCGCCAGAGACGGCCTGACACGATGAGGTTACGCGGTGAGACGGAACTTCTGCACTGAGCGCTGGAGTTCTTCGGTCTGCCGTTCCAGTGCGGCGGCGGCGGCGGAAACCTGCTCCACCAGCGAGGCGTTCTGCTGGGTCACGCCGTCCATCTGCGTGATGGCAACGCCGACCTGAGAAATACCTTTGCTCTGCTCCTCTGACGCGGTGGCGATCTGCTTCATAATGACGTTCACCTCCGTCACGTCGCGCAGGATAGCTTCCATCGTCGTGCCGGTATCGTTCACCAGCTGCGCCCCCTGCTCCACGCGGGCAACGGAATCCGCAATCAGCCCTTCGATCTCTTTTGCCGCATTCGCGCTGCGGCTGGCCAGATTACGCACCTCACCCGCCACGACCGCAAAGCCGCGCCCCTGCTCCCCGGCCCGAGCCGCTTCCACCGCGGCGTTCAGCGCCAGAATATTGGTCTGGAAGGCGATGCTGTTGATAACGGTAGTGATTTCAGCAATTTTCTTCGAGCTGTCCGAAATGCCGCTCATGGTCGTGACCTCATCATCTACCAGCGACCCGCCGCGGCTGGCCGTACTGGAGGCGACATCCGCAAGCTGGCTGGCCTGGCGCGCGCTTTCGGCGTTCAGCTTCACCGTTGCGGTAAGCTGTTCCATGCTGGCCGCGGTCTCTTCCAGCGCAGCGGCCTGCTCTTCGGTACGCGAAGAGAGATCGTTATTCCCGCTGGAGATCTCCGTTGCCCCGCGCCAGATATTCTCGCTGCCGGAACGAATCGTGCTGACCGCCTCCCGCAGGCTGTCCTGCATGGCGCTTAGCAGCGGAACCAGTTGCCCCACGCAGTTGCGGCCAATAGGCTCAATCGGCTGGCTGAGATCGCCCTGCGCAATCTGGCGGAACTGCTGACGGATACGCTCCAGCGGTTTTACCAGCAGCGCCACCAGGTAGCGGTCGGTGAACAGCAGGATCAGCAGACCCACGATCGTGGCGGTGATAATCACCGTCCGGGTCATGCTGGTCAGGCTGTCGACCACAACGCGCGTACTGTCGAGCGCCTTCACCGCAGAATTGTTAAAGTTCTCAACCGCGGCGCCAAACGCGCGGCTTAGCGGCGGCGTAACATTGTTGGCATGCTGACGATAGCCTTCGAGCGTCGCCTGCTTTGCCTGCACCATCTGAGGCGTAACGCCCCGATCGAGCAGCGCCTGCCAGGTGGAAATCACCTGCGCAGAGACCTTTTCATCCATCGGGCCCGGGGAGATAGCCTTCATCTCTTCCAGCTTTTTACTCATGTTATCCAGCGCCTGCTGAGCAGGAGCCAGGTCCGGCGTGCCGCCCGCTGCTTTAGCTTCCATCGCCCGGCTCAGGCGGGTGACGAAACGGAAATACTGATCGTTGCCCTGGCTCAGCACCGTCATTTGCCTGACCAGCTGGCGGTCAACGTCATTACCATCAGAAACACGAGACAGAGACCAGGTGCTGTAAAGCCCCACGCCTGCCCACATGACACAAAAGATCCCCAGTACCGTCAGCATGACGAAACGGATGGTGAAATTACGAAGCATCTTCATTGAGTATTCCTTGCCGTGAGGGTGAATTCGCCCAGAGGCGAGTACTACCCTCGTTATCGGCAGGGACAGGGGAAAAGATAACCCTTTGTGATGATTTATTTAAGCAGGGCTTATCATTCCAGATATTTTTTAAACCAGCTTAACGTTCTCGACCAGGCCAGCTCGGCTGCGGGCTGGTCATAGCGTGGGGTAGAATCGTTGTGAAATCCATGGTTTACGCCGGGGTAGATATACGCTTCATAAACCTTATTATTTGATTTCAGCGCGGCTTCATAGGCAGGCCAGCCCTCGTTAATATTTTTGTCCAGCTCGGCATAATGAAGCAGGAGCGGCGCGCTAATTTTTGGCACATCCTCCACCCGCGGCTGACGACCATAGAAGGGCACCGCACAGTCGAGTTCCGGATACGCTACGGCGGCGGCATTCGATACGCCGCCGCCGTAGCAAAAACCGGTAATCCCCACCTTACCGGTGGCTTCCGGATGATTTTTCATAAACTCTATGGCGGCAAAAAAGTCGTTCATCAGCCTTGTCGGGTCGACCTTCTGCTGCAAAACCTTTCCTTCGTCGTCGTTGCCGGGGTATCCCCCCACCGAGCTCAGGCCGTCGGGAGCCAGCGCGATATACCCCGCTTTCGCCACGCGTCGTGCCACGTCTTCAA
This sequence comes from Enterobacter sp. 301B, assembly GCF_003850715.1. NCBI lineage: Bacteria > Pseudomonadati > Pseudomonadota > Gammaproteobacteria > Enterobacterales > Enterobacteriaceae > Enterobacter > Enterobacter sp. 301B. Next base: position 20,608 of record NZ_PQTC01000017.1, read on the forward strand.
TATACGGATTCAGCCCCCGGTTCTCATGCACGACCACTACCGCGGGCGTTTTCGCGGTGGCTTTGGCCGGCTTCACCAGGTAACCGCGCACTTCGCCGTGACCATTGGGCGAGGGATAAGTGATGTATTCCGGAAGAATATCGGGATCGGTGAATTTAACCTGCTCCGCGAGGGCGTAGTTGGGTTTAAGCATATTAAACAGCATCAGCGCCGTTACGCCGCCTGCGGCATAGCGCGCCGCGAGATTCAGAAATTCGCGTTTGCTGATTTTACCGTGGGCGTAATAGTCATAGTAATCAAGCAGCTCTTGCGGAAAATCTTTGGCAGTCAGGCGCGTCATCGCTTATCTCCATGATTTATGATTTGATAAGCTTAGAATAAAAACGCTGTTTCGAAAATTCACCGATAAGAAAGGAGACATCATGTCCTGGCACCCTTACACCGGCCGATACGAAAACATGCAGTACCGATACTGCGGCAAAAGCGGCCTGCGCTTACCGGCGCTGTCGCTGGGTCTGTGGCACAGCTTTGGCCACATTCAGGCGCTCGATTCCCAGCGCGCGCTGCTGCGTAAGGCCTTCGATCTCGGCATTACCCATTTTGACCTTGCCAACAACTACGGCCCCCCTCCAGGCAGCGCTGAAGAAAATTTTGGCCGCCTGCTGCGAGAAGATTTTGCCGGGTATCGCGACGAGCTGATCATCTCCACCAAAGCGGGCTACGACATGTGGCCAGGACCGTATGGTTCGGGTGGTTCACGTAAGTATCTGCTCGCCAGCCTCGACCAGAGCCTGAAACGCATGGGCGTGGAGTATGTGGATATTTTCTATTCTCACCGCGTAGACGAAAACACGCCGATGGAAGAGACCGCCGCCGCGTTGGCACACGCGGTGCAGAGCGGAAAAGCGCTGTACGTCGGCATTTCGTCCTACTCCACGGAACGCACGACGGTGATGGCCGAATTGCTGCGCGAGTGGAAGATCCCGCTTTTGATCCACCAGCCGTCTTACAACCTGCTTAACCGCTGGGTCGACAAGACTGGTCTGCTGGACGCGCTGGAGAAAAACGGAACGGGCTGTATCGCCTTTACCCCGCTGGCGCAGGGCCTGCTGACCGGGAAATACCTGAACGGTATTCCGGACGGTTCACGTATGCAGCGCGAAGGGAAAAAAGTGCGCGGCCTGACGGAGAAAATGCTGACCGAAGCCAACCTGAGCAGCCTTCGTCTGCTGAACGAGATGGCGCACGCGCGCGGGCAGACGATGGCGCAGATGGCGCTAAGCTGGCTGTTGAAAGATACACGTGTAACGTCAGTGCTCATCGGCGCGAGCCGCCCGGAGCAACTGGAAGAGAACGTTCAGGCGCTGAATAACCTGTGCTTTACCGAAGATGAACTGACGCGGATTGACCAGCACGTGGCGGATGGTGAGCTGAATTTGTGGCAGGCGTCGTCGGATAAATAAATAGTGCGGTCCGATGCTTTCGCCCCTCACCCTGCCCTCTCCCCTCTGGGGAGAGGGCAGGGTGAGGGGCGCTGTAAATTTATTTCTTACTGATCTTATCCAGATATCCCATTACAAACGCCGACAGTACAAACGTCAGGTGGATAATCACATACCACATCAGCTTATTATCCGGGACGTTTTTAGCATCCATAAAGACACGTAACAGGTGAATAGACGAAATCGCCACAATCGACGCCGCGACTTTATTTTTCAGCGATGAGGCGTCCATTTTCCCCAGCCAGTTGAGCTTTTCTTTGTGCTCGGCGATATCAAGCTGAGAGACGAAATTCTCATAACCGGAGAACATCACCATCACCAGTAATCCTCCTACCAGCGTCATATCCACCAGCGACAGCAGAACCAGAATCAAATCGGCTTCTGCCACGGAGAAAATGTTTGGCAGGACGTGGAATATCTCCTGGAAGAACTTGATCGTCAGGGCGACCAGCGCCAGAGAGAGACCAAAATAGACGGGTGCGAGCAGCCAGCGAGAGGCATACATTGCGTTTTCAAAGAAGCGTTCCATAAAATCCTGTCTGCAAACGAAACCAGCGCTCAGTATATCTCAACTATACCTCGTTGGGATCCACATCCGGACGCGCATACTCCGGCCAGACCAGTGCGACCAGTTCCGGGTAGGCTTCCAGGCTAAACTCGCGAAAACACTGGCGCAGATTTAATACGTCTAAATCGGAATACGACACCTTCTCGCCATTCAGACAGCGCTTTTTGATATTGTCGTAATATTTATAGACCGCCGAATTAAGGTCGCTACAGCGGCGCTGCGCGTCGAACAGGCCGGGCGTATCATTAATTTCGGCCATTTTCATTCGCTTAATTGTCGCATGGAGAAAATCGATATATTCGTGATTCACCCGCCAGTACCAGACTGGCGTCACGGCGTTCATCAAGACGGAGAAATGATCTTCCCCCTCCTCTTTGGACATCAATTCAGGCTGCGGTGGTTCACTGGCGTCATTTGACACTTTCGTTTTATTGAACTCTTGCATCAATAAAAGCACGCCAGCGGTCAGTAATAGTAACGTTACGACCGTGAAGAAAATGCTGTTCATGGGTAGGCTCCATTTTTTTTGATTTTAAAATCGCCTCATGATATTGTCAACGAATCTCACCCTTTTTCCAACCCCACCCTTTTGAAATTAAAGGAAATTAAAATGCTGCCCGACAATCTTGTCCCGGCAAAGTACCACATTACGCCTGTGGAACAGCCTTCGACGGAAGCAGATAAAGAGGCGAATTTCACTCAAGGAAAAAGAAAACTCTCCGACTATGAAGCCGATATATTAATTGGTGTTTCACGCACCGGCAAATCCCGTAATATGGTGCTGGAAGAACACGATCGCCATTTAAAAGAACGGTTATTTCGTGCCATCAAGATTGAAGCCTTAGTTCATCTGCTGAATGATTTACAGGCCGAAGGGGAAATAGATGCCCAGGCTCTAAGTCAAATAATGGCCGAGAAAACACAGCAAATAAATGAAGCTGGCAATGAAATTTGGCTTAACTTAATTACGCGTGAAAAAAGCAATCCCATTTTTTATAACCTGGGGGATGATTAACGTGAATGATGATAGCGGTAATAACGTTTATTTGACTTTAGATGATAAGAAAAGCGATGAATTTATCTTAAAGCAGAATCTCGACGCCCTGAAAAAGATAAAAAATGACGAGATGACGCGAATAACGCAGGACTTGGTTTCGATTCCGGCCACGCTGGTGCGCCTGAAATGGCAGAACCGTCGGGAAATTTATGCCTTGCAGGCCAAAGAGGAGATTTACGGCGCGGTGATGAACGCCATTATTGAGCTGCGCCCTGAGCTTAAAGAGAAGATCCTTGGGCGACTGGAGACGAACTATCAGTACCTGCTGGCACGCGAGACAGCCACCCTGCGCCTGACCCGTAAACTCTCGGAAGGCAACTATCGCACATCAAACGTCACCTGCGTGGCGCTCGATGAAGAGGCGTCAACAACATCTTCTAACTGCTGACAACATGGTTCGCCCGGCGGCGCTAGCCTGAGATTGTAGGCCGGGTAAGGCGAAGCCGCCACCCGGCACGGAAGGCGGCTTCGCCTTCGTTTTACTTCGCGGCCGCTTTCTCTTCGCCGACCAGACCAATCTTCAGGTATCCCGCTTGATGCAGCGTGTCCATTACCTTCATCATGGTTTCATAATCGACGGTTTTATCCGCGCGGAAGAAGACGGTGGTGTCTTTCTTGCCGCCGGTCAGCTGGTCCAGCGCCGGAATAACCGAGGCATCCGTCACCGGATCGTTGCCCAGGAACATGGACTTATCGGCCTTCACGGAAAGGTAGACAGGCTTTTCCGGACGCGGCTGCGGCTGGCTGGAGGACGCTGGCAGATTCACCTTCACGTCCACCGTCGCCAGCGGCGCGGCAACCATAAAGATAATCAGCAGAACCAGCATGACGTCGATAAACGGCGTCACGTTGATCTCATGCATTTCACCGTTATCGTCCAGATTTTCATTAAGACGCATTGCCATACAATCAACCTACGCGCAGTTTGGACGCCGCATGCACCGGTTTAACGGCGCTGGCGTTCAGGTCCAGATCGCGGCTTTGCAGCAGCAGAACCTGCGCGGCAACGTCACCCAGTGTGGCTTTGTAACTGCCAATCATGCGCGCGAAGATGTTATAGATAACTACCGCAGGGATAGCGGCAACCAGACCGATAGCCGTTGCCAGCAGCGCTTCTGCGATACCCGGCGCGACGACCGCAAGGTTAGTGGTCTGCGTCTGGGCGATACCGATAAAGCTGTTCATGATGCCCCAGACGGTACCGAACAGGCCGACGAACGGGGAGATAGCGCCGATAGTCGCCAGGTAGCCGTTACCGCGGCCCATATGACGACCCACGGCCGCAACGCGACGCTCCAGACGGAAACCGGTACGCTCTTTAATGCCTTCGTTATCTTCACTGCCTGCGGAGAGTTCCAGCTCGTTCTGCGCTTCGTTCACTAACAGGGTAGTCAGGCTTTTCGCATGGAAGGATGAGGTGATATCAGAAGCCTGATCCAGAGAGCGGGCTTCCGTCAGCTGCTTCTGCTCACGCTTGAGGCGGCGTTTTTGTGAAAGAAGTTCGGCGCTCTTGCTGAAGAAGATAGCCCAGGTGATCACGGACGCCAGAATCAGGCCGATCATCACAACCTTAACGACGATGTCAGCATGTTGATACATGCCCCAAACGGAGAGATCCGTCTGCATCAAATTATTACCCACTCTGTATCTCCAGGACGCAAATCACACAATCTGAACGTAATAATATCAAAACGTCGTCGAATTGATAGTAGTTCTCATTAGTATTTACATAGTGCCGTAATTTTCGCTCACTTTCCTTGCGCTTACGCAGTAAAAATTTCTTGTGCGAATATTTGATAATATTTTCTGCTTATTCGATAAGCATCCGGATGCACATTCTGACAATCGTGGTAGTCTGGACGTCCAGACGTATAAAAATAGGGTTAGCGAACATGACTAAAAAGCAGCTTGAGACCACGCTGGTGCAGGCAGGACGCAGTAAAAAATACACCCAGGGCTCGGTCAACAGCGTGATCCAGCGTGCCTCCTCGCTGGTGTTTGATACCGTCGAAGATAAAAAAATCGCCACGCGTAATCGCGCGAAGGGCGGGCTGTTTTACGGTCGCCGTGGCACGTTAACCCATTTCTCGTTGCAGGAAGCCATGTGCGAACTGGAGGGCGGCGCGGGCTGCGCGCTGTTCCCGTGCGGTGCGGCGGCGGTCGCCAATACCATTCTGGCGTTTGTGGAACAGGGTGACCACGTCCTGATGACCAATACCGCCTACGAGCCAAGCCAGGACTTCTGCACCAAAATACTCAGCAAGCTCGGCGTCACCACCAGCTGGTTCGATCCGCTGATTGGGGCCGGTATTGCCGGGCTTATTCAGCCCAACACGCGCGTTGTGTTCCTGGAATCTCCCGGCTCCATCACCATGGAAGTGCATGATGTCCCGGCCATCGTGAAGGCGGTGCGCAGCATAGCGCCGGAAGCGATCATCATGATCGACAACACCTGGGCGGCAGGTGTGCTGTTTAAAGCCCTGGAATTTGACATCGATATCTCCATTCAGGCGGCGACCAAATACCTGATTGGCCACTCAGACGGCATGATCGGTACGGCGGTATCTAATGCCCGCTGCTGGGAGCAATTGCGTGAAAACGCCTACCTGATGGGCCAGATGGTGGATGCCGATACCGCCTACATGACCAGCCGGGGCATCCGTACGCTCGGCGTGCGTCTGCGTCAGCATCACGAAAGCAGCCTGCAAATTGCTCAGTGGCTGGCGCTGCATCCGCAGGTGGAGCGCGTTAACCATCCGGCGCTGCCGGGCAGCAAGGGCCACGAATACTGGCAACGTGACTTTACGGGCAGCAGCGGGTTGTTCTCATTTGTTCTTAAGAAGCGCCTGAATGACGCCGAGCTGGCAAGCTATCTGGATAACTTTACCCTCTTCAGCATGGCCTATTCATGGGGTGGGTTTGAATCGTTGATCCTGCCCAATCAGCCGGAGCAGATTGCGGCCCTGCGCCCGGGCGGCGAGGTGGACTTCGAGGGGACCTTAATCCGCCTGCATATCGGGCTGGAAAATGTGGACGATTTAATTGCGGATTTATCGGCAGGATTTGAGCGCATCGTGTAAAGTGCTGGCTGACATGTACTCCCTGGACGCTATTCTGAACACCGCAAGCAGAAAAGTCTGTATGAGATGCGCCTGCGATCAACCCCGACAGGCAAAATTGGGAGTACAATAGCGTTATATCTGCTGTTCCACAGGAAAGTCCATGGCTGTTATTCAAAATATCATCACGGCGCTCTGGCAACACGATTTTGCCGCGCTGGCGGACCCACATGTCGTCGGGATTGTCTATTTCGTGATGTTCGCGACGCTGTTTCTGGAAAATGGATTACTGCCAGCCTCATTTTTACCCGGTGACAGCCTGCTCCTGCTCGCAGGGGCGTTAATCGGCAAGGGCGTGATGGACTTCGCACCAACAATGGTGATCCTCACCTCTGCGGCCAGTCTCGGCTGTTGGCTGAGCTACCTGCAAGGGCGCTGGCTTGGAAACACCCGCGTGGTGAAAGGCTGGCTGGCGCAGCTGCCGCATAAATATCATCAGCGCGCGACCTGCATGTTTGACCGTCACGGCCTGCTGGCGTTGCTTGCCGGGCGTTTTCTGGCGTTCGTTCGCACCCTGTTGCCTACCATGGCGGGTATTTCAGGCCTCTCTAACCGCCGCTTCCAGTTCTTCAACTGGCTGAGCGCTCTGCTCTGGGTGGGCGTGGTCACCACGCTCGGCTACGCGCTGAATATGATCCCCTTTGTTAAGCGCCATGAAGACCAGGTAATGACTTTCCTGATGATCCTGCCGATTTTCCTGCTGGTTGCAGGGCTGGTGGGGACCATTGCGGTGGTGATCAAGAAAAAGTATTGCAGCGCATAAATAAAAGCCGGGTGGCGCTACCGCTTACCCGGCCTCCGTTTCCCCTCACGCTCCCTGCATGGTTCTGATACGTGACGCATCTTCCCCCGGCGTGACGCCGAAGTAACGCTTAAACTCCCGACTAAACTGCGACGCGCTTTCATACCCGACCCGCATCGCCGCGGCGCTGGCCTTCATGCCATCGTGGATCATCAGCATCCGCGCCTTATGCAGACGGTAAGTTTTGAGGTACTGCAACGGCGACGTGCTGGTGACGGATTTAAAGTTATGGTGAAACGCCGAGACGCTCATATTGGCTTCCGCCGCCAGCTGATCAACGCTGAGGTTTTCCGTGTACTGGCTCTCGATGCGCTTCAGCACGCGACTAATGAGGCTGAAGTGCGTTTGCCGGCTTACCAGCGCCAGCAGCGCCCCGCCGCCCGGTCCCAGCAGCACATGGTAAAGAATTTCTCGGATAATCTGCTTTCCGAGAATACGCGCATCCAGAGGCCTTTCCATCACGTCTAACAGGCGTTCAATCGCGCAGAGAATTTCCTCCGATAGGGTCGCGGAGTTGATACCGCTTGCCGCCATCGACGGCCGGAAAAGTTCGTCCTCCCCAATCTCCATCAGCAACTCCTGCAACTGGAGAATGTCGACGTTGACGCGGATCCCGGCCAGCGGTACCTCCTCTGTCGCGAAAGTTTCACATTCAAAGGGTAAAGGTACAGTCAGAAGCAGATATTCATTGGTGTCGTAACGGAACACGCGCTCATTGATATAGCCAATCTTATGGCCAGAAAAGAGAAACACGATGCCGGGCTGATACATCACCGGGGTGCGCGTTCCGGGCTGGGTACCGTAGAGCAATCGGATATCCGGCAACAGCTCAGCCGAATCATTTCCGTTATCTATCAATCTTTTAATCTGCGACGTTAGCTGGCGGCAGATGGCATCACGGTTCATTTTCAGTTACTCCGGGTACGGTTTCCGACGCTGACAGTGTGCGCATTTTCTTACCGTTTCTCCAGCGTGCTGTAGAAATGGGCAAGACATCGGCAGGAATGTGCATTGAGAGGATAGCGCCTGCCCGCCACAATGTGCAGCATCAGGTTGCCTTCTGCGCCACCACGATTTTTTACCCACTACAGGGAACAAGCCATGAACAACTTTAATCTTCACACCCCAACCCGCATTCTGTTTGGTAAAGACGCTATCGCTGACCTGCGCGCGCAAATCCCGACGGACGCCCGCGTCCTGATTACCTACGGCGGCGGCAGCGTGAAAAAAACCGGCGTACTGGATCAGGTTTACAGCGCTTTGGAAGGGCTGGACGTACGCGAGTTCGGCGGTATCGAGCCTAACCCGTCTTATGAAACGCTGATGAACGCGGTAAAAATCGCCCGTGACGAGCAGATCACTTTCCTGCTGGCGGTGGGCGGCGGTTCCGTGCTGGACGGCACCAAATTCATCGCGGCGGCAGCGCATTACGCTGACGGCATCGACCCGTGGCATATTCTGGAAACGGGCGGCAGCGACATCAGCAGTGCGATCCCGATGGGCTCCGTGCTGACGCTGCCGGCCACCGGCTCTGAGTCCAACAAAGGCGCGGTCATCTCCCGTAAAACCACCGGTGACAAGCAGGCCTTTATGAACGAACACGTTCAGCCCGTGTTCGCGATCCTCGATCCGGTTTACACCTATACCCTGCCTGCGCGTCAGGTGGCGAACGGCGTGGTCGACGCCTTTGTTCACACCGTTGAGCAGTACGTCACTTACCCGGTGAACGCCAAAATTCAGGATCGTTTCGCGGAAGGCATTCTGTTGACGCTGATTGAAGAAGGTCCGAAAGCGCTGAAAGAGCCTGAAAACTATGACGTGCGTGCTAACGTGATGTGGGCTGCAACACAGGCACTGAATGGCCTTATCGGTGCAGGCGTGCCACAGGACTGGGCGACCCATATGCTCGGTCACGAGCTGACGGCGATGCACGGCCTGGATCACGCCCAGACGCTGGCGGTGGTTCTGCCTGCGCTGTGGAATGAAAAACGTGACGCTAAACGCGCCAAACTGCTCCAGTACGCCGAACGCGTGTGGAACATCACCGAGGGTTCCGACGATGCGCGTATTGATGCCGCAATTGCAGCCACCCGTCACTTCTTTGAAAGCCTGGGCGTGCCTACGCGTCTCTCTGGCTACGGCCTGGACGGCAGCTCCATCCCTGCCCTGCTGGCGAAGCTGGAAGCACACGGTATGACGCAGATCGGCGAGCATGGCGACATCACCCTGGACGTCAGCCGTCGTATTTACGAAGCGGCACGCTAAGCGTTTTTAGGATCCTGACTTTCGTTTTTTGACATTTCGTCCAGACTTAATGCACATCACATTGTCGGAGGTTCCCTCCGGCGATGAGCACCTGAAGGAGGAAAAATGGCAAACCAAACCGTAATCAAGCTACAGGACGGCAACGTGATGCCCCAGCTGGGGCTAGGTGTATGGAAAGCCGGTAACGACGAGGTCGTCTCCGCCATTCATAAAGCCCTGGAAGTAGGCTATCGGTCCATCGATACCGCCGCCGCCTATAAAAACGAGGACGGCGTGGGGACCGCGCTTGCCAGCGCTGGCATTCCCCGCGATGAGTTATTCATCACCACCAAGCTGTGGAACGACGATCAAAAGCGTCCACGCGAAGCGTTACAGGAGAGTCTGGAGAAACTCCAGCTCGATTTCGTCGATCTTTATCTCATGCACTGGCCGGTACCGGCTATCGACCATTACGTTGATGCCTGGAAAGGGATGATTGAGCTGCAAAAAGAGGGGCTGATAAAAAGCATCGGCGTCTGTAATTTTCAGGTTCATCACCTGCAACGCCTGATTGATGAAACGGGCGTCGCGCCGGTGATTAACCAGATTGAGCTACACCCGCTGATGCAGCAGCGCCAGCTTCATTCGTGGAACGCCACGCACAAGATCCAGACCGAATCCTGGAGCCCGCTGGCTCAGGGCGGCGAAGGGGTGTTTGACCAGAAAATCATTCGTGAACTGGCGGATAAGTACGGCAAAACGCCGGCGCAGATCGTCATTCGCTGGCATTTGGATAGCGGTCTGGTGGTGATCCCGAAATCGGTCACGCCATCGCGTATCGCCGAGAACTTCGACGTCTGGGATTTCCGCCTGGATAAAGACGAGCTGGGTGAGATTGCGAAGCTGGATCAGGGCAAGCGGCTTGGGCCGGACCCGGATCAGTTCGGCGGGTAGTTTCCCCTCACCCTAACCCTCTCCCACAGGGAGAGGGAATGCTTTCCACCCTCTCCCTGTGGGAGAGGGCCGGGGTGAGGGCATCATCGTTATCCGATCTTACGTTTTCCCGTTTTTTTCGTCCCCGAAGCCCCACCGTTCGAACGCTGATGCACAATTGGCGTGTGCTTGGTCAGCGCCGGGCGCGTATTGCGGTTCTGGCGGCGCGCTTCGCGCATCTCTTCCAGCGTTGGCGCAGGCACCAGGCAATCACGACGCGAGCCGATCAGGTGCTTTTTCCCCATCTCTTCCAGCGCCTGACGGATCAGCGGCCAGTTTTTCGGGTCGTGATAGCGCAGCAGCGCTTTGTGCAGACGGCGCTGTTTATCCCCTTTCGGCACCACCACGTCTTCACTCTTATAGCCAATCTTACTTAGCGGGTTTTTGCCGGTGTAATACATGGTCGTCGAGTTGGCGAGCGGCGACGGGTAAAAGTTCTGCACCTGATCCAGACGGAATCGACGCTGCTTCAGCCACAGCGCCAGGTTCACCATGTCTTCATCACGGGTGCCGGGGTGCGCGGAGATGAAGTATGGGATCAGATACTGCTCTTTCCCCGCCTGTTTTGAAAAGGTATCAAACAGCTGTTTAAAGCGGTCATAGCTGCCCATGCCCGGCTTCATCATTTTGGACAGCGGGCCCTCTTCGGTGTGCTCCGGGGCGATCTTCAGATAACCGCCAACGTGGTGCGTCGCCAGCTCTTTGATGTAGCGCGGATCTTCCACCGCAATGTCGTAACGCACGCCGGAGGCGATCAGGATCTTCTTGATGCCTTTCAGGTCACGGGCGCGACGGTAAAGGTTGATCGTCGGCTCGTGGTTGGTGTCCATATGCTCGCAAATGCTCGGATAGACGCAGGAGAGACGACGACAGGTCTGCTCAGCGCGCGGCGATTTGCAGCGCAGCATGTACATGTTAGCCGTTGGACCACCCAGATCGGAGATTACGCCGGTAAAGCCCGGGACCGTGTCGCGAATGGCTTCGATCTCGTTAACAATCGACTCTTCGGAACGGCTCTGAATAATACGACCTTCGTGTTCGGTGATCGAACAGAAGGAGCACCCGCCGAAGCAGCCGCGCATGATGTTGACCGAGAAGCGGATCATCTCGTACGCCGGAATACGGCTGTTGCCATATGACGGATGCGGCACACGCTTGTACGGCAGGGCAAAAACGCTGTCCATCTCTTCGGTAGAGAGCGGGATCGCCGGCGGGTTAACCCAGATATAACGCTCGCCGTGCTTTTGCATCAACGCGCGGGCACAGCCCGGGTTGGTTTCATGGTGCAGAATACGGGAGGCGTGTGCGTAGAGCACCTTGTCAGCTTTGACCTTCTCATATGACGGCAGCAGCACATAGGTCTTTTCCCACGGCTTCGGACGCGGCGGCTGCACCACCACGGCCTTTGCTTCCGCTTTCTTCGGCTCAACTGGTTTGTTATCCGCGCACGGCAGATCGTCACCGTACGGATGCGGGATAGGGTCGATTTTGCCCGGCATATCGATAATGCGGGAATCCACCCCGCTCCAGCCCGGCAGCGCCTCTTTCACCATGATCGCGGTGTTGCGCACGTCGCGGATCTCGCTGACCGCTTCACCCTGCGCCAGGCGATGCGCCACTTCCACCAGCGGACGCTCGCCGTTGCCGAAGATCAGCATGTCGGCTTTCGAATCCACCAGCACCGAACGGCGCACGGTGTCAGACCAGTAGTCGTAGTGCGCGGTGCGGCGCAGGCTCGCCTCGATGCCGCCCAGGATCACCGGCACGTCTTTCCATGCTTCTTTGCATCGCTGGGTGTAGACGAGGGTCGCGCGATCGGGACGTTTACCCGCCACGTTATCTGCCGTATAAGCGTCGTCATGACGCAGCTTACGGTCCGCGGTATAGCGGTTGATCATCGAGTCCATGTTGCCCGCGGTCACGCCAAAGAACAGGTTAGGTTTACCCAGACGCATAAAGTCGTCTTTGCTGTTCCAGTCAGGCTGAGAAATAATCCCCACGCGGAAACCCTGAGCTTCCAGCATACGGCCGCAGATCGCCATGCCAAAGCTCGGGTGATCGACATACGCATCACCCGTCACCAGAATGATATCGCAGCTGTCCCAGCCCAGTTGATCCATCTCTTCCCGGGACATCGGCAGGAACGGCGCCGGTCCAAAGCAGGCTGCCCAGTACTGGGGCCAGGAGAAGAGGTCGCGATCCGGCTGGATCAGGGAAATTGCGCTCATAATGCTTCCGAAGAAAAAATAGACAAAAGGAGCGGGATTATACGCTGGTTTATCGGGGGAAATGAAGGGGTATTTATTGCCCGGTGACGCTACGCTTACCGGGCCTACGGGCCTGTAGGTCGGGTAAGGCGAAGCCGCCACCCGACTCGTTTTACGGTGCCGGATTCACCAGCATCTGCCCTACCGACCCCCTGTCCATCATCTCCAGCGTCTGGCTGTGGAACAGGAACGGGAAGTGCGGCCATGACGGCTGTCCATAGTAGACGAGCAGTTCTACCTGCCCATCCACCCAGACGGTGTCTTTCCAGCCCCTGTCTTCCGGGAACGGCATCGCCCCGTTGACGTTGCGGATCAGGAATGACACCCCTTCAATATGGAACGACTGCGGCATCTCCGAGCGGACGGTCCAGCGCTCCCAGGTTCCCTGCTGGGCGGTGATATCAATACGGTTTACGTCCCACAGCGCGCCGTTGATGCCCGGATCGTCGCCAAGGCTGATATCGCGACTGCGTACTGCCGGGCCGGTCACAATTTCTTGCGGCAGCAGGCGCATCGGCAGACTGTCGGTCACCAGCGGCAACAGGCCGGTCGGGCGCAGCGTCAGCACCAGCGTGGAGACCAGAACGCTCGACGGTTCAAAGAAGCCGCGAATGCGGTCAACAATGCTTGCCGCTTCGCCGCAGGTCACGGACACTTCATCCCCGTTGGTCATATCCACGAGGATTTCACGACGTTCGCCCGGCGCAAGCGCCAGCTGTTTCACCGACACCGGCGCAGGTAATAACCCCTGATCGCCTGAAATCACATGCAGGGCGCGGCCGTCGCTCATTTGCAGCAGGTAGCGGCGCGAGTTAGAAGCATTCAACAGACGCAGGCGCACCCAGCCTCGAGACACTTCGACATACGGGCTTTGCGCGCCGTTAACCAGCAGCGTATCGCCTACAAAGCCACCGCTGCCCGGCTCGCTGTACTCCGGCGTACCGAAGTTATCCAGACGCTTGTCCTGAATAATGATCGGGAAATCATCAACACCGTAGTGATTCGGGATCGGCAGCGTTTTACTGACCTCATCTTCAATCAGCCACATCCCGGCCAGGCCGTTATAGACCTGCTGGGCGGTGCGGTTCGGGGTGTTGGCGTGATACCACAATGTCGCCGCGCTCTGACGAATCGGGAGGACGGGCGCCCAGTCGGCATTCGGCGACATCATGCGCGCCGCGCCGCCCATCAGCGGCCCCGGCACCTGCAACCCACTGACGGTCATTGCGACATTTTCCGTCGTCCGGTTACTGTAGATGAGCTTGACGTCATCCCCATTCCACACGCGAATGGTCGGCCCGAGGTAGCGTCCGTTAATGCCCCATACCTGCGCGCGCGTTCCCTGGGTAAAGGACCAGTGGCTACGCTGAAGCGTGAGGAATAGCGGCTGTCCGCGACGGGATTCAATCAACGGCGGAATAGGCAGCGGCTGTTGCTGCCCGGCGGCGCTGGCTGTCCGCGGCATCGCACCCGCACAAAGGGCGATACCCGAAGCCTGAATAAACTGACGCCGACTGAGTGACATATAAGCTCCATCTGAAACGACTAACAACGCGGGAATTCGTTTTCCCTTGAACGAAACCGGGTTAAATCTTACCGGCGGCTTCTCGCTCTGCAACTTCTTTATCGAGCTGTGCAATGTGCTGAGCCATCAGCTCGCGGCAGTGCGTGGCCAGCTCGCGCACCTGGTCTTTACCGTATTTGGAGGTATCCACCGGCGGTAGCATTTCGACAATGACCAGTCCGTTTTTCAGACGGTTAAGATTAATCTTATTCGATGTATTGGAAACGCACACGGGAATAATTGGAACGCCTGCCGCAATTGCAGCATGAAACGCGCCGGTCTTGAACGGCAGCAGGCCGCGACCGCGGCTGCGCGTCCCTTCCGGGAACATCCAGATTGAGATCCGGCGCTTTTTAAACTGATCCACCACTTCCGCAATGGTGCCATGCGCTTTCGCACGGTTGTTGCGGTCAATCAGCAAGTTACCGGTGAGCCAGTACAGTTGGCCGAAAAGCGGGATCCACAGCAGGCTCTTTTTCCCGACGGTTACGGTCGGCGGAATAACAATATTTGAGGCCGTCACCATATCGTAGTTGTTCTGATGGTTAGCGATATAGATGGCGTTACCGAAATTCTCCGCCCCTTCAGGCAGACGCTTTTCAACCTTCAGGCCGAACAATGGCGCAAGGCGACCAAACATGTGCCCGAACGTCGCGACATGTTTTGGGTTACGCGGGCTGAACAGGCAATAAATCGATCCGAAAATACAGACCAGAATGCAGTAAATAACGGTAAGAATAAGACGAACAATGTATAGCATAGCGACCTCTGAAGCCCTGACAGCTGACAATTATACTTCACCTGTGGCCAGGTAAGGACTTTATTACGAGCGCGTATTGTTAATCGCAACGCACGAATTAACAACGTTTTTACGGGAAATTTTATGGTAATCCCCCTCCGGAAAGAGGGGGGGATGAAACAGGTTACTCTTCGCTGTCGTCCGCTTTGCTGCGCGCCGGCGAGTCGATCTCCACGCGGTCGATGCGCTGCAGGCCACGCATCAGTGAGCCGCGACGTCCGCGCTCGCCAACCACCTTCTGCAACTCTTCCGGACGCAGTTTGATCTTACGTTTGCCGACATGAATGGTCAGCGTGCTCTGCGGCGGCAGCAGGAAGAGATGCGCCAGGCTATCTTCGCCTTTTGCCGCTTCCGCTGACGGGATACTGATGATCTTGTTGCCCTTCCCTTTCGACAGCTCCGGCAGATCGCTGACCGGGAACATCAGCATGCGTCCGGCAGCGGTGATCGCCAGCAGCATATCGCTTTCGTTCTCGATGATCAGCGGCGGCATGACGTGGGCGTTATCCGGCAGGCTGATCAGCGCTTTACCGGCGCGGTTACGCGATACCAGATCGTTAAAGGTGCAGATAAAGCCGTAGCCAGCATCAGACGCCATCAGCAGTTTTTGATTGTCGGCTTCCATCAGCATATGGTCAACCGTGGCGCCCGGCGGCAGCGTCAGCTTGCCGGTCAGCGGTTCGCCCTGCCCGCGCGCGGATGGCAGCGTGATCGGATCAATGGCGTAGCTGCGGCCCGTGGAGTCGATAAACGCCACCGGCTGGTTGCTCTTGCCCTTCACCGCCGCCTTGAAGCTGTCACCGGATTTGTAGCTCAGACCCGGCGCGTCGATATCGTGGCCTTTGGCGCTACGCACCCAGCCGCTCTGGGAAAGCACGATGGTCACCGGCTCGGACGGCAGCATGTCGTGCTCGTTCATCGCCTTCGCTTCTTCGCGCTCATGCAGCGGAGAACGACGGTCGTCGCCAAAGGCGTCGGCATCGGCCTGCAACTCTTTCTTCAGCAGGGTGTTCATCTTGCGCTCGGACGCCAGAATCGCCTGAAGCTGATCGCGCTCTTTTTCCAGCTCGTTCTGCTCCCCGCGGATCTTCATCTCTTCCAGCTTAGCGAGATGGCGTAGCTTCAGTTCGAGGATCGCTTCGGCCTGGGTTTCGCTGATGCCAAAGCGCGACATCAGGGCAGGCTTAGGTTCGTCCTCGGTACGAATGATCTCAATCACTTCGTCAATGTTGAGGAACGCCACCAGCAAACCTTCGAGGATATGCAGGCGCTTAAGCACTTTCTCCAGGCGATGGTTCAGACGGCGGCGCACCGTATCGCGGCGGAAGGCCAGCCATTCGGTGAGGATCTCCAGCAGGTTTTTCACCGCCGGGCGACCGTCCAGACCAATCATGTTCAGGTTGATGCGGTAGCTTTTTTCCAGATCGGTAGTGGCGAACAGGTGGTTCATCACCTGCTCCATATCCACGCGGTTAGAGCGCGGCACAATCACCAGACGGGTCGGGTTTTCGTGGTCCGATTCGTCACGCAGGTCGTCCACCATCGGCAGCTTTTTATTGCGCATCTGGGAGGCAATCTGCTCCAGCACCTTCGCGCCGGAGACCTGGTGCGGCAGCGCGGTGATCACCACGGCGCCATCCTCTTTGGTCCATACCGCGCGCATGCGCACGGAGCCGCGGCCGTTCTGGTAGATTTTACGGATTTCCGCACGCGAGGTGATGATCTCGGCTTCGGTCGGATAGTCCGGCCCCTGCACGATATCCAGC
The DNA here is from genome assembly GCF_003850715.1 of Enterobacter sp. 301B. Taxonomy (NCBI): domain Bacteria; kingdom Pseudomonadati; phylum Pseudomonadota; class Gammaproteobacteria; order Enterobacterales; family Enterobacteriaceae; genus Enterobacter; species Enterobacter sp. 301B. The sequence continues at coordinate 37,289 of NZ_PQTC01000017.1, forward strand.
AGATCGTCCAGCGAGGTTTTTGGCTGCTCAATCAGGGTGATGGCGGCTTTCGCCACTTCACGCAGGTTGTGCGGCGGAATGTCCGTCGCCATGCCCACGGCGATACCGGTCGTGCCGTTCAGCAGGATGTTCGGCAGACGCGCAGGCAGCATTTTCGGCTCCTGCATCGTACCGTCGAAGTTTGGCACCCAGTCGACCGTACCCTGCCCCAGTTCGCCCAACAGCACTTCGGCATATTTAGACAGACGGGATTCGGTATAACGCATCGCCGCGAAGGATTTCGGATCGTCCGGCGCCCCCCAGTTCCCCTGGCCATCCACCAGCGGATAGCGGTAAGAGAACGGCTGGGCCATCAGCACCATCGCTTCATAGCAGGCGCTGTCACCGTGCGGATGGTATTTCCCCAGCACGTCACCAACGGTACGGGCGGATTTCTTGAACTTGGCGGTCGCATTCAGCCCCAGTTCGGACATCGCATAGACGATGCGGCGCTGAACGGGCTTCAGGCCATCCCCGATAAACGGCAACGCCCTGTCCATGATGACGTACATGGAGTAGTTCAGGTAGGCGTTTTCCGTGAATTCATGTAGCGCGAGGCGCTCTGCCATATCGCTCATTACGTGTGATTCCTCAACTCAGAAACCGATGGGTTTCAGGCAATATTGCCGCAGATACTACCTCATCTGGCGAGTTGAGTCACAAAGAAAAAGGGCCGCATAAGCGGCCCTTTCCGGGTTATTTGTTCAGCTTGATAACCTGCTTCACGTCGATTTCAAACTCGTTCCAGTCTTTATCGATTTTACCCTGGAGTTCGACTTTATCCTGTGGCGTCACCGTCACGCCGTTCCAGCGCTTGTGGTCGATCTCCACCACCACCGTGCCGCTTTCATCGCGGAAGGTGTAACGGTCATCGGACAGGCGCTCGGTAATATTACCGCGCAGCTTCACCCAGCTGTCGTCCTTCATATCTTTGACTTTAGCCGCGGTAGTGAGGTTGGCGTTATTATCGACAAAGCCACCCTGCTGGGTTTGCGTCTGGGTCTGTGTCGCAGATGGGCCAGAGAAGCCACCCTGTGCAGCAAAAACAGGGGCAGTGGTCATCATCATGATGGCAGCAATTGCAGCGTATTTTTTCATCTTAATCTCTCCCTTTAATGTCGTTTCACAATCCATTAAACAGGGTAAACCTTAACAACTTCTTAAGGGGAAAATTTATTTATTTTTACTGTACAGCAGGCGCTTGCAGAAGGTTTACTGACGGCATCAAGGAGGAAATATGCGCATTTTACTGGTAGAAGACGACAAGCTCATCGGCGATGGCATCAAAGCGGGCTTAAGCAAAATGGGCTTTAACGTGGACTGGTTTACCGACGGTAAAACCGGGCAGGCGGCCCTGTACACCGCGCCGTACGATGCCGTGGTGCTGGACCTGACGCTGCCGGAAATCGACGGGCTTGAGATCCTGCGCGCCTGGCGCGAAAGCGGTAAGAGCGAACCGGTGCTGATCCTCACCGCGCGGGATGCGCTGAATCAGCGCGTCGAAGGGTTACGCCTGGGGGCGGATGATTACCTGTGTAAGCCGTTCGCGCTGATTGAAGTGGCAGCCCGCCTCGAAGCGCTGGTGCGCCGCAGCCACGGGCAGGCGCGCAGCGAGCTGCGTCACGGCAAGGTCACGCTCGATCCGGCAAGTCTCGTCGCCACGCTGGAGGGCGAAACGCTGGTGCTCAAACCCAAAGAGTTCGCCCTGCTGGAACTGCTGATGCGCAACGCGGGCCGCGTGCTGCCGCGCAAGGCCATCGAAGAGAAACTCTACAACTGGGATGATGACGTCTCCAGCAACGCCGTCGAAGTCCACGTTCATCATTTACGCCGCAAGCTCGGCAGCGAATTTATCCGCACCGTGCACGGCATCGGTTATACCCTGGGTGACGCATGAAACTGACCCAACGCCTGAGCCTAAAGCTGCGCCTGACGCTCCTCTTTTTGCTGCTGTCCCTGGCGGCCTGGTTTGCCGCAAGCGTGGTGGCCTGGCACCAGACGACCGACAAGCTCGATAAGCTGTTCGATACCCAGCAGATGCTGTTTGCCAAACGGCTGCTGACGATGGACGTGGACGAACTCCGCGCCCCGGAACGCATGCGCGAGGTGCCGAAAAAAGCCAAACACGGCCATCTTGACGACGATGCGCTGGCCTTCGCAATCTTCACCGCAGACGGCAGCATGGTGCTTAACGACGGTGAGAACGGGCGCGACATACCTTATCACTACCGCCGGGACGGATTTGATGACGGTCGGTTGCAGGATGACAACGACGAATGGCGTTTCCTGTGGCTGACCTCCCCGGACGGGAAATACCGCGTGGTGGTTGGCCAGGAGTGGGAGTACCGACAAGATATGGCGCTGGACGTGGTCAGCTCGCAGTTGACGCCGTGGCTGGTGGCGCTGCCCGTAATGCTTCTGTTGCTGATTGTCCTGCTGAGCCGGGAACTGAAACCGCTGAAAAACCTGGCGCAGACCCTGCGTTCACGCTCGCCGGATGCGACCGATACGCTGCCCACCCACGGCGTGCCGACGGAGGTTCGCCCGCTGCTTGATGCGCTTAACCATCTTTTCGCCCGTACGCAGGAGATGATGGCCCGCGAGCGCCGCTTCACCTCGGATGCCGCTCATGAGTTGCGCAGCCCGCTTGCCGCGCTGAAGGTGCAAACCGACGTGGCGCAGCTTTCCCTTGACGATCCCGAGGCGCAGTCTAAAGCGCTGGGGCAATTGCATGCGGGCATCGACCGCGCCTCCCGGCTGGTGGATCAGCTTCTCACCCTGTCGCGCCTGGATTCACTGGATAATCTTGATGACGTCGAACCCGTGATGATGGCCGATTTGCTGCAATCCGCGGTGCTGGATATCTGGCATCCGGCGCAGCAGGCGGGCATTGATATTCGGCTCAACGTCAACGCGCCCGAGGTGATGCGTCACGGACAGCCGCTATTGCTGAGCCTGCTGGCGCGTAACCTGCTGGACAACGCCGTTCGTTACAGCCCGCGCGGCAGCGTGGTGGACGTGACGCTGAACACCCAAAGCTTTACCGTGCGCGACAACGGCCCGGGCATTTCAACCGATGCGCTGGCGCGTCTCGGCGAGCGCTTTTATCGTCCACCGGGCCAGGACGCCACCGGCAGCGGTCTGGGGTTGTCTATCGTGAAGCGCATCGCGGCGTTATACGAGATGCGCGTCTCGCTGGGCAATGCGCCTGAAGGGGGCTTTGAGGTGACCGTCAGCTGGTAGCCATTATTGCGCTGAGCGCAAAAGACTTTGCACATTTTGCTTATTTTTCCGCTCCGTCCTCGCGCGTAGAATACCTGGCATACTCTCAGCATCGAGGACAAATAATGAGCAACATTCTGATTATCAACGGCGCGAAAGAATTTGCGCACTCTAAAGGCCAGCTCAATGACACCCTGACCGAGGTCGCGGATGGTTTCCTGCGCGACGCCGGACATGATGTTAAGGTTGTGCACGCGGACAGCGATTACGACGTGAAGGCCGAAGTGCAGAACTTCCTGTGGGCCGACGTGGTTATCTGGCAGATGCCGGGCTGGTGGATGGGCGCACCGTGGACCGTGAAAAAATACATGGACGATGTGTTTACCGAAGGTCACGGTTCGCTGTATGCCAGCGACGGCCGCACCCGCTCAGACGCGTCTAAAAAATACGGTTCCGGCGGCCTGTTGCAGGGCAAGAAATACATGCTCTCCCTGACCTGGAATGCCCCGCTTGAAGCGTTCACCGAGCAAGATCAGTTCTTTGAAGGCGTAGGCGTAGACGGCGCGTATCTGCCATTCCACAAGGCGAATCAGTTCCTGGCTATGGAGCCGCTGCCGACCTTTATCGTCAATGACGTAATTAAAATGCCGGACGTCCCACGCTATATCGCAGAATATCGCAAGCATCTCGCGGAAATTTTTGCTTAACTGGTAGCCTGGAATTAGAAGGAGTTAATTATGCTTACCGTTATTGCTGAAATCCGTACGCGTCCTGGCCAACATCACCGCCAGGCGGTGCTGGATGAGTTCGCAAAGATCATCCCGACCGTACTGAAAGAAGAAGGCTGCCACGGCTACGCGCCAATGGTGGACGCCGCCACCAGCGCAAGCTTCCAGGCGACCGCGCCAGACTCGATCATCATGGTTGAGCAGTGGGAAACCGTCGCGCACCTTGAAGCGCATTTGCAGACCGCGCATATGAAAGCGTGGAGCGACGCGGTGAAAGGGGACGTTCTGGAAACCCATATCCGTATTCTGGAGCAAGGGGTTTAAGTTCTGTGAAATTTGCCGGGTGGCACTGCGTTTACCCGGCCTACAACTTCCCTCCCAGGCCCGGTAAGCGTTAACGCCACCGGGCTTTTTTTATCACCTTAACACTCAACTGCTATGCTTATTCTGACTTCATGTTAAACAGGAGGATGGAATGGGTCTTTTTAATTTCGTAAAAGAAGCAGGCGAAAAGCTGTGGGACAATCTGACCGATCATAAGGGTCAGAGCGATAAAATCACCGAGCACCTCAAGAAACTCAACATTCCCGGTTCCGATAAGGTTCAGGTTGACGTCACCGACGGCAAAGCCAGCGTGACGGGCGACGGGCTGACGCAGGAGCAGAAAGAAAAAATCCAGGTCGCCGTCGGCAACATCGCAGGCGTCAGCGAGGTGGAGAACAACATCACCGCGACAGATGCCAAAGATGAAGCTACTTACTATACGGTGAAATCCGGCGATACCCTGAGCGCGATCTCTAAAACCGTGTACGGCGATGCTAACCAGTACAACAAGATTTTTGAGGCTAACCGCCCTATGCTCTCCAGCCCCGATAAAATCTATCCCGGCCAGACGCTGCGTATTCCTAAAGCATAACGTCTAAAACAGTCGGTTCACGTCGCGCAGAGGAACAGAATGAAAATAGCTTGTCTTGGCTGGGGTTCGTTAATCTGGAAAAGCGGCGCGTTACCGGTAGCCGGTGAGTGGCAGACCGACGGGCCTTCTTTGCCCGTCGAGTTCTGTCGGGTCAGCGATGGCGGTGAACTGGCGACCGCCATCTGTATGAATGCCCCTGCCGTGCCGGTGCTTTGGGCATGGCTGGAGGCCACAACGTTGAGCGTGGCCTGCCGCGCTTTGCGTGAGCGCGAAGCCATTCCCGAGGATCGCTGCGATGGCATTGGCTCGCTGCTAATCACCGGACGCGACACGGGTATCCTGACAACATGGGCCAGGGAGAAAGGTATTGAAGCGATCATCTGGACCGGGCTCCCGCCGAGAAGCGCGTCACAGGAAGGCAGGGTTCCTGCCGTGGACGAAGCCATCGCTTATCTCGACGGCCTCAGCGGAGAGACCCGTAGCCATGCGCAGGACTATATTTGCCGCGTGCCTGCCCAGCTTGATACGCCCTACCGGCGCGTCATTAAAGACGTGCTTGGATGGTAATCCCCCGGCCAGTTACCAGTACAGTTTCCAGCTCCGGGTGAAACGCACCAGCGCCTCAACGTAGAAGTAATCTCCCCAGCTTGCGCACTCATCCACGCCTTTGTTGCTCCCGAGGTGGTAAACCGAGTGTTTAAGCAGCCCGTTGCCCTTTTCTTCTCTCCCCATCAGATAGTGTTTCGTCAGTGACGACATAATGCCTTTAGCCCATTCCATATAGCGCTCGCGATCCGGATCCGTGACCGGCAGGTGTTTCACCAGCTCCAGCAGCCCACATACCGCAATCGCCGCCGAGGAAGAATCACGCAGCGCGTCGGTGCCCACCAGCGCCAGATCCCAGTGGCAGACGTAGTCGTCGGGCAGGCGATTGAGGAAGTAGTTCGCCAGCCGTTTTGACAGGGCGATCATCGTCTCGTCGCCGGTATAGATATAGCTCAGCAGGAAGCCGTAAATTCCCCACGCCTGCCCGCGTGACCAGCAGGAGTCGTCGGCGTAGCCCTGCTGGGTGTTGCCGTAGCGCGGTGCGCCGGTTGTCACATCCATATAGTAGGTGTGGAAGGTGGAGGCATCGTCACGAATGAGGTACGTCGCCGCCTGCATGACGTGCGCTTTTGCGGCGTCGGCAAAACGCGGATCGCCCGTCTGCTCCGTTGCCCAGTAGAGCAGCGGCAGGTTCATGTTGCAGTCGATGATCATCCGCCCGGCCTGGTCCGGATCGGAGAGATCGCCCCACGCCTGGATGATCTTCGCCTTCTCGTGGAAGCGTTCCAGCAGAGCTTCCGCCGCCAGCAGCGAGAAGCCGCGCGCCTCGCGGTTTCCGGTCAGCCGCCACGCGGCTACGCAGGAGAGCGTGTAGAGGAAGCCTAAATCGTGGGTGTTGGTGTCGTTGCGCCCGGCGATGCGCAGGCCAAACGAGCGCACGTGTTTTTCCGCCATCGCGCGGAATTTTTCCTCGCCGCTCATCTCCCATGCCAGCCATAGCTGCCCGGTCCAGAAGCTGGTGGTCCACTCCACGTTGTCAGTCAGCGGATAAAAACCGTTCTGGCAGGTTTCCGCCGGGAATTTGTCGCCGAACTCCGTTAAATGACGGCTAATCAGGTCCAGAACGTGGCTGCGCGCCGAATTCAGTTCATCGCTGAATGCGCGGGAGTCAACGGGCGCAGCGATAACAGGCAGACGTTCTTCTTTGATACGACTTAACATATTTCGGTTCCTTCTTTGACGGCGTAATTTATCGTGTTGACGTTTCTGCTACGTTCAGCGCACGAGCCCCGCGCCATTTGCTCTGACAGGCGGATAACGTAAAAGCAGAAATAAGGGTAAAGGTCAGCGCCGTTGCGCCCATGATGATATAGGTGTGCTCAAAGCCAATACGGTCATACATATACCCGGCAGGGGAAGAGACCACCACGTTGCCAACGTAGAGCATTGCCTGATAGCCGAGTAAATACATGGTGGCATTGACGCGCTTGTCGAAATGCTCGGCGATATATTTAAATACCGACACCAGCAGGAGACAAATTTCCAGACCGTACAGCGGCTTAAGCACTGAAATTAACAGGTGAGAATCACACATGCCGGAAATAATCAGACGCGCCCCGACCACCAGCCCGACAATTAATAGCCCGCGTTTGGCGCCAATAAAGTTCACAAACAGCGGGACCACCATATACATGACAAATTCCATGCCCGACTGCACGGTCCCGAGATAACCGAATACCGCGTTGCCCTCATGAATATCATCGAAGAAGGTGACGAAATAGCGCGAGAACTGCTGCTCGGCGATAAACATCATCCACGCCACGCCCGCCACGTACAGGCAGAAGGCCCAGAATTTGCGGTTTCGCAGCAGGGCGTAAACGTCTGACGGGGCGATTTTCTCTTTCGTCAGCACCTCGCCCGCGTGAATGGAGTTAGTGTTCACTTTCAGGCTCAGCAGGACGATCAGCATCACCACCGACGCCACGCTGCCGAGGATAAAGTTATACGCCGGTGAGAGGTTAAACAGCAGGCCGGAGAAGGACGATGCCACCGCCCAGCCGAGCGAACCCCACATGCGAATTTGCCCGAATTCCATGCCGTTCAAACGGCTAAAGCGGTCGGAATACGATTCGCACGCCGCCACACCCGCGTACCAGGCAAAGCTTAAATAGAGCGCGCCGATAATAATCCCCAGCAGGGTATTAGACATTAACAGTGGCTGGTATACGTAAATAAAGAACGGCGCCATCAGGGCCGACATGATCACCACAAAATAGAGCAGGTATTTGCTCATGCCGATCTTATCGAGAATATAGCCGTAGATCGGTTTAAGAATAACGGAGAATATCCCGTTCACCGCAAAAACGGTTCCAATCACCGAGCCGCTGAGATTGGCTTTCTGGCCAAGCCAGATCGCCAGCAGTCCAATACTGGCAGACCAGGTAAAGAAATAGAGAAAGATAAAGCTACTGATTTTGTAATATTCAGTTCTGTTAGTTGTCGATGTGCTTTTCATATCATCCTCGCCGACGTGTAGGGCCAGATTTTTATAATGTGAACGACAGCTTACGTTCGCTTCCGGGTTCGCTAATGACGACCCGGCTATGGGTTATATTCAGCTGCGGCGTCGCCGCAACGGGCTGTTTTCCGCCAGCCAGAACGGCGCAACAGAGCCAGCTTTCCCCTTGCGGGAGGTCGGCCTTTAACAACGGAATGGAAGCGCACTCCGCAAACATAATGCTGCTGTTCGGCGGCGTGACGATGCTGTCTGGCTGGCGGTGAATGACCGGCGAAAGATCGACAATGACGCTGCTGCCGTTTTCAGCCATCAGATAACAACCGCGATCGCGCACCTGGTGGGCGGTTTTCATCACCGCAAAGCCGCCCTCGACGGTTTGCAGAGTGCGCGCGCTGTTGATGCGGTGCAGGCGCAGGTGCCACTCCCCGAACGGGATCTGCCAGGTCGCAATCTGCACGTCGCGCCACGGCGACCAGCGCGAGAAAATGTAATGTTCATCCACCCGAACCTCTTCGCACTCGCGACGACCGCGGAAATAGTCATCTTCGTCCGCCAGCAGCAGCATGGAATCGCAGGCGGTATGCTTCAGGCCAAAACGCCCGCGCTCAATGGTGAATCCGAAGCGGCTGGAGTAGGCAAATTTGGTGTATTTCGCTTCGGTGTTGACGTAGTTATTCAGCTCCAGCTGACCAGCGGTGAGCATGACGACGTGCTGCGAAGCTTTCGAATGCATCAGGATCTGCTGCGCATGCGGGATCACATGTTTTTCAGCAAGCGCGGGCAGCGGCTGCTCGTCGGCCTGCCAGAACGGATGCGCCTCCGGCAGCGCCAGGATCAGGTAGGTTTTCAGCGCCCAGTACGGTGAACCGGGGGAGTTGTAATCCTCGCACATCGCCAGGTTCGGATACGCAAACCCCAGGGTAAGAATACCGTCGCGATCGACAATCGACTGCTGCTGCCACCAGCGCAGATGCCGCAGCACAATGCCCTTCACGATACCCGGGGTGAAGACGTCCAGCTGAGAAAAAGCCACCGCGCTCCAGAAGGCAACCATGGCAAAGCGGTAGGTCAGGCTGCGGCCAAACGGCACCGAGGCACCATCGGCGGCGGACCAGTAGATAAAGTCTTCCGCGAACAGACGCGAGCGCTCGCGCAGCACCTTCGCCCTCGCCTCGTCGTCACTCAGGGTGGCGTAAATCAGGCCGTAAAAATGGAAAGCCATGGAGATGTAATAGTCTTTCGGGCGGCCGGGACCGTCGGAGTACCAGCCGTCGCCGAGATAGTAGGCGTCCATCAGCGCAAAGCGGTGGTCAATGGCGGCCTGATCGTACGGCAGGCCGGCGCGCTTAAAGCCGAGCTGGACCATAATGGCAAAATAGTTCCAGTTGCTGTCTGGCATCTGCGCGTCGGTGATTTGGTTGAGCCACGCGTGCAGGTTCATCACCTCGCGCCCGGTAAAGTGCGCGGTGAGTTTATCTCCCAGCAGAGCGAGCCCCAGACCGTAGGCCGCCATCTCTACCAGACGCTGATCGTACGGGCCGGTTTCACCCCAGTAGCCGGTGCTTTGCGGGTCGGTACCAAGCTTAATGGCAGTAAGGTACTTCTCGCTGAACGGCGTGCTTTCGCCGGATGCCATCAGCGGAAACAGCCCCCACAGCGCGCGGGAAAGTCCCTCCATCTGCGCAATATCCGCTGTGTAATGGGCGCAGGTATCACCCAGCGAGAATCGTGAACGGTTCGCCGGAAATTGCGTATCCAGCGCCTGTAAAAGTGCATTCAACGACGCCACTACCTCCTGGCGTGAAGACAACGGATTTGATTTTTCTTTGTTTGCCGCCCACATCGGTTCGCCCTCGTAATCAACTGCGGCAAAGCATAGTGAATCCGCAAGGGGCAGAAATGTTAGCCGTGTCACAGGCATGAACGATGAATAAACCTCCAGTTGAGAAAATTTAAAAAGGTGGTTTATAAAGACGGTCAGACGGGAAAAAGTTGAGTTTTATTGCACTATGCGCGACACGCCGACATCCGATCTTCTGGAACTGATCGCCCTGAACGATACCGTGGCCTCGTTCAGCCGCCTGTTTGCCAATACCGTGCGCTACCATCACTGGCACCAGTGTCTGGAGATCCTCTATGTGGAAGAGGGCTTTGGCGTGGCGATTGTCGATAATCGTCACTACACCATGCGCCCCGGACGGCTGTTTTTCTTCCCGCCTTTTACGCTGCACAAGGTCATGGTGGACGAACAGGCGGAGGCAATTTACCGCCGCACCATTATTCATCTCGACCAGCACGCGGTGCTGAAGATCCTGCGGGATTTTCCCCAGACCCGGCAGCGTCTGGAGCGGCTGTCACGCCGTGGCGGCGAAGCGTGGGTCGCCGATTTAGCCCACTTCCATCACCATATCGACCATCTGTTTAGCTGCTATAAACCGCCGATGAACGGCGAGAGCATCGCCAGCCTGCTGATAGGCCTGTTCGCGATGCTGCCCGACGATCGCGACGGCGAGCCGGGAAACACCCAGGGGATCGCCAGCCAGGTGATGTTTTGGCTCGACGAGCATTATCAGGAGAAATTTCGTCTGGATGCGCTGGCCAATGAGCTGGGAAAATCCCGCAGCTATGTATCGCGAAAATTCCATGCGGAAACGGGCGAAAAAATTCACGACTACCTGAATACGCTAAGGTTGCGTAAGGCGTGTGAGTGTTTACTCCACACTGATTCGAGCGTGCGTGACATTGCCGCACAGGCGGGTTTTTCCGACGTGACGTGGTTTATCAGCGCGTTTAAAAAAGGAATTGGCGAGACGCCGCTGCAGTACAGGAAGAACCATCGTGCGGTTTGACGCCCTCACCCACGGGGCTGAGGGTTCCCCACAAATTAATGCGAGCACTGAGCAATCCCCTCGCCCCTCCGGGGAGAGGGTTAGGGTGAGGGGAACATACGGCGGTGGTGGTCATTCCGTTCACTTTATGTTCCTTGCTACTCTGTAACGACATGACCGGTGAACGTGCCAGGGTGGCTCAGTCGCCACCACCCTGGCGACCCGGGCTCCCGGCGGTAAATCGCCGCTTCGCGGTGCCCTCGGCTCATTCCTTCCGGCTTATCGGGTACGGGCGGAGGCAACGTCCCTGTAAAGCCGCCCTCTCGGCGCATCCCTGCGCCTCGCCCCGGCCGGAAGGCAAACGCCTCAGCGATTTACAGCCGGACCAGGGCATCGCTGACAGTCCTCAGTCATTTAGAAAGCAACTTTATTGCTTCTGCATAAAAAAATTACTGGGGATCCCTCAGCCCACGGGGAGAGGGGGAAAATCAACCGCTCTTCTTGCCCGGCTTTAATCCGCGGTGTAACTCGTTGATGCGCTTCATCGACTTGATGGTGCGCTGCGGCTCGGTGGAGGCGACGGACAGAATAATCATCTCCAGGCACAGCAGCACCGTGCCGTGCAGCGGGATTTTGCCCTTCTCGCCGCCGCGCGGGACGTGGATCACTACGCTTGCCTCTTTGCTAAAGCGCGAGTCCGTGGCGTTGGTCAGCAAAATGGTGGGAATACCCAGGCGCTTCGCTTCGCGCAGCGTGGTCTGTCCCTCCCGGTGCGCGGATTTTTGCGCCATCATTACCAGCACGTCACCGCGCTGTAGGGCAATCAGCTGTTCGGCGAGGCCAATACCGGTGCGGTTGAGCGGGATCGCAGGCAGGCCTATACGGCTAAACAGTCGCGAGGTGTACTCAGCCAGAATGCCGGATGCGCCAATGCCAAAAATAGCGACCTGTCTCGCCTGCGCCAGCAGCGACACCGCCTGCGCCATCGCGTAGCGGTTGCCCGGTTCGGACAACACCGCGCAGGTGTGTTGATGGCCTTCCAGCACAAAATCGATGCTCGCGTCGACGTCGCTGGTAAGCGTGTTTACCGTCGTGGACATCTTCTCGCTGGAGGAGACCACCGGGCCAAACCACTGCTCCAGGGTCTGCTTGAGATCCCGCAGCCCGCCAAACCCAAGCGCCTGAATGGCACGCACCACGGTGGCGTCCGAGGTGTGTAGCACAGCGGCAATCTCCATTGCCGTCTGCTCCATAACCGCTTCACGATTTTCATTGATATAGCTCGCCACCTGCAGCAGGCGCGGCGTCAGCTGGTGCGCCCGCGAGCGGAGGCGGTCGCCGTAGACATCAATTTTTCGGATCATCGAGCGGCCTCCGGCAGCGGACGGCCCGCTATCTGCGACTGCACCTGCGCGGCCATCAGCCCCAGCGAGGCAAATGAATTTGAGATCGCTTCCTCGCGGGAGATGAGCACGTAATGCCCGGTTCGGCAGGCGTTGAGAAACTGACACCAGCCCGGCATCACCGCATCCATCGCCGCCAGCTCGTCCTGCGGTTTTCCGCCGGTGTCCCCGCGCCAGGTTGCAAAGACAAAGTCAGCATCCAGCTCCGGCAGACGCTCGGCGCTGACGTCGATGCGCCCGCCCTCCGGGATGCTCTCAATCAGCGGCGGGAACCTGAACCCTGCGTCGCGCAGCACGCGCCCAAGCGAGTGGTAGCTGTGCATGGCGTTGATTTTGCCCTGATTGGCCTGAATCACCGAGACGGTCAGTTTGCTCGTATCGATGGTCGCCTTTAGCGCCTCGATCTGCTCCTGATAGCGACGCTCCAGAATCTTCAGCCGCGCCTCTGTCCCGGTAAGCTGCGCCAGCTTGCGGTAGATCTCCGGCGCGCCGCCGTCGAGGTGATCGATACTCACCGTCGGGGCAATTTTTTCCAGCTGTTCGACCGGCGTGTTGCGGGTCGGCTCGGTGATGATAAGATCCGGCTTCGCCGCGGCGATGGCTTCAATATCGATATCGGCGGTGCCGATGAATGTGATGTCGGAATTATCAAAATCGATGCCCGTCAGCATGCCGCTGGAGCGCAGAAAATGGCTGCCGTCCGGTCGGGTACGGCCATGGCTGGCAACCGGCGGTACGCCAAACTCGATCAGCGGAATGGTGATATCCAGGTCGTGCAGGGACACAATCCGCTTCGGGTTAACCGGCACCACCACTTTGCGGTTCAGGTCGTCAGTAAACGTCTGCGTTGGCTCTGCGGCTCCTACAGCAAAACCCACCAGCACCAGCATTGCAAAAAATACGCGCATTTCTATCCCCTAAAATCGATCCCGACGCTGCCAGAGCAGCAGCAGGAAAAACGGTCCGCCAATCAGTGAAATGACAATTCCCGCCGGCAGCTGCAACGGGAGAAATGCCAGCCGCCCGACGTTATCCGCCAGCAGCACCAGCAGCGCGCCCAGTACGGCACTTCCCGTCAGCAGTGCCGTTTGCCCTCCGCGCAGCAGCAGGCGCGCCATGTGCGGGGCAATCAGCCCGACAAAGCCGATACTCCCCACGCAGGAGACGCAGGCCGCGGTGAGCACCACGGGGGCAAACACGCGCAGCAGCGCGAGGCGTGAAGTCCGCACGCCCAGCCCCGTCGCAGTGTGGTTGCCGAGCAAGGCTACGTCTGCGGCGCGCGCGGTTAAGAGCAGCAGCGCAAACGCCGGCACTGTCCAGGCAGCAGCGATGCTGACCAGCGTCCAGCTTGCCGCATGCAGACTCCCCGCCAGCCACAGCATCGCCGTCTGGACGTCGCGCACGTCGGCGGTCGTCATAAAGACCCCCATCGCGGCGGCAAACGCCCATGACACGCCGATGCCGATCAGGATGAATCGCGGGCGCGAGATATCACGCGCCAGCGCCACTACCAGCAGCGCGGTCAGCAGCCCACCGGCCATGCCGATAAGTGGACGCCAGTACGGCCCCAATCCCGGAAACTGAAAAATCAGCAGCAGCACCGCCGCGCTACAGCCCTCTTTCACGCCGATAAGTCCGGGGTCAGCAAGGCCGTTGCGGGTAATGGACTGCATGGCCGCCCCCGCCATGCCGAGCATCGCGCCGCACAGCACCGCCATCAGCAGGCGCGGCAGGCGGATATCCATCACAATGTAATGCGCATCCGCCGTCAGACGTTCAGGATAAAACAGCGCACGTCCGATGGCGGAAGCAGGAATGGGCAGCGAGCCGTGCGTCAGGCCAAAACTTAGCAGCAGTAAAACGGCAAGGGTTAAAACGGTCAGATACAGCAGCGCCCTCGGGCGAACCAGCGCCGAGAAGGAGGGAAATCGTACTGCCCTCAATCCAGCCCGGTTCATTTGAACATCCTTGACGCCATAAGGATAAAGACCGGCGCGCCGACCAGCGCAGTCATCACGCCGGTTGCCAGCTCATACGGCGTAAACAGCGTGCGGGCGGCGATATCCGCCATCAGCAGAACCAGCGCCCCGCAGAGGGCTGAGAGCGGCACCATCACGCGCAGGTCCACCGATACCAGACGGCGAATCAGCTGCGGCACAACGAGTCCGATAAACCCGATCGGTCCGGCAACTGAAACCGCCGCGCCGCACAGCAGGGCGATGGCCAGCAGCGCGAGCAGGCGCGTTTTCAGCAGCGACACGCCAAGCCCCTGCGCCATTCTGTCCCCCAGCGCCAGCATGTTCAGCGACGGCGACAGCCAGAGCGCCAGCGCAAAACCCACGGCAGCGCCCCCCGCGGCGCTAGCGGTCGTCTCGCCGATGACTCCCGCCACATCCCCCGCAAGCCAGGTCCGCATGGCCAGCAGCGTCTGTTCATCCAGAATCAACACCGTGGCGGTTATCGATGAGGCAAATGCCGACATCGCCACGCCGCACAGCGTGACTTTCATCGGCGTGAGACCGGTACGCCCGGATGAGGAGAACGTTAGCACCAGCAAAAAGAGCGCGGCGGCGCCGGCTGCGGCTATCAGAGGGCGGCCAAACGGCAGCGACAGCCCGAGGGCACTCGTCAGCACCACCGCCAGCGCCGCCCCTGCATTTAGCCCCAGGATATGCGGCTCGCCGAGCGGGTTGCGGATCACTGACTGCAGCAGCACGCCCGCGACGCCGAGCGCCGCGCCCGTCACCAGGGCAGCGCACAGTCGCATCAAGCGCAGCCTGACGATCACGCTATGCTCAAAATTGCGCGGGTCGAAGTGGAAAAATGCGTCTACTACCGTCCGGGGGGCGATAACGCGCGCCCCGATGCTCAGGTGCGCAATCGCGCCTGCCAGAAGCAGCAGCGTAAAGAGAATAAAGGCCACAGACGTGCGCATCATGGTTTGTCGACAGCCTGACGGAACGGCATAAAGAACGGCTTGCCGGTCAGCGGGTTAACCGACATATGCACGTCGACATCAAACACCGCTTTGATCAGCTCCGGCGTGCAGGCGTCGCCCTCATGCAGTACCCCCTCAACCTTTCCCTGACGTAAAAAGACCAGCGAATCACCGTAGTTCACGGCGAAGTTGAGATCGTGCAGAACCACCACCACGGTGCGCCCGTGCCGGCGCGTCAGCGTGTGCAGCAGTTCGAGGATCTCCACCTGGTAGCGAAGATCGAGGTACGTCGTGGGTTCATCCAGCAGGATGTAGGGCGTTTGCTGCGCCAGCACCATGGCGATCCAACAGCGCTGGCGCTGGCCGCCGGACAGGCTTTCAACCAGATGATGGGCAAACTCTGCCGTCCCGGTCAGGCGTAACGCCTCCTCCACGGCCCGCTCGTCTTCCTCGCTCCACTGGCGCATCACGTTCTGCCAGGGGAAACGTCCGCGCGAGACCAGCTCAAATACGGTTAACCCTTCTGGAAGCAGCTGAGACTGCGGGAGGATCCCGAGCTGGCGGGCGACCGCTTTGGTTGGCTGCGAGTGGATGGCTTTGCCGTCCAGCACCGCGCTGCCGCCGAGCGGCTGAAGCAGCCGCGCGAGGGTACTTAACAGCGTCGATTTTCCGCAGCCGTTTGCGCCCACCAGAACAGTCATTTTCTGCTGGGGGATCGCAAGGGAGATATCATCAACGATGATTTTTTTCTGGTAACCCGCGGAGAGGTTCTCAAGAACCAGTCCCGGCTTTTTGATGTAGTGAGCCACGTGAACGCCAACGTAAGAAAAAAAACCAACAAATAAAAATAAAACTCATTCTCTTTTGTGAGTTTGCCGCCGCGCCATGTAGTAGTCAAGCGAAGATATACCCTGTAAAACCCAGGGATAACTGAGCATCGATTCACAAATCGAAATTCCTTTTTATCAATTATTTTCAATGCCTTAAACAGGAAATCAACGCGTATTAGCCAGAGAGAAACCTCTGTAGCGAAATTTTTATTTATTCCATTTACTACTACATTCCCTCATGCTTGAATGATTCTCAATTACAAGTCCGATGCCGTAGAGGCTAACGGACAGACCGTAAGGGCAATGACTCACACATTCTTCCGCGAGCATTTCATCGCAGGATATTTTGGGAAAACAGATGTAATGGCTAAGTTCACACCTTCATTCGCCGGGGTAAAAGGGCGCGCGCTCTTTTCACTCCTGTTCATGGCGCCTCTGGTGCACGCAGCAGCAAAAGACGGTGAGACGCTTACCGTCACTGCCGACCCTTACGCTTCCACCGACGCCACCAGCGGCTATCAGCCCCTGAACACCTCCACCGCCACGCTGACCAACATGCCGATGCTGGACATCCCGCAGGTGGTCAATACCGTCAGCGATAAAGTGCTGGAAGACCAAAACGCGACCACGCTCGACGAGGCGCTGTATAACGTCAGCAACGTGGTGCAGACCAACACCCTGGGCGGCACGCAGGATGCCTTCGTGCGCCGTGGCTTCGGCGCAAACCGCGATGGCTCGATCATGACCAACGGCCTGCGCACCGTGCTGCCGCGCAGCTTCAATGCCGCAACCGAGCGCGTGGAGGTGCTAAAAGGCCCGGCCTCGACCCTTTACGGTATTCTCGACCCCGGCGGCCTGATTAACGTAGTGACCAAACGCCCGGAGAAAACCTTCGGCGGCTCGATTTCTGCCACATCAACCAGCTTTGGCGGCGGTACCGGACAGTTTGACGTCACCGGTCCGATTGAAGGTACGCGTCTGGCCTATCGCCTGACGGGGGAGTATCAGGACGAGGATTACTGGCGTAATTACGGCACCGAACGCAGCACCTTTATCGCCCCGTCTTTGACCTGGTTCGGCAATGATGCCACCGTGACCATGCTCTATTCGCATCGCGACTATAAAACGCCGTTCGATCGCGGAACGATCTTCGATCTCAACACCAAAAAGGCCGTCGACGTCGATCGCAAAACCCGCTTTGATGAGCCATTTAACGTGACCGACGGTCAGTCCGACCTCGCTCAGCTTAATGCGGAGTATCGCCTTAACAGCCAGTGGACCGCGAAGTTCGACTACAGCTACAGCCAGGATAAGTACAGCGATAACCAGGCTCGCGTGATGGCCTACGATTCAAAAACCGGCAACCTGACCCGCCGCGTGGATGCGACCCAGGGTTCGACCCAGCGTATGCACACAACGCGGGCAGATTTGCAGGGGAACGTGGACATCGCGGGCTTTTACAATGAGATCCTGACCGGCGTGTCGTATGAGAATTACGATCTGCTGCGTACGGACATGATCCGTTGTAAGAACGTTAAGGATTTCAATATTTACAACCCGAGCTACGGCAGCCTCGGCAAGTGCACCACCGTCTCGGCATCCGACAGCGATCAAACCATCAAGCAGGAGAGCTACTCCGCTTACGCGCAGGACGCACTGTACCTGACCGATAAATGGATCGCCGTTGCCGGACTGCGCTACCAGTATTACACCCAGTACGCGGGCAAAGGCCGTCCGTTTAATGTCAACACCGACAGCCGCGACGACCAGTGGACGCCGAAGCTGGGCCTGGTATACAAGCTCACGCCGGCAGTCTCCCTGTTTGCTAACTATTCCCAGACGTTTATGCCGCAGTCGTCCATTGCGAGCTACATCGGCGACCTGCCGCCGGAAACGTCGAATGCGTATGAAATAGGCGCTAAATTCGACCTGTTCGACGGCATTACCGCCAACATCGCGCTGTTTGATATCCACAAGCGCAACGTGCTGTACACCGAGAGCATCGGTGATGAAACCGTCGCCAAAACCGCGGGCCGCGTGCGCTCGCAGGGTGTCGAAGTGGATCTCGCCGGATCGCTGACCGAGAACACCAACATTATCGCCAGCTACGGCTATACCGATGCGAAGGTGCTGGAAGACCCGGACTACGCGGGCAAACCGCTGCCGAACGTGCCGCGCCATACCGGCTCCCTGTTCCTGACGTACGATATTCACAATGCGTTTGCCGGGAATACGCTGACAATTGGCGGCGGCGGGCACGGCGTGAGCCGTCGTTCAGCGACTAACGGTGCGGATTATTATCTGCCGGGCTATTTCGTGGCGGATGCATTTGCGGCGTACAAAATGAAGCTGCAATATCCGGTGACGCTACAGGTGAACGTGAAAAACCTGTTTGATAAGACCTACTACACGTCGTCGATTGCGACCAATAACCTGGGCAACCAGATTGGCGACCCGCGTGAAGTGCAGTTTACGGTGAAGATGGAGTTTTGACGTCAGTGCGAGGCGTTCCCCTCACCCTAACCCTCTCCCCAGAGGGGCGAGGGGATCGATCGTAGGCCCGGTAAGCGCAGCGCCACCGGGCAAAAAAAAGCCCTGCATCGCAGGGCTTTTTCAGCATCAGGCCTCAATATCCGCCATATCGCCTTTCTCCTGCAGCCAGTTACGTCGGTCTTCCGAACGTTTCTTAGCAAGGAGCATATCCATCATGGCGTTGGTTTGCTGTTCGTCTTCGTCGCTGATCGTCAGCTGCACCAGACGGCGCGTGTTCGGATCCAACGTCGTTTCGCGAAGCTGCATCGGGTTCATCTCGCCCAGCCCTTTAAAGCGCTGCACGTTCGGTTTGCCCTTCTTGCGCTTCAGCTGTTCCAGCACGCCCGCTTTCTCTTCTTCCGTCAGCGCATAGTAGACTTCTTTGCCAAGGTCGATACGGTACAGCGGCGGCAGCGCCACGTGGACGTGACCGTTTTTCACCAGCGTGCGGAAGTGCTTCACGAACAGCGCGCACAGCAGCGTGGCGATGTGCAGAC
Organism: Enterobacter sp. 301B; assembly: GCF_003850715.1. Lineage (NCBI taxonomy): Bacteria > Pseudomonadati > Pseudomonadota > Gammaproteobacteria > Enterobacterales > Enterobacteriaceae > Enterobacter > Enterobacter sp. 301B. The sequence continues at coordinate 56,286 of NZ_PQTC01000017.1, forward strand.
CATCGGAGTCCGCATCCGCGAGAATGCAGATCTTGCCGTAGCGCAGCTGGCTCAGATCGTCGCTGTCCGGATCGATGCCGATCGCCACGGAGATGTCGTGTACTTCCTGCGAGGCCAGCACTTCATCAGACGAGACTTCCCAGGTGTTGAGGATCTTACCCTTGAGCGGCATGATCGCCTGATACTCACGATCGCGCGCCTGCTTGGCCGATCCGCCCGCCGAGTCCCCTTCCACCAGGAAAAGCTCGGTGCGGTTGAGATCCTGGGCGGTACAATCCGCCAGCTTGCCCGGCAGCGCGGGGCCGCTGGTCAGTTTTTTACGCACCACTTTCTTCGCCGCGCGCAGACGACGCTGGGCGCTGGAGATCGCCATTTCAGCCAGCATTTCTGCGGCCTGAACGTTCTGGTTCAGCCACAGGGTAAACGCATCTTTCACCACGCCGGAAACAAACGCCGCACACTGGCGTGACGACAGGCGCTCTTTAGTCTGACCGGCAAATTGCGGATCCTGCATTTTCACGGAAAGCACGTAGGCGCAGCGGTCCCAGATATCTTCTGCGGAAAGCTTCACGCCGCGCGGCAGAATGTTGCGGTATTCGCAGAACTCGCGCATCGCATCCAGCAGACCCTGACGCAGGCCGTTGACGTGCGTCCCACCGAGCAGCGTTGGGATCAGGTTGACGTAGCTTTCCGTCAGCAGCTCACCGCCTTCAGGTAGCCACAGCAGCGCCCAGTCCACCGCCTCGGTATCACCTTCGAAATTCCCGACGAACGGTTTTTCCGGCAGGGTCGGCAGGCCGTTAACCGCTTCGCACAGGTAATCGTTCAGACCCTTTTCGTAGCGCCAGCTCTGTTCGGTGTTGTTAACGTGATCTTTAAAGGTGATTTCTACGCCTGGGCACAGCACCGCTTTGGCTTTCAGCAGGTGCGTCAGGCGGGAAACAGAAAAGCGTGGGCTGTCGAAGAAGCTTTCGTCAGGCCAGAAATGGACGCTGGTGCCGGTGTTGCGTTTACCGCACGTCCCGACGACCTGCAAATCCTGCACTTTTTCGCCGTTTTCAAACGCGATGTTATACACCTGTCCGTCGCGACGGACGTTCACTTCCACGCGCTTTGACAGGGCGTTAACCACAGAGATCCCCACGCCGTGCAAGCCGCCAGAGAACTGGTAGTTTTTGTTGGAGAACTTACCGCCCGCATGCAGACGGCAGAGGATCAGCTCAACGGCAGGAACCCCCTCTTCCGGGTGAATATCCACCGGCATGCCGCGGCCATCGTCGATGACTTCCAGCGACTGATCGGCGTGCAGGATAACGTCCACGCGTTTGGCATGACCTGCCAGCGCTTCGTCCACACTGTTATCAATTACTTCCTGGCCCAGGTGGTTTGGGCGCGTCGTATCGGTGTACATCCCCGGGCGGCGGCGAACCGGCTCAAGCCCGGTGAGTACCTCAATGGCATCAGCGTTATAGGTTTGCGTCATGATTTAAGCTAGCAATTCGCATTGATTGTCAGTGGCTGTGCAGTCCAAGAAAATCGACAATCTGGGTGAAATGATCTTCAAAGCCCGTGAAAGCATGGTTTCCGCCCTCTTCTACAGTCTGGCGGCAGGATGCGTAATACGCCACTGCCTGGCGGTAATCCAGCACTTCATCTCCCGTCTGTTGCAGCAGCCAGATAAGATCGGGCGCTTCAAGCGGGTCGACCTGCATAACTTTGAGATCGTAAATATGGCGTGACTCTAGCACATATTGTTGGCCGGTGTAGGGGTTCTCGTTTTCGCCAAGAAAGTCCCTTAACAGCTCAAATGGCCGGACCGCCGGGTTAACGACGACAGCGGGCACCATAAAGCATTGCGACAGCCAGGTGGCGTAGTAGCCGCCGAGGGACGAGCCGACAACGCCAAACGATTCGCCGCCGTGTTCAAGCACAATCGATTCCAGCATTTCTGCCGCGTCCGCCGGATAAGGGGGCAGCTGCGGAATAATCATCTCCACGTGCGGATGATGTTCGCTCAGCCACTGGCGAAACTGCGTCGCCTTTGCGGAACGCGGAGAACTGTTGAACCCGTGCAGATAGAGGAGCGTCGACATCAATAGCCTTCTGAAGCGGTATCCGGGCGGAACTGCGCGCCAGCCAGACGGCACACTTCGGTGGTCAGCGAGCCGTCGGCATGCAGGTCCAGCCATCGCCAGCCCGGTGCGATGGTGTCCAGCGTGAAGTTAGCGCAATGGGGCTTGAACTGAACGCAGGTGGACGGCGTCGCGAGCAGGCGGCGACCGTTCCAGTCGAGATCCTGTTCCTGGTGAATGTGCCCACACAGCAAATTTTTCACGCGCGGGAATTTCGCCAGCACGCTATCCAGCGCCGCAGAGTTGCGTAAGCTGTGCTGATCAAGCCAGCTACAGCCCGCCGGCAGCGGATGATGATGCAGTAACAGCAGCGTATTACGATTCGGTTCGGCGGCCAGTTTTGTCTCCAGCCAGTCAAGCTGATAGTCGCTCAACTCACCGTGCGGAACGCCAAACACCTGACTGTCGAGGAGCAGAATTTGCCACTGGTCCCCCGTAAAGACACATTTTGCCGGCGAAATCCCCGCCTCCTGAAGCGAACTGTACATGGCGGGCTGAAAATCGTGATTGCCCGGTAGCCAGACGCAAGGCACACTAAAGCTCGCAATTCCTTCGGCGAAATGCTGATAGGCTGCGGAGGATTGATCCTGCGCCAGATCGCCTGTCGCGACGATCAGATCGCATGGCCGCTTTTCAGCATGGATCGCGTCAAGAACCGCCTGATAACTCTCCCAGGTGTTCACGCCCAGAAGCGTCTCATGCTTTTCGGCAAAAAGGTGGGTGTCGGTGATTTGTAATATCCTGACTGGCGCCCCACCAGCAACAGTCAGGTTCAACAGGCTTTCCAAATGGTGTCCTTAGGTAGGTTTATGACGCTAACAAACCGGAATCGCCATTGCTCCATGTGCTAAACAATATCTTAGCCAGTCGGCTAAAAACTGGTTAATTTGATGCTTTTCGTCGCGTTGATGCAACTTTTTATTCGGATAATCATACCGCGCTTTGAAGCGAAAGATCTGCTGGCTTGAACACACTTCAGCGACCATCGCATCATGATAAAGACGTACCGTCATCGACGGCAGGCTCCAGTAGCTGATGCTCGGCGCCGTTTGCTCAATCTCCACCAGCGTAGTGTAGCGCGTTGATTCTGTTATCGTTAACCGATACTGCGCGTTGCTCACCTGATAGCTTACCGTTTCGCCGGGCGCGTCGTTTCGCGGCAGCAGGCGGCGCAGCTGGGCGAAATTGGTTTCGCACAGGCGCATCATTTCTGGGAAGTCAGGTGTATAGCGCTTCATTTTTTCCACTCGTTTCGTAAATTCTGATGATGCAGTTGCAGCCATTGCAAGGCGATGACAGACGCTGCGTTGTCGATTAAACCCTCTTCTACCCATTGGTAAGCCTGCTCCCGACTCACCACATGAACCCGAATATCTTCGTTTTCATCTGCCAGACCGTGGATCCCTTTCGCTGTCGTGGCGTCCACTTCGCCCACCATAATAGATGAGCGTTCCGTTGTTCCCCCCGGACTTGCCAGGTAGCTCAACACCGGTTTCGTCCGACCGATCGCCAGGCCTGCCTCTTCCAGCGCCTCGCGGCGAGCGACGTCTTCGACCGACTCACCCTCCTCGATCATCCCGGCCACCATCTCCAGCAACCACGGCGTTTCGCTGGTATCATACGCCGCAATACGGACCTGCTCGACCAGCACGACTTCATCACGCACTGGGTCAAAGGGTAGCAAGACTGCCGCATGCCCGCGCTCAAAAATTTCGCGTTTGATTTCACCGCTCATTTCACCGTTAAACAGGCGATGCCTGAAACGGTAAAGTTCCATTGAAAAAAAACCGCTATAAAGCGTTTCTCGTGCAATAATTTCTACATCGTTTTTGGCGAAGGTGACAGGCACGTTTTCTGGTTTTTGCATCGGTCGAGTCCTGGTAGCAATGGTGATGAAATTGTGAATTTCAAGGCTGTTTGGCTGCCGTTTGTATGGCTATATGGTAGATTGGAGCAAATTACCGCCAGATGGCACGTTACGCCAACCTTTTGGTGTGGATGATTCTGTTAGAATCGGCAATTATTTTTAATTAGATCAGCGCTAATACTGCTTCACAACAAGGAATGCAAATGAAGAAATTGCTCCCCATCCTTATCGGCCTGAGCCTGACGGGCTTCAGTGCAATGAGCCAGGCAGAGAACCTGTTACAGGTCTACCAGCAGGCACGTCTGGGCAACCCTGATTTACGTAAATCAGCGGCCGATCGTGATGCTGCGTTTGAAAAGATTAACGAAGCACGTAGTCCACTGCTGCCGCAGTTAGGCTTAGGTGCAGATTATACCTACACTAACGGTTTTCGCGATAACAATGGCATCGACTCGAATGCCACCAGCGCCTCTTTACAGCTTACACAGACCCTGTTCGACATGTCCAAATGGCGTGAACTGAGTTTGCAGGAAAAGAGCGCAGGCATTCAGGATGTCACCTATCAGACCGATCAGCAAACGCTGATCCTGAATACCGCGACCGCCTATTTCCAGGTACTGAGCGCGATTGACGCGCTCTCCTATACCGAAGCGCAGAAACAGGCGATTTACCGTCAGTTAGATCAAACCACCCAGCGTTTTAATGTGGGTCTGGTTGCGATCACTGACGTGCAGAACGCCCGTTCACAGTACGATACCGTACTGGCAAACGAAGTGACCGCACGTAACAACCTCGACAACGCACTGGAAGCACTGCGTCAGGTCACCGGTAACTACTATCCTGAGCTGGCCTCTCTGAACGTGGACAGTTTCAAAACGGACAAACCGCAGGCGGTTAATGCTCTGCTGAAAGAAGCGGAAAACCGTAACCTGACCTTATTGCAGGCGCGCCTGAGCCAGGATCTGGCACGCGAGCAGATCCGCCTTGCACAGGATGGTCACCTGCCAACCCTGAGCCTGAGCGCCTCTACCGGCGTATCGGATACCAGCTACAGCGGGTCTAAAACGACGTCTCAGGCCTATGACGACAGCAACGTTGGCCAGAACAAAGTGGGCCTTAGCTTCTCTCTGCCGCTGTACCAGGGCGGGATGGTTAACTCTCAGGTGAAACAGGCGCAATACAACTTTGTGGGTGCCAGCGAGCAGCTGGAAAGCGCGCACCGCAACGTGGTGCAGACCGTGCGTTCTTCCTTTAACAACGTCAATGCCTCTATCAGTAGCATCAACGCCTACAAACAGGCCGTTGTCTCTGCGCAAAGCTCTCTGGACGCGATGGAAGCAGGCTACTCCGTCGGTACGCGTACCATCGTTGACGTGTTAGACGCAACGACCACGCTGTATAACGCGAAACAGCAGCTCTCCAGCGCACGTTACCAGTACCTGATTAACCAGCTGAACATCAAGCAGGCGCTGGGTACGCTGAACGAGCAGGATCTGCAAATGCTGAACAGTACGCTGGGTAAACCGGTATCCACGTCGCCTGACAGCGTGGCGCCGGAAAATCCAGAGCAGGATGCCGCGGTTGATAACTTCAACGCTAACGGCAGCGCCCCGGTTGCACAGCCAGCGGCAGCACGCAGCACCTCACCTGCCAGCAGCGGCACGAATCCGTTCCGCAACTAAGTGTGTCATCAGGCCCAGTGCGGCCTGATGCCCTCACCCCAGCCCTCTCCCACAGGGCTGAGGGAGCACATTAATCCCCCCCGAACGTAAGCCAACGTAAAGATCCCCCGGATTTCGCCCCTCTTCGCTTCATTTTCAACCACTCATCCTCTATCCTGAGCGTTAATACCCCTGGGTCCTGGAAGACAAATATGAAACGGACAAAAACGATGAATCACGCGTCGTTCCGCAAAAGCTGGAACGCACGCCACCTGACACCTGTCGCGCTGGCGGTCACCGCCGTCTTTATGCTGGCAGGCTGTGAGCAAAGCGACGAAACGGTGTCGCTCTATCAAAACGCTGACGATTGTGCGAGCGCAACCGGTAAAGCCGCCGAGTGTACGACGGCCTATAACAACGCCCTGAAAGAGGCAGAACGTACCGCGCCGAAATATGCCTCACGCGAAGACTGTGTAGCCGAATTCGGCGAAGGCCAGTGCCAGCAGGCTCCTGCTCAGGCAGGTATGGCGCCGGAAAACCAGGCGCAGGCACAGTCCAGCGGTAGCTTCTGGATGCCTCTGATGGCGGGTTATATGATGGGCCGTCTGATGAGCGGCGGCGCGGGCTACCAGCAGCAACCGCTGTTTAGTTCTAAAAACCCAAACAGCCCGGCGTACGGTAAATACACCGATGCCACCGGCAAGGGTTACGGTGCGGCAACGCCTGGCCGTACGATGACCGTACCGAAAACCGCGATGGCACCGAAACCAGCCACTACCAGCACCATTACCCGTGGCGGCTTCGGTGAGTCTGTGGCGAAACAAACCACCATGCAGCGTAGTGCGACCGGCTCTTCGACTCGCTCAATGGGCGGCTGATCATGGAACGAGTCAGTATTGTCGAGCGCCCGGACTGGCGCGAAAAAGCCACCGAATACGGTTTCAACTTTCACACCATGTACGGCGAGCCGTACTGGTGTGAAGACGCTTACTATAAGCTCACGCTCGCGCAGGTCGAAAAGCTTGAAGAGGTGACCGCAGAACTGCACCAGATGTGCCTGAAGGTGGTAGAGAAAGTCATCGACAGCGATGAGCTGATGACCAAATTCCGCATTCCGAAGCACACCTGGAGCTTTGTTCGTCAGTCCTGGAAAACGAACCAGCCTTCGCTCTACTCTCGCCTCGATTTGGCATGGGATGGCGTGGGTGAACCGAAGCTTTTAGAAAACAACGCAGATACGCCAACCTCCCTGTACGAAGCCGCGTTCTTCCAGTGGATCTGGCTGGAAGATCAGGCGAATGCCGGAAACTTGCCGGAAGGCAGCGACCAGTTCAACAGCCTTCAGGAAAAACTGATTGAGCGTTTCGCCGAACTGCGTGAACAGCACGGTTTCAACCTGTTGCACCTCGCCTGCTGTCGCGATACCGAAGAAGATCGCGGTACGGTTCAGTATTTGCAGGACTGCGCAGCCGAAGCGGAAGTGGCGACGGAATTCCTCTATATCGAAGAGATCGGTTTAGGTGAAAAAGGTCAGTTTACGGACACGCAGGATCAGGTGATCAGCAACCTGTTCAAGCTCTACCCGTGGGAATACATGCTGCGCGAAATGTTTTCTACCAAGCTGGAAGACGCCGGTGTGCGCTGGCTGGAACCAGCCTGGAAGAGCATTATCTCCAATAAAGCCCTGCTGCCGATGCTGTGGGAGATGTTCCCGAACCACCCGAACCTGCTGCCTGCTTACTTTGCCGAAGATGATTTCCCGCCGATGGAGAAATACGTCGTTAAGCCAATCTTCTCCCGTGAAGGCGCGAACGTCTCGATTATCGAAAACGGTAAAACGCTGGAAGCGGTTGAAGGGCCGTACGGTGAGGAAGGGATGATCGTCCAGGCGTTTTATCAACTGCCGAAGTTTGGCGACAGCTATACGCTGATCGGCAGCTGGCTTATTAACGATCAGCCTGCCGGGATTGGTATTCGCGAAGATCGCGCGCTGATTACGCAGGATCTTTCGCGTTTCTACCCGCATATTTTTATTGAATAAGACTTGCCGGGTGGCGGCTTCGCCTTACCCGGCCTACATGTCGAGCGTAGGCCCGGTAAGCGCAGCGCCACCGGGCATGTTTTACCCCACCTGCACCGACAGCATACTCAAGCTCCCCATCTCAATACCGTCGACCGGTGTTGTAATAACCTCCTGACCGTCCCATGCGCCTAATACATACAGCAATGGCAAGAAGTGTTCCGGCGTCGGGTTAGAGAGCGAACCGCCGTCGTGATCCAGATAGTTCACCAAAGGGTGCCGTTCGACCGGCCCTTGCCAGGTCAGGTTGTCTTTTACATAGTCATTAAAGGCTGTTGCCCAAGGGTACGGCGTATTTTCACCGTGCCAGCGTACCGTACGCAGATTGTGTACCACGTTGCCACTGGCAATCAGCATGATGCCCTCATCACGAAGCGAAGCCAGCTTACGCCCTATCTCCATATGCCAGGCAGCCGGTTTGGTGCTGTCGATACTCAGTTGCACCATCGGGATATCCGCATCAGGATACATCTTAATCAGCACGCCCCACGAGCCATGGTCAAAGCCCCAGGCCTCTTTATCCAGGGTGACCGGGAAAGGTGCCAGCAAATCCACCAGCGTTTGCGCCAGCTCAGGCGAACCGGGGGCCGGATAATGCGTATCGTACAGCGCCTGCGGAAAACCGCCAAAATCATGGATCGTTTTTGGCGCTTCCATGGCCGTCACGCCGGTACCCCGGGTAAACCAGTGCGCAGAGACCACCACAATTGCCTTCGGACGCGGTAACGTCTTACCCAGTTGACACCAGGCGCGGGTATAGACGTTATCTTCCAGAACGTTCATGGGGCTGCCATGGCCTAAAAACAGTGCTGGCATACGAGAAGGAGACATGGTGATATCCTTAGAGGAAGTGACAAAGTGATGGGCCTACATTACGCGCATTCAGGTGAAGATGAACGTAGATAACCGTGAAGATCATCATCAGGAAATTTGAATGCCAGATATCGCTTAAGGAGAATGCATGTCAGTACCTTTGATTTTGACCTTACTTGCGGGCGCCGCGACCTTTATCGGTGCGTTCCTTGGGGTACTCGGTCAAAAACCCTCTAATCGCCTGCTGGCCTTCTCGCTGGGTTTCGCCGCCGGGATTATGCTGCTTATCTCGCTGATGGAGATGCTGCCCGCCGCGCTTCACGCCGAAGGGATGTCGCCTGTTCTGGGCTATGGCATGTTTATCATTGGCCTGCTGGGTTATTTTGCACTCGACCGTATCCTTCCTCACGCGCACCCGCAGGATCTAATGCAAAAAAGCGTTGCCCCCATCCCTGGCAATATCAAACGCACGGCCATTCTGCTGACGCTGGGTATCAGCCTGCATAACTTTCCGGAAGGTATCGCCACCTATGTCACGGCCAGCAGCAACCTGGAAATGGGTTTTGGTGTCGCGCTGGCCGTTGCTTTGCACAATGTTCCTGAAGGACTTGCCGTTGCCGGGCCCGTTTATGCCGCCACGGGTTCAAAACGTACAGCTGTCTTTTGGGCGGGTATCTCCGGGATGGCTGAAATTCTCGGCGGCGTGCTGGCGTGGCTGATCCTCGGTAGCCTCGTATCCCCGGTTGTAATGGCTGCAATTATGGCTGCCGTGGCCGGAATTATGGTCGCGCTCTCTGTCGATGAGCTGATGCCGCTGGCAAAAGAGATCGATCCCAACAATAACCCAAGCTACGGCGTGCTGTGTGGAATGTCAGTGATGGGGATGAGTCTGGTTCTGCTACAAACGGCAGGTATTGGTTAAGAATTAATGCCTCCGTTTCATACGGAGGCATTATATTATTCAAAATAACAATCCTATATATTTACCCTATAATAACCCACCAAATATAAACCCATTAGAATTTCAAAAAAAGGCGTCTCTTAAGATAGCCTGAAAATATTAATTAAAAGCACCTACAAATATATTTAAGTCACGTTAATCGCGTATTCCCACCCCAATCCGTATACTTTGCAAGTATTCTGAAATTAATATTCACATTATGAATCACTCTGAAAAAGGATATTTCCATGTATATGGGTAAGAAATTACTGTTAGCAGCGGCTATGGCTGGCATTGTGTCGGGTTCTGCTTTTGCTGAAGATCAAGGCTCTGGCAAAATCAAATTCAAAGGTGTTGTTATTGACGCACCGTGCAGCATCGCACCAGACAGCGTTGATAAAGAAGTCGATCTGGGTGAAGTGACTACGGCCGTTATCAACGCCAACAAAAAATCCACGCCGGTTCCGGTCGATATTAATCTGGAAAACTGCCAGCTTGACGATCCGGCAGACGAAACCGACACGCCAATTACCAAAGTGGATGTCACCTTCACCAGCGCAGCGACAGACGCGACAGACACCAGCCTGATGAGTAACACCTATGCAAGTGGTGCGCAGAACGTGGGTGTACGTCTGCTGGATAATGCGGAGGCTGCTATCACGCTGGGAGAATCCAACGAGGTTGAGTTGCTGGCAGGATCAACCACCCAGACGCTGCATTTCAAAGCGGTTATGGAAGTCCCCACGGGTAAAACTGCGACGGCAGGCCAGGTTGAAGCCACGGCTAACTACGTCCTGTTGTACAAATAGTTCTGTTACGTAACAGTATTAGCCGACTGGTAATTCATGCCGGTCGGCATCCTTTATATATTCGAGTAACAGGATGATGACATACAAATTACAATGGATAATCATCATTGCATCCCTGTTAATGACGAGACTTACCTCTGCCACTGAATTTAATATAAATGCCATTGATAAAGATCAGCGCGGCAGCGTCGATTTATCACGTTTTAAAGATCAAATATCGGTTACGCCGGGAAGCTATTTCGTTACCGTTTCAGTTAATGATATTCCGCTGGCAAATGGCTGGCTCCTTCGCTGGAGAGAAATAAATAATGCAGTTCAAGTGTGTATTCCTCACGAACTGGCCGATACATTTGCGTTACAGGATGAGGTTCGTCACGCTTTGCCAGAAAAAGAGGGATGCGTTGATTTCGCCGCCAGACCAGACATCAGATTTACGTTTGAGCAAGATAGCCAATCCCTGAATGTGACGATCCCCCAGGCATGGCTGCAATACCGTGCGGTGGACTGGATGCCGCCATCCACCTGGGACAACGGCGTGCCGGGCGTACTGCTGGATTACAATCTTTTTGCCAGCCATTATCAGCCCAATAGCGGCAGCAGCAATAACAACGCCAATACCTATGGCACCGTCGGTGCGAACATGGGCGCGTGGCGCCTGCGAAGCGATTACCAGTACACGCGAAGCGATACTGAAGCAGGCTCAGAGCAGGATGGCCGTTTTTCACGCGTATATATGTTCCGCCCTCTGCCCTCAATCGGAGCGAAACTGACGCTGGGTGAAACGGATTTCCAGTCCGCAATTTTTGACGCCTTTACCTATACCGGCGCATCGCTAATCAGCGAAGAACGTATGCTGCCATGGTCGCTGCGCGGCTATGCCCCGCAGATTACCGGGATAGCGCAAACCAACGCCACGGTGACTGTAAGCCTTGCCGATCGCGTGATTTACCAAAGTAAAGTGCCACCAGGCCCGTTTGTTATTCAGGATCTTAACCAGTCGGTTCAGGGCACGCTGGACGTCAAAGTCACGGAAGAGGACGGCCGCGTCAGCACCTTCCAGGTCTCTGCCGAGTCCGTGCCGTTTTTAACGCGCAAGGGTCAGGTTCGCTACAAGTTCGCGGCGGGTAAAGCGCGCCAGGGTGCCTCCCATGACGTTGAAGATAACGCCTTCATGAGCGGCGAATTTTCCTGGGGCATGCTGTCACATACCTCCCTGTATGGCGGCACGCTGACTGATGGCGACGGTTATCGTTCCGTCGCTGCCGGGATCGGCCAGAATATGGCCTGGCTGGGGGCGCTCTCTTTTGACGTCACGCAGGCCACCAGCCAGCTGCCACACCAGCGCAGTCAGACGGGTTACAGCTATCGCATTAACTACAGCAAGCGTTTCGATACCACCGGCAGTCAGCTTACGCTTGCCAGCTACCGCTACTCAGACCCCCAGTTTTTGAGCTACGCCCGCTACCTTGATTATGACGACGGTGACCGCCAGTCGGAGAAACAAACCCTGAGCGTGACGGCAAGCCAGTACATTTCAGCGTTATCCCTGAACCTGTACGTCAACATGCTGCGTCAGACATGGTGGAATGATTCACCTTCCACGACCGGCAGCATCACGGCGGGCTACAACTTTGATATGGGCCGCTGGAAGAACCTCGGCGTAACCCTGTCCTGGAGTAAAACGCATTACGATGAGGAAGACGAAAGTGACGATACTCAGTTCTATCTCTCGCTCAGCGTACCGCTCGATCCCGATCATCGTCTTAACTATGACCTGCGTAACAGCGACACGCTGAGTCATAACGTGTCGTGGTATGACACGTCGGATCGCAATAATACCTGGGGCGTTTCCGCAGGCGCGGAGAGCGGAAAGCCAGATTCCGGCGCGCAGGTCAGCGGGAATTATCAGCATTATTCTACGTACGGCGATCTCAATCTCTCAGGCAGCTATAAAGCTGACGAATATAACTCCCTCAGCGCGAGCTGGAGTGGTTCCTTCACCTCAACGGCGAAAGGCGCCGCGCTGCACCGGCGCAGCTACGGTAATGAACCTCGTGTGATGGTCAGCACCGACGGGGTAGGCAATATCCCGCTGAACATGTCGCGAGATGAGACCAACCGTTTTGGCATCGGCGTTTTACCGTCATTCTCCAGCTATTCCCCCTCCAGCGTGCAGGTCAATCTGAACAACCTCCCTGATGGCGTGGACGTAGACAACCGCGTCGTGACCTCAACCTGGACTGAGGGAGCCATTGGTTATCGTCAGATTGCCACGCGCGCAGGTAAGGACGTGACAGGCGTTCTGCGAATGTCATCAGGAGCGCCACCTCTCGGGGCGATTGTTCGCCTGGAAGCAAGCAATTTGCAGGTTGGGATGGTGGCCGATGAAGGCCGCGTCTGGCTGGCCGCCGTTGAGCCAGAACAGCAGTTTCGCGTGACATGGGGCGACAACCAACAGTGTCGCTTCTCGTTACCTTCTCACTTAGAAAACAGTATGCAGTTGATACTGCCGTGTCAGTAAGAAATCATCATGAAATTAACGCCGTTTAAAAGCCTGTGCCTGATGCTAACCAGCACAGCATTTGCTACCCACGCAGCCATTAATCTGGACCGCACGCGCATTGTTTTTCCAGAAAGCGACAAGGCCAGCAGCCTGAAAGTGGACAATCAGAGCAAGGTGCTGCCTTATCTGGCGCTCTCCTGGATTGAAGATGAAAAGGGACAAAAAGAAGATACGCACTTTATGGCGCTTCCCCCCATTCAACGTATCGAAGCGGGCACCTCGTCGCAGATAAGGATTGTTAAACAAGCCGCTACTCGCCAGCTGCCAGGAGACAGGGAATCGCTGTTTTATTTCAACCTGCGTGAAGTACCGCCAAAAAACACCAGCGCCAGCGAGGAGCGCAGCGTGATGCAGGTAGCAATGCAGAGCCGAATTAAGCTGTTCTGGCGTCCAGAAGCGATTAGCAAAAAATCCGGCGAACTGACTGAAATGCGAATGGAAATTTCCGCCAACGCGGATGGGCTCACGGTCCACAACCCTACGCCGTACTACATCACGCTGGCGTGGCTGAGCAAAAATGCTAAAACCATGCTGCCGGGTTTTGACAGTCTGATGATTGCGCCTTTCGCCACGGCAACCGCGTCTACCGGCGATTACCACGGTAGTTATTACAGCATCGGCTATATCGACGATTACGGTGCCCTGAAAAAAGTCGACGTGCAGTGCACCGGAACGGCGCAATGTAAACTTACCGAACGGAAAATCGATAAAGATGCGAAAGCTCGCTAGTGTCCTGCTTACATTGCTGCTTTCAGCGCTACCTTTGGAAGATGCGATGGCGCTTAACTGTTATCTGGGTGGCTCTGGCGGTTCCGTCGAGGAGACAAAAACGATCTCCCCCTTTGCCATACCCAGCAACGCCCAAATTGGCCAAAAAATATGGGAGTCTGATGACATTAGGATTCCGGTGACGTGTGACAACAACGTCTCGAGCAATTTTAAGCCGGAAGATGTCTTTGCCTGGGTAAATCCTTATCCTGTCGCAACCGATCCCTATTATGAGCTGGGCGTCACCTATGAAGGTATAGATTACGATGCTACAGGTCAGCCCAACGGCGTGGATACCCGCCAGTGTCTGGACAACAATAACATCACTATTTACACCCCTGCTCAAATCCGCCAGATGGGGTGGGAGAATCGCATTTGCTCTGGTAATCCGGATGATATCCATATTTCGCGCACGTTCGTCGCCCGATTACGACTTTTCGTGAGAATAAAGGCTGTGCCGCCGCATGGCTATGTCAGTTCGCTCAGCGATTACATCGTTGTGCAATTTGACGGTAAGGGTGGCGTTAATCAGATGGCCGACGCGAAGAACCTGAAGTATCACATCAACGGGCTGCAAAACATTACGGTACTGGATTGCGGGGCGACGTTTAGCATTTACCCTGAGAATCAGGAGATCGACTTCGGCACCTTCAGTGCGCGCGACATTGTGAATCAGCAGAAGCGTATTCGCACGTTTTCAATTCGAACCACCAAAGTGCAGGATGCCCAGTGCTCGGACGGATTTAAGATGGACTCGTCATTTTACACAACCGAAACGCTCAGCGCAGACGACACCGCGGTACTGATAGGGAATGGGTTAAAGCTGCGTATTCTTAACGGAACGGAGCCTTACACATTCAACCAGTACAAGGAATACGCCGATTTTACGGGCGATATGATGAATCTTGAGCAAAACTACACGGCTGAACTTTCGCGGGATGAAGGAAAAGCGATTCAGTCCGGGCCGTTTGAAACCGTGGTACTGTTCAAAATTAACTACCACTAGAAACAAAAAAGCCGGGTTTCCCCGGCTTTTTCACATCAGCATGTTCAGCTGGCTTTACGCTCATGCGCCCGGCGGTATTCAACCAGATCTTCAATCGTCACCACTGGCATATTGTGCAGACGCGCAAAGGTGATGCACTCCGGCGCGCGCGCCATGGTGCCATCATCGTTGGTCAGTTCGCACAGCACGCCTGCGGGTTTGAAGCCAGCCAGCGTCACCAGATCGATGGTCGCTTCGGTATGACCACCACGGGTCAGCACGCCGCCCGGCTGCGCGCGCAGCGGGAAGACATGACCAGGGCGGTGCAGATCGGAGGGTTTTGCACCATCAGCAATCGCTGCACGCACGGTAGTCAGGCGGTCAGCCGCCGACACCCCGGTGGTGACGCCATGTGCCGCTTCAATGGTCACGGTGAAGCCGGTACCAAAGGCGCTTGTGTTGTTTTCAACCATCATCGGCAGATCAAGCTGCTGGCGACGGTCTTCGGTGATGCACAGGCATACGATGCCGCTACCGTGACGGATGGTCAGCGCCATCTGCTCAACGGTCATGTTCTCGGCGGCAAAAATCATGTCGCCTTCGTTTTCACGGTTTTCATCGTCAAGCACCATCACACCGCGGCCTTCGCGCAGTGCATCCAGTGCATGTTCAACACGTTGAGTTGAAGTGCCAAAAGAGGAAAGTAGCGTCTGATTCATGGTAAAAAAACCTCATTAACTTTATGGTTACCAGAATCAGGGCAGTCTTAGGAGCGCCGTACAAGCGGCAAAAAAATAACGTGAGCGGGCCTTGCCCGACTGGATCGTTACTCTCTCCCATCCGGACTCTAACCGTCGGCCCCGGAATTACACCGGATCTGCTGACCTTTGAGAATTCACCCAAAGCGCTCGCGGGCTTTCAGCGTTAAGCTGATTTACCGCCGGTGGGGAATTTCGCCCCGCCCTGAGAATAAGCGAGATAACTATAACGCTATTGATTACCCTGGGCAATGCATAAGCTTCAAACAATTTTGTTTAACCCGCGGCATGACGCGCTACAATAGGCACTAACACCTTTTCATCAAGGGAAACGACAATGATTGACCCAAAGAAAATTGAGCAGATCGCGCGTCAGGTTCATGAGTCCATGCCGAAAGGTATTCGTGAGTTTGGTGATGACGTTGAGAAGAAAATTCGCCAGACGTTGCAGGCACAGTTGGTTCGCCTTGATTTAGTCAGCCGCGAAGAGTTTGACGTGCAGACGCAGGTGCTGCTGCGCACCCGCGAGAAGCTGGCGCTGCTGGAACAGCGTCTGAGCGAGCTGGAGAGCCGCAATGCGCCGGAAGAGGTGAAGCCAGCGCCAGCTATTCCACCGGTGGATGACCAGGCATAGTGCGGTCTGTTGTGCCCGGTGGCGGCTACGCCTTACCGGGCCTACATGAACGCGTAGGTCGGGTAAGGCGCAGCCGCCACCCGACATAAAAAAACGGGCCAACTGGCCCGTTTTTTACTGACTGTCTTTCTGGATCTTCTTAATGATGTTGGTGGTTGAACACCCGTCCTCAAAGTTGAGCACCATCACTTCACCGCCATTCGCCCAGACCTCTTCGCTACCTGCGATTTGCTCTGGCTTGTAATCACCGCCCTTCACCAGCAGGTCAGGCAGAATTCCGGCAATCAGGCGCTGCGGGGTGTCTTCTTCAAATGAGACCACCCAGTCCACCGCTTCCAGCGCGCCGAGCACTATCATGCGCTGCTCCAGCGGGTTCACCGGACGCGTTTCACCCTTCAGTCGTTTGGTTGAGGCATCGCTGTTGACCGCCACAATCAGGCGGTCGCCCAGCTTGCGCGCATTCGCCAGATACGAGACATGACCCGCATGCAGGATGTCGAACACGCCGTTCGTCATCACCACTTTTTCACCGCGTTTGCGCGCGGCGGCAACGGCCACTTTCAGCTCGTCTTCGGTCATGACGCCAAAGCCGGTATCCGCACGCCCACGCACCGCATTTTCCAGCTCGATTGGCGAAACGGTGGAGGTTCCGAGTTTACCGACGACCACGCCCGCCGCGGCATTCGCGAAGTAGCACGCTTCTTCCAGGGAGTTCCCCGCCGCCAGCGTCGCTGCCAGCACGCCGATCACCGTATCACCGGCACCGGTCACGTCGTACACTTCCTGCGCCTGGGTTGGCATATGCAGCGGCACCTTGCCCGGTTGCAGCAGCGTCATGCCCTGTTCTGAACGGGTCACCAGCAGCGCAGACAGCTCGAAATCAGCGATGATTTTCATGCCGCGCTCAACCAGCTCTTCTTCAGTTTTGCACTTGCCCGCCACCGCTTCGAACTCAGAGAGGTTGGGCGTCAGCAGGGTTGCGCCGCGATAGCGCTCGAAATCGGTGCCTTTCGGGTCGATCAGCACCGGAACGCTGGCTTTGCGCGCCAGCTGGATCATGGTCTGCACGCTCGCCAGCGCACCTTTGGCATAATCAGACAGCACCAGCGCGCCGATATTGCCCAGCGCCTGGCTAATGCGCTCATGCAGCGGCTCAGGATCAACGCCTTCGAACCCTTCTTCAAAGTCGAGGCGGATCAGCTGCTGGTTACGCGACAGCACGCGCAGCTTGGTGATGGTTGGGTGGGTCGGAACAGAAACGAAGTCGCACTTCACGTTCACGTCCGCCAGCGACTGGCTCAGCGCACGCGCCGCATCGTCAATGCCGGTCAGGCCCACCAGACGCGAATGCGCGCCCAGCGAGGCTATGTTCATCGCCACGTTTGCCGCGCCGCCTGGACGTTCTTCAATGGTGTCGACCTTAACTACCGGCACCGGCGCTTCCGGAGAGATACGGCTGGTCGGCCCATACCAGTAGCGATCCAGCATCACATCCCCGACAACCATAACTCCAGCACGTTCAAACTCTGGCAGTGTTACTTTCATTCCTGACTCCAGAAAGATTCACAATTTGCGCGCGATAATATCACACTTGTTTTGTTACGCACGGTTCCACCAGCCACTTCTGCCAGCTTGCGGTCACCTGCGCGCGTTCATCGGTGAAACCGTCCAGCGCCACATGGCCCGGCTGTTCCTGTAAGGCCAGATGGTGCAGCTCGTCACGCAGCGTGGTGTAGGCGCGGGTTAATGCCTGCGCCTCCTGCTCATCCATAATGTCGTTCTGCGCCAGCAGTTCCAGTATGCGCACGTTATCCGACCAGCGGGTCAGCTTCGGCTTATCGTGCGCGTGCAACAGCACCAGATACTGAGTGATAAACTCAATATCGGTAATCCCGCCCTCATCAGCTTTGATATCAAAGCGATCGCGATGTTTGTTGCCAAGGTGCGCGCGCATTTTCTCACGCATTTCCCGCACTTCGGTTTGCAGCGTACAGCCTTCGCGCGGGGTCGTCATGACCGCCTTGCGGATCGCATCGAACTGCGTTTTGAGCTGCGGATCGCCGTACACCACGCGGGCGCGCACCAGCGCCTGATGCTCCCACGTCCAGGCTTCGTTCTTCTGATAGTCGGCAAAAGCCTCCGTGGAGGTAACCAGCATGCCTGCCGCGCCGGACGGGCGCAGACGCGCATCCACTTCATACAGAATGCCGGATGAGGTGCGAGTGCTGAACAGGTGCATGATGCGCTGGGCCAGGCGCAGGTAGAACTGCCGCCCGTCGATTTCACGCTCACCGTCGGTCATCACGTCAACCGGACAGTCGTGGAGGAAAATCAGATCCAGATCGGAGCTGTAGCCCAGCTCCCAGCCGCCCAGCTTGCCGTAACCCACCACCGCAAAACCGCGGCCTTCACGGTCAGCAAGGTGCTTCGGCTGCCCGTAGCGGGCCACCATCTGCACCCACGCCTGGTGGACTACCGCGTCGATGATCGCTTCCGCCAGCCAGGTTAAGTGATCGCTCACTTTCATTACCGGCAGAGTACCGGCGATATCTGCCGCCGCCACGCGCAACATCTGTGCCTGCTTAAACTGACGCAGCGCCTCAAGCTGTTGCTCTTCGTCCTCTTCCGGCACGCGCAGCAGATACTGACGCAGCTCGTCGCGGTAAGCATCCGTCGCCGTCGGCTGATAGAGCGTATTCGGGTCGAGCAGTTCGTCGAGCAGCAGCGGATAACGCGCCAGCTTGTTCGCCACCATCGGGGAGGCGGCGCAAAGGGAAATCAGATGCTTCAGCGCGCCGGGAAACTCACTTAACAGTTCAAGGTAGGTGGTACGCGTGACGATCCCGCTCAGGAGCGGCATCATGCGCGACAGCGGCACCGGCGCATCCTCGCGGGAGCAGACATCGCTCAGCAGATGCGGCATCAGATGATCCAGCACCTGACGACCGCGCGGGCCAATGGCGCGTTTGTTCAGTTCGAGACGGAAATCAGCAATCAACGCCACCACGCGATGGCGGGCATCGTCGCTTAAGTGCGCCAGCACCGGCGTGGTGTCATCTTCCTGAAGCGCGTCCTGCCACAGTTCGCGCCAGTGCTCGGAGAGCGCATCGTCCTGCGATTCACTTTCGTCGTCGCCGATCAGATCGTTAAAGATGCGGCGCACGCCCGCCATATGCGCTTCCAGCCGTTCCGTCAGCGCCGCCCAGTCATCCACCCGCATCCCCCAGGCCAGACGCGCCCGGTTCAGCTCATCGCCCGGTAACGTCTGGGTCTGTTCGTCGTTGATACTTTGCAGCAAATTTTCCAGACGACGCAGGAAGAGATAAGCGTCACGCAGCGTTTGCGCGTCGCCTTCCGGCAGCAGATGCAGCTGATCGATAGCGCTGAGCGTTGGCAGCAGCGAACGGGATTGCAGAGAAGGTTCGCGCCCGCCGCGTATCAGCTGGAAGACCTGGACGATAAATTCGATCTCACGAATACCGCCCGCGCCGAGCTTGATGTTGTCCTTCAGGCCACGGCGACGCACCTCGCGGGCAATCATCCCTTTCATATTTCGCAGGGACTGGATCACGCTGAAGTCAATGTAGCGGCGGAACACGAACGGGCGCAGCATGGCGCGCAGCTCGTTGGCGTAGGCATCGTCGCTGTCGCCCATGATCCGCGCTTTGACCATCGCGTAACGCTCCCAGTCGCGCCCCTGCTCCTGGTAATAATCTTCCAGCGCGGCAAAGCTCAGCACCAGTGGCCCGCTGTCGCCAAACGGACGCAGACGCATGTCCACGCGGTAGACAAAACCATCCTGGGTGGGCTGATCCAGCGCCTTAATCAGCCGCTGGCCGAGGCGGGTAAAGAACTGGGCGTTGTCCAGCTCGCGACGACCGCCGCGCGTGGTGCCGTTCTCCGGCCAGGCAAAAATCAGGTCGATGTCTGAGGAAAAATTGAGCTCGCAGCCGCCCAGCTTGCCCATCCCCAGTATCAACAGCGGTTGCGGAACCCCGTCTTCGCTGCACGGCGTGCCCCACTCTTTACAGCAGGCGGCGTAGAGCCAGTCCCGCGCGGCGACGATCAGCGTCTGCGCCAGCTCGCTCAACTGCTGCAAGGTGCTCTCTTCACTCACCAGCTCCAGCGCCTGCGCCCAGGCAATGCGTACCATCACCCGGCGGCGGAACTGACGCAGAACGCGCATCAGCGTGGGTTCATCTGCCACCTCTGCCAGCGCGGTTTGCAGCCAGCCAGCATAATGCCGCCACTCGTCAGCCTGCGGCGGCGCGCTTTCCAGCGCTGCCAGCCAGTCCGGGTTAGCGCTGACGCTCTCCTGCACAAAATCACTGAACGTGAGCACGCTTTTCGCCTGCTCGCTTAACGATGACGCGGGTAACGACTCAGGCAGGCGTTCACAAACGGTCTGCCAGTGCTGCTGTAACTGCGAAGAAAGCGGCATATCAGGGGTTCCTTGCCAGAATTAACGTTTTCCGCTGTGCAGCCAGTACGGATCCTGCGAAATGGCCTCGTTGCGGAAATGCTCGATCTCAATCTGCTGACGGGTCTCGATGGCATGCTTAAGCCCCTGCCAGTTCTCCAGCCAGGCCTGCGCCTTCACGCCCTCATACGCACCTGACAGCAGCAACATGCTGTCGATGTTACGCGCCAGGCGGGGAAGCTGATCGCCATACTGATCGCCCAGCGGATGCGCGAAGGTGGTTCGCAGCTCGGCCGCGTGACGGGAGAGGTGGATATCCGCAAAACGTTTGAAGTTTTCCGCGATTTTAGTCTGCCCTTTCGCATCGAGGAAAATGCGCCAGCCGCGCGTCACCAGAAATTCGGTCAACGCCAGTTTCGCGCTGGCGTTTTGCGGGCTGTAGATCGCCGTTTGTGCCGACACGTCAGAAAGCATCAGCGTTTCGGTTTGAGTGAGCAGATCACGTAAGTGAGCACTGGCTTTACGCGGTACAATACCGCCGAACAGTGCCAGGGTGTGACGCACCAGCCCCATAGCAGCGAGCACCTGTTTTTTGGCATTTTTCACGTTACGCGCCCACAGCTCCTCGTGGTACTGCCACTGAGAGAGCGCCAGCTCCAGCGCCGCTTCCATGCCCTGCTCAACGGAGGCTTTCGGCACAACGCGCAGAATCGGGGTTTCTCGCAGCACGCGCGGCGCATTCCCGGCGGCCAGGTGATAGCCGCGTGCCGCTTTACTCAGGCTGCCCTGACGCAGGCCAGGCTGGTTCACCAGCTTGTGCGCCAGCTTCAGCACGTCGCTCGCCTCACCTTCCAGCAGTTCGAGTTCCAATTCGCAGATCGGCTCCTGCTCTTCACCAGCCTTAATTTCACCTCGATCAAACGCAATCTCAATGCGGCTCTTGCCTTCCGTCACCAGCCATTTCTCGCGCCAGAAATCGGTGCTGAAAAGCGGTTGCGCCTCTGCCGACAGCGTTGCGGGCAGCGTCCCTTCCGGCCACACTTCCGCCGGAAAACGATCCAGCTCAAGTTCTGGCTTACTGATGTCGATATTGTATTCCGGACGCTGGTGCAAACCGCCCACCACGCGACCGGCGATTTTCATCGTCATCTCGTAGCGCCCGTTCGCACCACGGATGCGCAGGCCCATATCGTGGTTGCGCAGCCAGTTGTCCGGCGTTTCGTAATAGATGTTGAGCAGCTGTACGGGTTCATGGTGCTCGCCGGACAGCGTGTTCAGATGCTGGCGGAGCGCGTCAGCGCTGTCTTTTTCGACGATAAACTTTAATTCGATCTCTTGTGCCATAGCCTTGTACTTTTGCGTGCGTCACAGACGCGTCGATGAAGGCGAACTTCCTCGCCATTTGTTTGTCAGTACATAGTATTTTGCGCCAAATTGCCACGCAATGAGCAATTTGACGGGCGTAAAAGTTTAAAGCGGTGGAAATCATGACACAGATGATTCCGATTGATGATGAATCCTTTGCGTAGCGACACTGATACCACTACTATCGTTCCACTTTTTATGAAAATAACGACTGATATGCTTAAATTACGCCTGATTGGACTTACTTTACTCGCTTTTAGCGCCGCAACCGCGGTCCACGCTGAAGAGAAACGTTACGTTTCTGATGAACTGAATACCTGGGTACGCAGCGGCCCTGGAGACAATTATCGCCTCGTGGGTACGGTAAATGCCGGCGAGGAAGTGACTCTGCTGCAAACCAATGCAGACACCAATTACGGTCAGGTTCGTGACAGCTCTGGCCGCACCTCATGGATCCCGCTGAAAGAGCTGAGCACGGTGCCGAGCCTGCGCACCCGCGTGCCGGATCTGGAAAATCAGGTGAAAACCCTGACCGATAAGCTGAACAACATTGACGGTACCTGGAACCAGCGCACCGCAGAGATGCAGCAGAAAGTGGCGCAAAGCGACAGCGTGATCGCCGGTCTGAAAGACGAAAATCAGAAGCTGAAAAATGAGCTGATCGTCGCACAGAAGAAAGTAAACGCCGCTAATCTACAGCTGGATGACAAACAACGCACCATCATCATGCAGTGGTTTATGTATGGCGGCGGCGTACTGGGCGTCGGTCTGGTGCTGGGTCTGGTGCTTCCTCACCTTATCCCAAGCCGTAAACGTAAAGACCGCTGGATGAACTAACTCGTCTTCTCTGCCACACTTACGTATCATCTTGCGAAAAGAGAAAACGGGAGTGTTGGCGTGAAGAGTTATCTGGTCGGTGGTGCGGTACGTGATGCGTTATTAGGTCTGCCGGTCAAAGATAAAGATTGGGTCGTGGTCGGTGCCACGCCCGAATCGATGATTGACGCGGGCTACCAGCAGGTAGGCCGCGATTTTCCTGTGTTCCTCCATCCGAAAAGCCGCGAAGAGTACGCCCTGGCGCGTACCGAACGGAAATCGGGTTCCGGTTATACCGGCTTCACCTGCTATGCCGCGCCGGATGTCACGCTGGAGCAGGACTTACTGCGCCGCGATCTCACCATTAACGCCCTGGCGCAGGACGAAAACGGACATATCATCGACGCCTACGGCGGCCAGAACGATCTGCGCGATCGTCTTTTACGCCATATTTCCCCCGCCTTTTCTGAAGATCCGCTTCGCGTACTGCGCGTGGCGCGTTTTGCCGCCCGTTATGCCCATCTGAGCTTCCGTATCGCCGACGAGACGATGGCGCTGATGACGGCCATGACCGACGCGGGCGAGCTGGAACACCTGACGCCAGAACGCGTCTGGAAAGAGACCGAAAACGCCCTGACCACCCGCAACCCACAGGTCTTTTTCCAGGTTCTGCGCGACTGCGGGGCGCTGAAAGTGCTGTTCCCGGAAATAGACGCGCTGTTTGGCGTGCCCGCCCCGGCGAAATGGCACCCGGAAATTGATACCGGCATTCACACCCTGATGACGCTTAGCATGGCCGCTATGCTCAGCCCTGAAGTGGACGTGCGCTTTTCCACCCTCTGCCATGACCTCGGCAAAGGTTTAACGCCAAAGGAGTTGTGGCCACGCCACCACGGGCACGGTCCGGCTGGCGTAAAGCTGGTTGAAGGGCTTTGCCAGCGCCTGCGCGTGCCGAATGACATTCGCGATCTGGCAAAACTGGTCGCCGAGTTCCACGACCTGATCCACACCTTTCCGATCCTGAAACCCGCCACCATCGTCAGGCTGTTCGATAACATCGACGCCTGGCGCAAGCCGCAGCGCGTGGAGCAAATTGCGCTGACCAGCGAAGCGGACGTGCGCGGTCGTACCGGGTTTGAAGCGTCCGATTATCCGCAGGGTCGTTTGCTGCGCGAGGCGTGGGAAATCGCAAAAGCGGTGCCAACGAAAGAGGTGGTGGAGGCAGGGTTTAAAGGCCCGGAGATCCGCGAAGAGCTGACGAAACGGCGGATTGATGCGGTTGCGGCGTGGAAGGAAAAACGTTGCCCTCAGCCGAAAGACTGAGGGCGGTCGGTCATCAGAAGAAGACCACGTACACGGCAGCCGCGACGATAAAGCGGTAGATCGCGAACGGAATAAACGAGATACGCTTAATCAGTTGCAGGAAGGTTTTGATGGCAATCAGCGCCACGATAAAGGCGGTGATAAAGCCCACGGCGAACATCGGAATGTCGCCTACGGTCAGGAAGCCAATGCTTTTGTAGAGATCCAGTGCGGTGGCGCCCATCATCATCGGTACCGCCAGCAGGAACGAGAACTCAGACGCCGCGTAACGGCTCACGCCCATCAGCATCCCGCCGGAAATGGTTGCCCCTGAACGGGAGAAGCCCGGCCACAGCGCCAGACACTGGAAGCAGCCAATCATAAACGCCTGGCGATACGTCATATCGTCCAGACCTTCTGCACGCGGGGTTTTTGGCTTCAGCACTTCGGCGGCAATCAGCAGGAAGCCGCCGACAACCAGCGCGTACATCACGTTAATCGGGTTGAAGAGCGATTTAATGGTGTCGTGGAACACCAGCCCCAGCACCACCGCCGGGATCATCCCGAGCAGAATATGAATCAGCGTCAGGCGCCCTTTGCCCTCTCCTTCACGCTGCGGCAAACGCCCGAAGTGGATGCCGATCAGACCAAACAGACGACGCCAGAACATGACGACCACCGCCAGAATAGAGCCCAACTGAATCACCACCTCAAACGTCTTTGCGGTATCGCCTTCAAAGCCCAGGAGATGGCCAACGATAATCATATGGCCCGTACTGGACACCGGCAAAAACTCCGTCAATCCTTCGACCACACCCAGAATTGCCGCCACCAGCAGCGAGTGCATATCGCTCATCTATAAACCCCTAAAAAGATATAAAAAAACGGTGTCCCACGCGGACAACCGTGAAAGATACAGCTTTAAGACCGATATAACCTAAAATGGTTTAGCTATTATGACGTTAAATCTTTTCCTTTCAGATTTGTGCCACGCTCGATAATCACGCCCACATTGGCGGCGCGCGCCACCGCGCCCGGCTTGCTTAGTTTGATGCGCACCCACGGGGAGTTAAATTTGCTCAGTAGCAGGTCCGCTACCTCTTCCGCCACGCGTTCCACCAGCGCAAATCGTTGCCCTTCCACGTGGCCAACTACCGCTTCACTGATGTCGGCGTAGCTCAGACAGTCATTCACATCATCGCTTTTTGCTGACTTGCGGTTATCCCAGCCCATTTCGATATCGAACACCAGTTTCTGCTCGATGGTCTGTTCCCAGTCGTAAACACCAATTGTGGTGATTACCGAAAGTTGCTCTATAAATACAATATCCATCACGACCTGCCTGCTTTTTGGCTAAACCGGATACCACTTCCGGCGAATTATGCGTATTATCCACAGATGCTGAGAATACAGATACATTTTCAAAACGGAACAGCGTTATGAGTGCAATCGCGCCTGGAATGATTATCCTCGCCTACCTTTGCGGCTCAATCTCCAGCGCCATTCTGGTCTGCCGCATCGCCGGGTTGCCTGACCCGCGTGAAAGTGGTTCCGGGAATCCGGGGGCGACCAATGTACTACGAATTGGCGGCAAGGGAGCAGCCGTAGCGGTTTTGATTTTTGATGTTCTGAAAGGAATGCTCCCCGTCTGGGGTGCGTATGCGCTGGGCGTCACACCCTTCTGGCTGGGGCTGATTGCTATCGCCGCCTGCGTCGGCCATATCTGGCCCGTTTTCTTTGGTTTTAAAGGCGGTAAAGGCGTTGCAACCGCGTTTGGCGCGATTGCGCCGATCGGCTGGGATCTCACTGGCGTGATGGCGGGCACCTGGCTGCTGACCATCCTGCTGAGCGGCTATTCATCGCTGGGCGCCATCGTCAGCGCGCTGATCGCTCCGTTTTATGTCTGGTGGTTCAAACCGCAGTTTACCTTCCCGGTATCGATGCTCTCGTGCCTGATCCTGCTGCGTCATCATGACAACATTCAGCGCCTGTGGCGTCGCCAGGAAACCAAGATCTGGACGAAGCTCAAGCGTAAAAAGAAAGACGCTCAGTAAACCGTTCGTTATGCCTTATAACCAAATGTGATTTTTGTCACCTTCTGCCTGTGGTAACTGTTAGAGACACGACACAACCACACAAAAAGAAAATGGCAGAAATCACAGACACAACTCCCCTCCCAACGGCAGGAAACACCCCGGATGGCGACATCAAGTGGGTACGCAGCGCATCGGACGTTTCACGTCTCGTTAATGACGGCTCTCAGGGCCGGGCCAATGCCCGCATCGTGGTCGGTATCGCGCTCGGGGGAATTTTTCTCGATGCCTACGATCTCGGCGCGCTGGCATTCGGCATCAAAGACATCACCCGCGAATTTAACCTGACGCCCGCTGGTACCGGCATGGTGGCTTCAGCCATTACCTTTGGTGCCATTGTCGGGGCGCTGCTCGGCGGCTATCTTACGGATAAAATCGGGCGCTACCGCGTCTTTATGGCCGACATGGTGTTCTTTGTCGTCGCCGCCATCGCCTGTGCGCTGGCTCCGAACGAATATGTGCTGGCGGGCGCGCGCTTTGTGATGGGTCTTGGCGTCGGGATCGACCTTCCCGTGGCGATGGCGTTTCTCAGCGAGTTCGCCAGGCTGAAAGGCCCGGGGAATAAAGCCTCCAGCGTGGCAATGTGGTGCCCCACCTGGTATGCGGCCATCAGCATCTCTTATCTTCTGGTGCTCTTCTTCTACGCCGTGCTGCCGGAAGGCCACAGCGACTGGCTCTGGCGTCTGATCCTTGGCTTCGGCGCGGTGCCCGCGCTGGTGATTATCGCCATCCGCAGCCGTTATATGAGCGAATCCCCGGTCTGGGCGGCGAATCAGGGCAATCTGAAAGAGGCGGCGTCCATCCTGCGGCAGTCGTACAACATTAATGCCCACGTGCCACAGGATGCGCTTGACCAGCCCGCGCCGGTGGTCAATAAGGCAAAATGGTCGAACTACCTGAACCTGTTCCGCGGTATCTATCTGCGGCGTACCACGCTCGCCACGCTGCTGTCGGTCGTCTCCTCGTTCGCCTATAACGCCGTAGCCTTTGGCCTGCCGGTGATCATCTCCAGCTTCTTTGTGCAGTCGATGCTGACCACCATTCTGATCTCGCTGGCGCTTAACCTGCTGTTCGCGTTTGTCGGCGGGCTGCTGGCAGTGCGCTATGTTCCGCGCTTCGGCGCGTGGCGGATGTCACTGGCGGGTTACGCCTGCCAGCTGGTGGCGCTGCTCGGTCTGGCGCTGATTGGCCGCCCTGACGGGGCCACGGAAGGCGTGGTCGCCGTCGCGATGCTGGCGCTGTTCCTGTTTGGCCAGGGTTTTGGTCCGGGTGCGCATACCATGACGTTTGCCTCCTTGAGCTACCCGACCTCGCTGCGCGGCGTGGGCGTGGGGCTTAACCAGACGCTGATGCGCAGCAGTTCAACGCTGTCACTGTTTCTGTTCCCGCTACTGGTCGCGTCGCTGGATACCGCCGTGTTCTGGGTGATTGCGCTGGCGCCGTTTATCGGCCTGGTATCGCTGCTGGCGATCCGTTGGGAGCCGTCGGGGTATGATGTGGATGCAGAGGATTATCGTTAACCTTTCTTGCCGGGTGACGCTGCGCTTACCCGGCCTACATTACTGAAACCGGCTCACATGAACCGGTTTTTTTATCCATAAGCGACTCATATGACAGCCTTCATTTCCGCCAGGGCATACTGAAACGTACCCCGATAGTGTGGAAATGGAAGCACCATGTTAGCAACTCAGGTCACTGATAATTCATACAAAGGCTGGCAGGCCACGCTTGCCCTCCAGTTTTGTTATACCCCTGAGAAAACCCTCCTCCATTTCGCGCGTCACACCGGGCCGCTCACCGTTCAGCGCCCGTTTTATCCCGAAGGGGAAACCTGTCACCTTTACCTGCTGCATCCGCCAGGCGGGATTGTGGGCGGGGATACGCTGGATATTTCCGTGCGGCTCGACGCCAAAAGCCATGCCCTCATCACCATGCCCGGCGCCAGCAAGTTCTATCGCAGCAGCGGCCCGCTGGCCTGTCTGAATCAGCATTTTTACCTCGACGAAGAGGCCACGCTGGAGTGGCTGCCGCAGGACACCATAGTTTTCCCCGGCGCTAACGCCGCGCTGCGTTCCGTCTTCCATCTTAAGGCCACCAGCACGCTGCTGGCGTGGGAGCTGTACTGTCTGGGCCGTCCGGTGATAAACGAATCCTTCAGCCACGGCACGCTGGAGAGCCGCCTTGAGGTGTGGGTGGATGGCGAGCCGCGTTTGATTGAGCGACTGCATCTTAACGATGGCGATCTGTCGCCCGTCGCAGGCCATCCGTGGGTCGGCACGCTGCTGTTCTACCCGGCCCGGGAAGCTCATCTTGATAAAGTGCGCGAGCGGCTCGCCCCACTGGAAAACTTTGGCGGGGCGACGCTCACCGACGACCTGCTGTCGGTGCGTTTTCTCTCCCACGACAACCTCATTTGCCAGCGGGTGATGCGCGATATCTGGCAGTCGCTTCGCCCGCTTTTAACCCCCAAAACCGCCTGTTCGCCGCGTATCTGGCAGACATAAGAGAAACGCTATGGAACTGACTCCCAGAGAAAAAGACAAGCTGTTGCTGTTCACCGCCGCGCTGGTTGCCGAACGCCGCCTCGCGCGCGGGGTAAAGCTCAACTACCCGGAATCGGTCGCGCTGATCAGCGCCTTTATTATGGAAGGCGCGCGCGATGGCGAAACCGTCGCCTCGCTGATGGAAGCCGGCCGCCACGTCCTGACGCGCGATCAGGTGATGGAGGGCGTGCCGGAGATGATCCCGGATATCCAGGTGGAAGCCACCTTCCCGGATGGATCCAAGCTCGTCACCGTCCACAATCCGATCGTGTAAGGAGCGCGTGATGATCCCAGGCGAATACCGGATCCAGTCCGGCAACATTGCGCTCAACGTCGGGCGCGAAACCCGAAGTGTGATCGTGGAAAACCACGGCGACAGGCCGATCCAGGTCGGCTCGCATTACCACTTTTACGAGGTCAACCCGGCGTTGAAATTCGATCGCGAAGCCACCCGAGGCTACCGACTCAACATCCCGGCCGGCACTGCCGTGCGCTTCGAACCCGGCCAGAAGCGGGAAGTGACGCTGGTGCAGGTGACGGGCGCGCAGCGCATTTTCGGTTTTCGCGGCGAGGTCATGGGCGAGGTGAAACATGGCTGAGATTTCACGCCAGGCGTATGCCGATATGTTCGGCCCCACTACCGGGGATAAAGTGCGGCTGGCCGACAGCGAGCTGTGGATCGAAGTGGAGGACGATCTCACGATCTACGGCGAAGAGGTTAAATTCGGCGGCGGAAAAGTGATCCGCGACGGCATGGGACAGGGGCAGATGACCGCCGACGACTGCGTGGATCTGGTGCTCACCAACGCGCTGATTGTCGATCACTGGGGGATTGTGAAAGCGGATATCGGCATAAAAGATGGGCGGATCTTCGCCGTCGGCAAAGCCGGAAACCCGGACATTCAGCCCGGCGTGACGATCCCGATTGGCGCGGCAACGGAAGTGATCGCCGCCGAAGGGAAGATCGTCACCCCTGGCGGGATCGACACCCATATCCACTGGATCTGTCCGCAGCAGGCGGAAGAGGCGCTGGTCTCCGGCGTCACCACCATGATCGGCGGCGGCACCGGCCCTGCGGCAGGTACAAACGCCACCACCTGCACGCCGGGGCCGTGGTATATCGCCCGCATGTTGCAGGCCGCCGATACGCTGCCGGTGAATATTGGCCTGCTGGGCAAAGGGAACGGTTCAAACCCGGACGCGCTGCGCGAGCAGATCGCGGCTGGCGCCATCGGGCTTAAGATCCACGAAGACTGGGGCGCGACGCCTGCGGCAATCAACTGCTCGCTGGAGGTCGCTGAAGAGATGGATATTCAGGTGGCGCTACACAGCGACACGCTGAACGAGTCCGGTTTTGTCGAAGACACGCTGGCTGCCATCGCCGGGCGCACCATCCACACCTTCCACACCGAAGGGGCGGGCGGCGGCCATGCGCCGGATATCATCACCGCCTGCGCGCACCCGAATATTTTGCCCTCCTCCACCAACCCGACGCTGCCCTACACGGTGAATACCATCGACGAGCACCTGGACATGCTGATGGTCTGTCACCATCTCGACCCGGATATCGCCGAGGACGTGGCGTTTGCGGAATCCCGTATTCGTCGGGAAACCATCGCCGCCGAAGACGTGCTGCACGATATCGGCGCGTTCTCGCTCACCTCGTCAGATTCACAGGCCATGGGCCGCGTGGGGGAAGTGATTATCCGCACCTGGCAGGTGGCGCACCGCATGAAGGTGCAGCGCGGCGCACTGCCGGAAGAGACCGGCGAGAACGACAACTTCCGCGTGAAGCGCTATGTCGCCAAATACACCATTAATCCGGCTCTTACCCACGGCATCGCCCATGAGGTCGGTTCTATTGAGGTGGGCAAGCTGGCGGATCTGGTGGTCTGGTCCCCCGCTTTCTTTGGCGTCAAACCGGCCACCATCGTCAAAGGCGGGATGATCGCCTGCGCGCCGATGGGCGACATCAACGCCTCGATCCCCACGCCGCAGCCGGTGCATTACCGCCCGATGTTTGGTGCACTTGGTGCCGCACGCCACGCCACGCGGCTGACGTTTGTCTCGCAGGCCGCTGATGCCAGCGGCATTCCGCAGCGGCTCGGATTGCAAAGCGCCACTGCGGTGGTGAAAGGCTGCCGGACGGTGAAAAAGGCCGACATGATCCACAACGATTTACAGCCGAATATCACCGTTGACTCGCAAACCTATGAGGTTCGCGTCGACGGCGAATTGATCACCAGCGAACCGGCAGAAGTTTTGCCGATGGCGCAACGCTATTTTCTGTTTTGAGGAGTGATGATGATTTATTTAACCCAACGCCTGGACCACGCGCACCCCGTCACCGCCAGCGTTACGCTGCCGATTGACGTGCGGGTAAAAAGCCGCGCCCGCGTGGCGCTGAACGACGGCCGCGAAGCCGGGCTAATGCTGCCGCGCGGCCTGCTGCTGCGCGGGGGCGACCTGCTGACTACCGACGACGGCAGCGAAGTGATCGAAGTGATCGCCGCCCCGGAGTCGGTTTCCGTGGTGCGCTGCGCCGACCCGTTCCTGCTCGCCCGCGCCTGTTATCACCTGGGCAACCGCCACGTGCCGCTGCAAATCATGCCCGGCGAACTGCGCTACCACCACGATCACGTTCTCGACGACATGCTACGTCAGTTCGGGCTGGAGGTGACCTTCGCCAGCCTGCCCTTTGAACCGGAAGCGGGCGCTTACACCAGCGATGCCCACAGCCATGACCACTCCCACGCTCATTCACATTAAGGACTCATCATGCGTAAGTATTTGCCGTTGTTTCTGCTGGCCTTTTCCGTTCCGGCGCTTGCCCATCCCGGTCACGGGACCGACAGCTTTCAGGCAGGTTTTCTCCATCCGCTGACCGGGCTGGATCACCTGCTGATGCTGACGGGGGCTGGCGTGCTGTCCGCCCTGAGCGGCCGCAAGCTGCTGCTGCCGTTAGCAACGCTCGGCATGATGCTTGCTGGCGCCGTTGCGGGCAGCCTGCTCGGCGGCTTTAGCGGCATGGAGATGCTGATTATCGCCTCGCTGGCGGTCTGCGGCGTGATGATGTTTAAGACTGAAAATCGCCTGCTGCTGGCAGTGCCAGCCCTGGCGATGTTCCACGGCTGGGCGCACGGCGTGGAGATGTCCGGCCACTGCTTCTGGCTCTTTACCAGCGGATTTATGTTAGCCAGTGCCACGGTGCTGTGCGCCAGCTTCGCGGCAGGGCTGCTGCTGCGCCGTCACGACGGCCTGCGTAAAACCTTCGGCGGCGGGCTGATCGTCTCTGCCCTGCTGGCGTTGATGAGCTGATGGAGCATGCCCGCCAGCGGCTGCGCCTGATGCAGCTCTCCAGCAGTAGCCTGCCGGTCGGATCGTATACCTGGTCACAGGGGCTGGAGTGGGCTGTCGAGGCCGGGTGGATCACGGACGCTGAGGCCTTCAGGCGCTGGCAGATCCAGCAGATGGAGCAGAGCTTTTTCTGCGTCGACCTGCCGCTGTTTATCCGCCTGTACTGTGCCTGCGAGCAGCAGGACGTCGCGGCAGCAAAACGCTGGACGGCATACCTCCTCGCCTGTCGGGAAACGCGCGAACTGCGCGAGGAAGAACGCAACCGCGGCGCGGCCTTTACGCGCCTGGTTAAAAGCTGGGAACCCGCCTGCCCGGCAGAATGGCTGCCGCTGTTGATGCAGAGCCAGCTCGGCGGTATGGCGTGGCTCGGCGTGCGCTGGGGCATTAGCGCGCGCGAGCTGGCGCTGAGCCTCGGCTACAGCTGGATTGAGAGCGCGGTGATGGCGGGCGTCAAGCTGGTGCCGTTTGGGCAGCAGGCCGCACAACAGCTGATTATCGACCTGAGCGACCATTTTGCCGCCGGGTTTGAACAGGCATTTTTACGTGGCGACGACGCGCTGGGGGCAGCTACACCGCTGTCCGCCATCGCCTCCGCACGCCACGAAACCCAATATTCACGACTATTCCGTTCCTGAGGAGTCAATATGGCTGATTACAAACATCCCCTGCGCGTTGGCGTGGGCGGCCCGGTAGGGTCGGGCAAAACCGCCCTGCTGGAAGCGCTCTGCAAGGCGATGCGCGACACCTATCATCTTGCGGTGGTGACTAACGATATCTACACCAAAGAGGATCAGCGCATCCTGACCGAGGCGGGTGCGCTTGAGCCAGAGCGCATCGTAGGGGTGGAAACGGGCGGCTGTCCGCACACCGCCATCCGCGAAGATGCCTCAATGAACCTGGCAGCGGTGGAAGCCTTGAGCGAGAAGTTCGGCAATCTGGATCTGATCTTCGTCGAAAGCGGCGGGGATAACCTGAGCGCGACCTTCAGCCCGGAGCTGGCGGACCTCACCATCTACGTGATCGACGTGGCCGAGGGGGAAAAAATCCCGCGCAAGGGCGGGCCGGGGATCACCAAATCCGATTTTCTGGTGATCAATAAAACCGACCTCGCGCCGTACGTGGGGGCGTCGCTGGAGGTAATGGAGCGCGACACTAATCGCATGCGCGGCGAGCGTCCGTGGACCTTTACCAACCTGAAGGCGGGTGACGGGCTGGCGACGATTATTGCGTTTCTGGAAGAGAAAGGGATGCTGCGGATGTAGTGCGGTTTATTGCCGGGTGGCGGCTTCGCCTGACCCGGCCTACGATTTTTGCAGACCCGGTAAGCGCAGCGCCACCGGGCAAAAGACTTACGCCTCAGGCAGCTCCGCCAGCGGCCAGCGCGGACGCACGGACACGCTCAGGTCAGCCGTGGCGCCAGCGTTCAGGCGCACCATCCCGGCGTAGGCGATCATCGCCCCGTTATCGGTACAAAATTCCGGACGCGCGTAGAACACTTCCCCACGACGCTTTTGCATCATTTCGGCAAGCTTCGCGCGCAGCGTACGGTTGGCGCTCACGCCACCGGCCATCACCAGGCGCTTAAAGCCCGTCTGATCCAGCGCACGCTTGCACTTGATCATCAGCGTATCCACCACCGCATCTTCGAACGCGCGGGCGATGTCGGCACGCGTCTGCTCGCTGTCGTCGTTATTGCGAATGGTGTTCGCCGCGAAGGTTTTCAGACCGGAGAAACTAAAATCCAGCCCCGGACGATCGGTCATCGGACGCGGGAAGACAAAGCGCCCTTCCGTTCCCTGCGCGGCCATTTTCGACAGCATCGGGCCGCCAGGATAATCCAGGCCCAGCAGCTTGGCAGTTTTGTCGAAGGCTTCACCGGCCGCGTCGTCGATTGATTCGCCCAGCAGCTCATACTTGCCAATGCCCGTTACGCTAATCAGCTGCGTATGACCGCCGGAGACCAGCAGCGCCACAAACGGGAACGCTGGCGGATTGGCTTCCAGCATCGGAGCCAGAAGATGTCCTTCCATATGGTGAACCGGAATGGCCGGAACGTCCCACGCGAAGGCCAGCGAACGCCCTACCGTTGCGCCGACCAGCAGCGCGCCAACCAGGCCCGGTCCTGCAGTATAGGCCACGGCATCAATATCTTTTGCACTTAACCCGGCCTCTTTCAGTGCCGCCTGAATCAGGGGAACCGTTTTACGCACGTGGTCACGAGAGGCCAGTTCAGGCACGACGCCGCCGTAGTCAGCGTGCAATTTCACCTGACTATACAGTTGGTTGGCCAGAAGCCCTTTTTCGTCGTCGTAAATCGCGATGCCGGTTTCATCGCAGGATGTTTCAATACCCAGTACACGCATGACTTGTTTTACCTCGTTTCAATACCGCGCAGTGTAGAGCCTGGGCGGGTTGATGTAAAACTTTGTTCGCCCCAGGAAGAAGCCTCGTGTATACTCTTCCCCCTTATAAAAGTCCCTTTCAAAATCGCATCGGTGCTTTACAAAGCAGCAGCATTTGCAGTAAAATTCCGCACCATTTTGAAATAAGCTGGCGTTGATGCCAGCGGCAAACCGAATTTATTAAAGGTGAGAGTTACATGCCGGTAATTAAAGTACGTGAAAACGAGCCGTTCGACGTAGCACTGCGTCGCTTCAAACGTTCATGCGAGAAAGCAGGTGTTCTGGCTGAAGTTCGTCGTCGTGAGTTTTATGAAAAACCAACGACCGAACGTAAGCGCGCTAAAGCTTCCGCTGTGAAACGTCACGCGAAGAAACTGGCTCGCGAAAACGCACGCCGTACTCGTCTGTACTAATCTGTTGAGGGCCACAGCCCTCAATTGACAGACAGAGTTGTAGTCGTAAGGCCGTGCTTCCGGAAGGAATGCGCGGCTTGTTTTCGTTTATAAGTCGCTTAAATTTTTGGGGCATATGGCCGGAAGAATCCCACGCGTTTTCATCAATGACCTGCTTGCCAGAACCGACATCGTCGATCTCATCGACGCGCGGGTGAAGCTAAAAAAGCAGGGCAAGAACTACCATGCGTGCTGTCCGTTCCATAACGAAAAAACCCCCTCTTTCACCGTAAACGGTGAAAAGCAGTTCTACCATTGCTTCGGCTGTGGCGCACACGGTAATGCCGTCGATTTTTTGATGAACTACGATAAGCTCGAGTTCGTTGAAACCGTCGAAGAGCTGGCGGCGATGCATAACCTTGAAGTGCCGTATGAAGCAGGCAGTGGGCCAAGTCAGATCGAGCGCCATCAGCGGCAAACGCTATATCAGTTGATGGATGGCCTGAATTCGTTTTACCAACAGTCTCTTAAGCACTCTGCGGCTGAGCCTGCGCGTCAGTATCTGAACAAGCGCGGACTGAGCGACGATGTGATTGCGCGTTTCGCTATTGGTTACGCCCCGCCCGGCTGGGACAACGTGTTAAAGCGTTTTGGCGGCAATAGCGAAGATCGTAAATCCCTCATCGACGCAGGCATGCTGGTCACCAACGACCAGGGACGAAGCTACGACCGCTTCCGTGAACGGGTGATGTTCCCGATCCGCGACAAGCGTGGCCGGGTGATAGGTTTTGGTGGTCGCGTGCTGGGTGATGCCCTGCCGAAATACCTTAACTCCCCGGAAACCGATATTTTCCATAAGGGCCGCCAGCTTTACGGTCTTTATGAGGCACAGCAGGATAATGCGGAACCTCCGCGTCTTCTGGTCGTCGAAGGCTATATGGATGTTGTTGCGCTGGCGCAGTACGACATTAACTATGCCGTTGCGTCGCTGGGAACGTCCACCACGGCGGACCATATCCAGTTGCTGTTCCGCGTCACCAACAACGTGATTTGCTGTTACGACGGTGACCGCGCAGGACGCGACGCCGCCTGGCGAGCGCTGGAAACCGCGTTGCCGTATATGACCGACGGGCGTCAGCTACGCTTTATGTTCCTGCCCGACGGTGAAGACCCGGATACGCTGGTGCGTAAAGAGGGCAAAGCGGCATTTGAAGCGCGGATGGAGCAGGCACAGCCGCTCTCCACGTTTCTGTTTAACAGCCTGATGCCGCAGGTGGATTTGAGTACCCCTGACGGGCGCGCGCAGCTCAGCACGCTGGCGTTGCCGTTAATCAGCCAGGTGCCCGGCGAAACGCTGCGCATCTATCTGCGTCAGGAGTTAGGCAACAAGCTCGGCATTCTGGATGACAGCCAGCTTGAACGTTTAATGCCTAAACAGGCTGAAAACGGCACGGTACGCCCCGCGCCTCAGCTAAAACGCACAACCATGCGTATACTGATAGGGTTGCTGGTGCAAAACCCCGAACTTGCTCCGCAAGTGCCGTCACTGGCGGGTTTGAACCACGAAAAATTGCCCGGACTTGGCTTATTTTCAGAATTGGTCAACACTTGTTTGTCTCAGCCAGGTCTGACCACCGGACAACTTTTAGAGCATTATCGCGGCACAAAAGAGGCCGCTACCCTTGAAAAACTGTCGATGTGGGACGATATAGCAGATAAGGATATCGCAGAAAAAACGTTCACCGACTCACTCAACCATATGTTTGATTCGATGCTTGAGTTGCGCCAGGAAGAGTTGATAGCTCGCGAGCGCACCCATGGCTTAAGCAGCGAAGAACGCCGGGAGCTCTGGATGATTAACCAGGAACTGGCGAAGAAATAAAAAATTTAACGGCTTAAGTGCCGAATATCGATCGGGAAGCCCCCGGCAGCCGCACTGAGAGGCAGCGGCAAAAATATAAGTACGCCCTCGCTTTAAAGGTTGGCAGCCCTATCGCCGACACCAATCAAACGAATTAAGTGTGGATACCGTCTTATGGAGCAAAACCCGCAGTCACAGCTGAAACTTCTTGTCCAACGCGGTAAGGAGCAAGGCTATCTGACCTATGCCGAGGTCAATGACCATCTGCCGGAAGATATCGTCGATTCAGATCAGATCGAAGATATCATCCAAATGATCAATGACATGGGCATTCAGGTGATGGAAGAAGCACCGGATGCCGATGATCTGTTGCTGGCTGAAACCTCCAACAACACTGACGAAGATGCGGAAGAAGCTGCTGCACAGGTACTGTCCAGCGTGGAATCTGAAATCGGGCGTACCACTGACCCGGTCCGCATGTACATGCGTGAAATGGGTACCGTTGAACTGTTGACCCGCGAAGGCGAAATTGACATCGCAAAACGCATCGAAGACGGGATCAACCAGGTTCAGTGCTCTGTTGCCGAATACCCGGAAGCGATTACCTATCTGCTGGAGCAGTACGATCGCGTTGAAGCGGAAGAAGCGCGTCTGTCCGATCTGATCACTGGCTTTGTCGACCCGAACGCTGAAGAAGATATGGCGCCAACCGCCACTCACGTCGGTTCTGAGCTGTCTCAGGAAGAGATGGATGACGACGAAGACGAAGATGAAGAAGAAGACGACGACAGCAGCGACGACGACAACAGCATCGACCCTGAACTGGCGCGCGAGAAGTTTGCCGAGCTGCGTACTCAGTACGAAGTGACGCGTGACACCATCAAAGCGAAAGGCCGCAGCCATGCTGCCGCTCAGGAAGAGATCCTGAAGCTGTCGGAAGTGTTTAAACAGTTCCGCCTGGTGCCAAAACAGTTCGACTACCTGGTGAACAGCATGCGCGTGATGATGGATCGCGTACGTACCCAGGAACGTATCATCATGAAGCTGTGTGTTGAACAGTGCAAAATGCCGAAGAAGAATTTCATCACCCTCTTCACCGGCAATGAAACCAGCGAAACCTGGTTCAACGCCGCTATCGCGATGAACAAGCCGTGGTCTGAAAAGCTGCACGACGTGAAAGAAGACGTACAGCGCGGCCTGCAAAAGCTGCATCAGATTGAAGAAGAGACCGGCCTGACCATCGAGCAGGTGAAAGACATCAACCGTCGTATGTCTATCGGTGAAGCGAAAGCCCGCCGTGCTAAGAAAGAGATGGTTGAAGCGAACTTACGTCTGGTTATCTCTATCGCCAAGAAATACACCAACCGTGGCCTGCAGTTCCTGGATCTGATTCAGGAAGGCAACATCGGTCTGATGAAAGCGGTAGATAAGTTTGAATACCGTCGTGGTTACAAGTTCTCCACCTATGCTACCTGGTGGATCCGTCAGGCGATCACCCGCTCTATCGCAGACCAGGCGCGTACCATTCGTATTCCGGTGCATATGATTGAGACCATCAACAAGCTCAACCGTATTTCTCGCCAGATGTTGCAGGAGATGGGTCGCGAGCCGACGCCGGAAGAGCTGGCTGAACGCATGCTGATGCCGGAAGACAAGATCCGTAAAGTGCTGAAAATCGCTAAAGAGCCAATCTCCATGGAAACACCAATCGGTGATGATGAAGATTCGCATCTGGGTGATTTCATCGAGGATACTACCCTCGAGCTGCCGCTGGACTCTGCCACCACCGAGAGCCTGCGTGCCGCTACGCACGACGTGCTGGCTGGCCTGACCGCCCGTGAAGCGAAAGTGCTGCGTATGCGTTTCGGTATCGATATGAACACCGACCACACGCTGGAAGAAGTGGGTAAACAGTTTGACGTGACCCGCGAACGTATCCGTCAGATCGAAGCGAAGGCGCTGCGTAAGCTGCGCCATCCGAGCCGCTCTGAAGTACTGCGTAGCTTCCTGGACGACTAACCCATGTAAACCGCAAAAAGCTCCCAATCGGGAGCTTTTTTTTTGTTTATTCCCTCTCCCTGTGGGAGAGGACCAGGGTGAGGGCATCAGGCCGCAGAGGAGCTAAAGCCCCCTCACCACCAGCGCCTCATCAAGTTCCCGATACGCCTCCACCAGCTTGTCCAGCGTCGCCCTGTTCAGCCCGCTCGGATTCGGCAACACCCAAACCTGCGTTACGCCAATGGTAATGTTCTGCTTACCCCACTTCGCACCGCGCTGGCTGAACGCCTGCTCGTAGGCCTGCTTGCCGAGGATCGCCAGCGCCGCGGGCTGGTAGTCTTCAATCTTCTTCACCAGTTCCCGCCCGCCAGTACGCAGCTCATGCAGATTTACTTCGCTCGCCTGCACCGTTGGACGCTCGACCAGAATGGTGATGCCACAGCGCGTATCCAGCAGCTGCTGCTCTTCTTCCGGCTTAAGCTGTTTGTCGGTAAAACCGGCCTGGTGGATCACCTTCCAGAAGCGATTTCCCGGATGAGCAAAGTGAAAACCGGTGTGCGCCGAGGACTTGCCCGGGTTGATTCCGCAGAACACCACCCGCAGGCCAGGGGCCAGAATATCGTTGATCATCTCTACTCCTGTCTATGCATCTTAAGATAAGTATAAAGGATTGATTATGCGTTGTTTATAAAAACAGCAGGCAGGTGTGAATGGCTGGATTGATGAGGGGAGTTACTTTATAATTCACCGCCACGGCCCCTTAGCTCAGTGGTTAGAGCAGGCGACTCATAATCGCTTGGTCGCTGGTTCAAGTCCAGCAGGGGCCACCAAATTTTAGCTTTAGAATCATATAATTAAGCCACTCACATGAGTGGCTTTTTTGTTTATAGTTTCATCATTGGCAGCAAAATGGCAGCAGGAAATAAGCTGCCACCAATAAAAAACCCGCCGAAGCGGGTTAGTTTGTCAAAAATTCATGTGTCCCTGACCACTGTTTAGAGGGTGCGGAGGCACATGATCGACCTGTCCGGGAGTTACGATAAAGCGCACTACGGTTTCATGAGTAACAAAAGTGGTTCCACAGTTTATGTTTTGGCACTGGCAATAACGCTCTTTCGTATTATCTGATACACGAAAGCTACTGCGAGTATGTGCCGCGTGTCCGCATTTCGGACAATTCATCATATCCGTTTCTCCCCAAGTCATTACCCGCAATCCCATAATGATACACGAACATCCATTTTGTGAACATTATCATTCCATTTCTAAATCATCTATCTTTACCTCAAGCTCCAGAGTCGTAGTGAAACCATTATCTGCATTGACACTATGCGTCAGGGTGGTAATGGTCCATTCGGCATCATCAATGGGCTGTTTAAAGCCGCTCACCTTCACCGGCATTTCGGTATACAGATCAGCCCTTCCCTCTGCGAGCTGCAGGGAGAATGTTGCCACCCCGCGCTGCAGGCGCTCCCACTGCATCTTTGCCGCTCGCTCTGCATTGCTGCGGTTTGCATAAGTTCTGTTGAGTACAAGCACGTTTTCATCCGTTCCAACCAGGTAATCTCCCTGTTTTGCTTCCGGCTCCTTTGCCGCAGTGGTTTTTTTTCGACGGCGCCTAACCTTTGCAGTCTCTTTTTTCTTTGGCTCACGGGTATGGAGCCAGCTGGCAATTACCCCCGTATAGGCATCGCGATCAGCCAGAGTAAAACGATGACCGTCACCGGCCTGGCGGGTTATGGTGATAACCGGCAGCGGCTTACCGCTTGCCGTTCTGCCCTGCCCCTGGCGGATAAACAACAGATTGCCGTCCTTAACTGAGGCTATCGCCCCATACTGCCGCGCCAGCTTCATCAAAAAGCTGGCGTCGCTTTCATTAGTCTGGTCAAGATGATCGACAGGCTTGTCCAACAGGTCCTTTCCCAGCGCCATCTTTAATTTATGCCTGCCCGCGATTTCCTTCACAACTTCGCCCACCGTTGTCTGGTGCCAGGACTTTTCACGCCGCGTATTCAGGGTTTCACGGAAAT
Organism: Enterobacter sp. 301B; assembly: GCF_003850715.1. Taxonomy (NCBI): domain Bacteria; kingdom Pseudomonadati; phylum Pseudomonadota; class Gammaproteobacteria; order Enterobacterales; family Enterobacteriaceae; genus Enterobacter; species Enterobacter sp. 301B. Next base: position 96,875 of record NZ_PQTC01000017.1, read on the forward strand.
CTGCACTACGCGCGCGGATTGTGAGACGGTCAGGCGCGCCGCTGTGCTCAATCTCATCGACAGTAAACGCCCCTTTCGGAAAAAGCGGCTGACCTTTCCACCCCAGCGCAAACTGAATAATGGCCCCCCGACGAGGCAGAACGATTAGCCCGTCCGAGTCGTCCAGTTCCAGATCAAGCTGGTCCGCTTCAAAGCCCCGGTTATCCGTCAGCGTCAGACTTATCAGGCGCGCATCCAGCACGGTAGTCACATCTTTACCTTCAATGATGATACTGAAACCGGGAGTTTTGCTGTTCAGGTTCAGGAGATCAGAGCTGAAATTCACTGCAGTAACCCTCCAACCGTATTTTTCATATTGCCTATTGCAGAGGTGGCAGATTCCTGCAAATTACTGAGCTGGTCGCTGAGGCTGCCGAACATATCAGACAGCGACTCATCCACCCGTTTCAGGCTCAGCGAAAATTCGATGCGCCGGGGCATACCGCTCTCAAAAAATTCTGTTTTTGTCTGGCTCAGACTCTCGATCACAAACATGCCGTAAATCGTCCCGCTCCCCTCAATCAGAGGCCAGGCTTTTCCCAGCTCCGCCATCTGCTCCAGCGCCAGCAAAGACAACCTGCCGCCGGTAATCTCCGGCAGCAGGACACCGGACAGAGTAAGCGTATCGTTATCCGGTCCAAGAAACTGCGTTGACGGGCGCCGGTTAACCCGGCTGTTGGCTGCGTGCCGCCAGCTGCGCTGATACTGCAGCTCCTGATAGGGCACTGTTCGCAGCATGAATACGTACAACCCCAGCACCATCATCATTATTCGTAACCCCCTCGATCACTGAAATTACTGCGTGTTTTTGCCCTGGCCCTGCGCTCACGCTCATCAAGCTGCCGGGCCACCTCGCGGGCGATATCCTGCGCGCTTTGCCCTGGCTGCGCGACAATATGAATTGGCGCGCTTATCTCGTACTTAATTACCTGCGGCTGTCTCTCTTCCTTCGGAGACGGCGCCGGTTGCGTCCTGACAGGCACACTGTACGGATGAAGTGGTGCGGCTTCTGCCGGGGCAGCTGCCAGGCCCATTACGCCAGCGACCACGGAAGCGAACACCTTCTGGCGCATAGCCATCGGGTCAGTCCTGTTATCCGTGATTTCCTTAATGGCCGGTGCTGGCATGACGGCAGCAGCGATATCAGCCAGCTCCGCAGCACGATCTCGACCAGGAAGTTTTACCGGGGCGTTAACAATCTCAGGAGGCAGTATTAACCTGCTTTCAGGCCGTTGCTCCGGGCTGGCTGTTACATCACGAACGGGGCTTACTGTTGCCGCCAGTTTCACCAGTTCAGTAGTGCTATTGATTACCGGAATATTTGCCGGACCGTTCACACTATCAGGCGGCAGAACTATCCCGCGTTCAGGACGTTGTTTAGCGCTGGCCGGTTCCGTCCGGGAAGGATTGAGCGTTGCCGCCACCCTCGCCAGATCAGCAGTCCGTTTCCTGCCGGTGACATTGGCGGGTCCGTTAACAATCTCTGGGCCATTCTCGCCCACGATGCCGAACTGGCCGCGCGGAATGGTACCGCCGCTGTCGTACATTCCAGCAAAACCCATCGTCGGGAATCCGCCAGGCGGCAGCACCACTTTACCGTCTCTGTTGACCGTAGCTGGCTGCTGCCGCGTGACCTGTTCAGGAAGCTTCGCTTTGGCCGCCTCCTTGCTGACAATGCCGAGTTTTTCAAGCAGCCAGGACACGCCCGATTTAAGCGAATCCAGCGGGTGCATGACCATGTTCAGCCCTGCCGCCAGCGCTTCGCCAAACTGCCGCCCCATCGACGCTGCGCTTTGCAGTTCTGCAGAGGTGGATTTAACCGGCGTCAGCAGATCAGTAAACCAGCCCCATAACGCCTGGACCTTGTCACCTATCCACTGGAAAACAGGCTGCAGTGGCTCAAACGCCGCACTGATAGGCGCAGCTGCAGCTTTGAATCCTTCAACCACTCCGCCTAAAAATGCGCTTATCGGCTGCCAGTATTTCCAGACAACCAGCGCCACGCCAGCCAGCGCCGCCACGACCAGACCTATCGGACTAAGCAGGGCGCCCAGCAATCCAGAAATCCCGTACAGCGCAACGCGAAGGAGGGCCAGCGGGCCGGACGCCAGAAAACGCAGCACGCCACCGGCTGCGGATAATCCCCCGCGCAACGCGGTCAACGGATTCATTACCATGCCGATAATGTTGCGAATACCAGACATTCCGCTGCGAAGAACAGCAAGCGGTGCACCGGCCAGCGCTTTCAGCGCATTGCCAGCCAGCCCGGCAGAACGTCGCAGGGAGTTTAGGGGAGTCGTCAGCAATCCGGTGCTGCTACCGGATGCCGCCATGCCACGGCGCAACAGGGAAAGCGGCGCATTCGCCAGCCAGGACAGCGCACCGCCGGTGCGGGTCACTGCAGACATAACGGAGGGGAGTGTTTTTACACCCAGCACGGACAGGCCTAAACGGATCACCGCCAGTGGCCCCAGCACGGCAGCCACGGCTACCGCCAGCGTGCCGAGTACAACGGTGATCGCAGCAGCGGCCGCCGCCACTTTCATCAGCGTGCCCGCCAGCTGCGGGTTAGCCTCAACCCATCGACGCAGTGCCCCGGTAACGCTTTTGACGTACCCCATGATATCCATCAGCGGCTGGCGCAGGGTTTCACCCAGGCTACTGAAAGCATTCTGCGCGCCCGTTTTAACAAGCAACCACTGCGCGGAAAGTGAATCCTTATTGATATCGGATTCTTTCTGCATGGAGCCGTTAGCCTCAGAGCCTGAGGTAAGTTTCAGCTGTCGCTGCAGCTCCGGCAGGTTGTTTGCAAGCTTCGCCGCATCATCGCCAAACTCCTTGCCAAATATCATCGTCATGGCGGACAGGCGCTTGTCCTGCGGCAGTTTGTTGACCTTCTCCAGCACGCGCTGAATGGTCCCCATTGCGTCCTTTGTCATCTGCTTTTCAATCTCTTCTGGATTGAGTTTCAGCAGATCCATACCTTCCATGAACCGCTTGCTCTGCATGGTTGCAATCGACAGTTCGCGCACCATCGCATTTGATGCGCTGGCGGCAATTTCAGGCGCGGCGCCCAGAGACAGGAAGGTGGAACCCAGCGCGGCCGCCTTGCGGAAATCAAGCCGGTCAGCCACGCCGCCCATACGCTGCAGCACATTGATGATATCGCCGCCCTTAGACATGGCGTTATCGTCCAGGTAGTTCAGGGCATCGCCAAGCTGTTCAATATTTCGGGTCGGCACTTTATACAGCTGCGCGATTTTACCCAGCCCCTCCGCCAGCTCATCAGCGGGCAGCTCGAATGCCGTTGCGGCCTTTGCTGCAGTGGATGCAAAGGCCAGCAGGTCACGCTTCTGGTCTTCGTAAGAATCGTTCTGGTTTGTCACGCCCATGCGAGCGCCACCTTCAACCAGCGCGGCATAATCAATTGCGCCATTCTCCATCGGCAGCTGTTCACTGGCGGCCTTGATGGCATCCTGCATATCGTAAAACTGTTTTGTGCGGTTGCCGTTGTCGTCCCGCAGCCCGTTAACCTGCTTTGCCACGCCTTTCATCGCATCTTCCATGCTGGCATAGCTTTTAACGGCTGCCATCACCGGCGCGCCCATTGCCAGCCCGGCGGCAGTAGTCGTTGCTCCGGCGCCCGCGATACGATCCCGCACCTCAAGACGCCGGGAATACTGATCGCGGACGGCGTTCATTCGGGCCTGCTGCTCGCCCAGGCGTTTAAGGGATTTCTGCTGTCGGTCCAGGGCCTGCCGGGTTTCGTCGGCATTCTGCCGCAGCTCCCGCTGTGCACTGCTCAGCTTTTTGGTGTCCAGCCCGGCCTCATTGAGCGCAAGACGCTGACGCTGCACCGACTGACGCAGGCCGTTATATTTGCTCTGCAGCTCGTTAACGCGGTTTTTTGCCTGCTCAAGCAGACGAGCCTGCGCCGCCGTCGGGCGGTTAGTGGCCGAGAACTGCGTGGCAAGTTTCGCCGCTTCTTCTCGTGCGGCTTTAAGACTGTTGCCGGTGACGGCGAGCTGCGCGCTTGCCTTGCGGAAACCGTCAATACGGCCCGCCTGGGCGTCCAGTTCTTTTAATCTTGCGCGGCTTTGCTGAATGGCGGTAGCCAGCTCTTTAGAGCTGGCCTGCGCTGATCTGAATGGGCGGGTGAGCTTATCAACCGCATTTAGAATTACCTGCAAACGCAGGTTAGTGTCACTCATCGCTGGCCCCGCTTCTCTGAATCGCTTTATGCCGCCACTCCAGCACTTCGGTCAGCGGCATAACGTCAGTGACGGACGGCGGCCAGTGAAAAATGGTGGCGATATCAGCCACCAGGTCTTCTACCGTCAGGCTGTCGGCAAACCGGCAAGCACCGATTTCTTCAACAAAAAAGTGACCACCTCAACCGACAGCGCGGTGAGATCTGCGGGGTCCATTTCAGCCATTTCCTGAGCGGTCAGCGCGGGCGTGGAGATGCGGGGAATAATCGTCATCATCGCGCCGACGTCCATATCCATGATCGCCTGCAGACGGGTGCCACGCAGCGCGCCGGACTGCGGCTTGCGCAGCACAATTTCGGCAATTTCGGTTTTACCGCGTTTGATTGGGGTGTCCAGCTGTACGGTTTTTTCAGTCAGTTGTTCGCTCATTGTCATTTCCTGTTAATAAGGTACTGGCGCGGCTGCCCGCGCCTTTAAAGTAGATCAGAGGCCCAGGGCGTTGCGGTGTTCTTCCATCAGGTCCACGCCATCAACGATTTCAATCATGTTGATCACATCAACCTCATAGAGCACCTCGCCGTTAATGGTCAGCTTCGCGTAGCTGTTGGTGCTGCTGACTTTTGTGGTGTTGCTCTCGCCGGTTTTCCATTCGCCGGAATCGACTTCTTTATGTCGCCCGCGCACAACCAGCTCAACGGCCTGCACTTCGCCGGTATCGTCACGCTGAATGGAGCCGGTGAAACGCAGCTGGATACCGTCAACAGTGGCTTTACCCATCTGTTTGAATAACAGCAGTTCAGTGCCACCAATTGAAAATTCCGTGTCCAGCGCGCCATCATCCAGCCCCAGATCAACATCAGCCGAACCGGGCATACCGCCGCCGCGATACTTTTCAAACTTGCGGCCGAATTTAGGCAGGGTCAGGGACTCAACGATCCCCTGATAGTTATTCCCGTCGTTAAACAGGTTCAGGTGTTTTAACTTGCGTGGTAAAGCCATATTGTCCCCTTACGCGCTTACCTGGCTGGAGAAATCCAGCAGATACTGATCGGTGATGCGCTGGCGCAGCATCAGGTTTTCCAGAGGCGGTACCGGCGTATAGTCGTAATCGATAGTGAGCTTCCCGGCTTTCAGGGAATCTTTATCGTTTACGGACTCATCCAGCCAGCAGTCGGCGCCGATGATGTAGCCCTGCGTTTTCAGGTTGCGCAGTTTGGCGCGAATACCTTCGATAATGTCGCGGGCCAGCGACGGGTTAAGCACGCCATCCACCGCCCACATGTGCGCTTCTGCGATGGTGTCAGCCAGTACCTGAGCGGTGCGGGTGTAGTTTTCAAAGGCAAACAGAGGATCGTCACTGAGGCAGCGGGAACCCCAGAAGCGGAAACCGTCTTTGCGGATCAGCGTGGTGACATCATTCTGGTTCAGCAGCCCCGCATCGGTTGCCGGGTCCTGCAAATCCCAGAACACATCAGCAGAAATGCCGGTGACGCCGTTCACGCCTACGTTGGACAGGGATTTGTGCCAGCCGGTCTGTTCGTCAATTTTGGCACGCAGGCCAAGCGCACGGGCTGAGGCGTAAGCCGTTGCGTCAGCGTTCAGCACGGTGTCAAAACTGATGAAATCAGGCCAGATCAGCATCCCCTCGCGCTGGCTGAAATTAGCGCGGTAGGCAATGGCCTCCTCTACCGTTTTGCAGCCGTAGGCTGACAGATAGGCGAAGCCGCGCAGACTCTGCGCCACGCTCAGCAGCTCAGTGGCAACCGCCTGCGTGTCATGCCCCGGCACGCCAAGTATGCGCGGCTTAACGCCGAGCTGGGACTGCGCAGATAACAGCGCTTTCATGCCCGTTTTTTTACCGTCAGTTGTCACGCCGCCGATAATGTTGGAAGTTGTTTCCGCTTCGGTTTCACCCTGTGCAACGCGCACAACAACGGTCACGGGTTTAGCCTGGTCGGCAATTGCATCCAGCGAGCGGGCCAGCGTGCCGGACTCGCCTGCTTTACCGCTGGCGGTCAGCACGTCGGTGAGCAGGACCGGTTTATTGAGGGGGAACACGGACGCATCTGCATCATCGCCGGTACAGACCATACCGACAATTGCCGTGCTTACTGTTGAAATGGGGCGGGTGCCATCGTTGACCTCAACGACGCGCACACCGTGGTGATAATCCTGAGCCATACGGCGAACCCTCCGGTGTTTAGGTTTCGCCCTATGGTGAATTGAATGGGCCGCGCAGACAGCTACGCGGCATTGTTCCCTTAATCACACAATACGCCCGCGCGGATATCTGCGTTTTCTTTTTCCAGGCGTTCGCATGAGATATCAAAATACTGCTGGCTCATTTCAATCCCGGTAAATTTATATCCCTTCCTCAGCGCGGCAACGCCAGTTGATGCACTCCCCATAAATGGATCAAGAATATGGCCGCCAGGAGGAACGGGAGCAACCAGGCTCTCCATAAGCTCAATCGGTTTGCCGGTCATATGGAGTTTTTGAGACGGAATAACCCGACGAGTCACCATACCCGGCCAGGGTCCACCATGCAGACTTTTAGGCAATGGTCCGTTACTTCCCCAAACCACGTATTCGCACTGATGACGAAAATAACCGGTATGAGGCGCACGGGTTGAAAGCGTTTTATCCCACGGAATCAGCCCCCGCCACACAAAACCGCCAGCCTGGAAAACGTCAGTAAGCGTTGGAAGCTGCCGCCAGTCAGTGAAAACCATGGCATAGCCGCCTGACTTAACCAGGCGGTTAACCTGACTCATCCACTGCGTCATCCAGAACGCCCAGGAGCGCACGTCTCTGTTATCGCCGAAAAACTCATGGTAGTTGTTATTGCCTACATACTTCCCGGAGGGTTTGGCCTGCCGATCACTGCGTGTCATGCCACCGCTGGAATAAGGCGGATCAGTAATTACTGCATCAAATTCGCCAGTGAGTTCGCGCAAAATTTCCAGGCTGTCACCACAGTAAATAGTTGCCGCGCCAATAACTGCTTTTTGCATAGCCTTGCCTCTCTTATGTGCCTGATTTCAGGTTACATAAATGAGAAATCATGTTCATTTATACAGGAGTGTCTGAGCGTTCAGACAATGGCGCCACGGCAGACGCGGGAAATTTGCGGTACAGCGTTGATATACCCACATCAAAAATCAGAGCAACGCGTTTTCGCGTTTCTCCGGCAGCCAGCAACCGGCCAATCTGCGCCCACTCATCCTCTGATAGCTTTGGCCGTCGGCCACCAATCCTCCCTTGCGCACGCGCTACAGCCAGCCCGGCACGGGTTCGCTCTACGATCAGCTCTCGCTCCATTTCTGCCAGGGCACCCATAACATGGAAAAAGAAACGCCCCATCGGAGTTGATGTATCAATGCTATCTGTCAGGCTGCGGAAATTTACTCCTCTCCCTCGCAGGTCTTCAATCAGAGTAACAAGATGCCGCATACTCCTGCCTAATCTGTCCAGCTTCCAAACTACCAGCGTGTCACCTTCTGAGAGTGTGCGCAGGACCTTCTTTAGCCCTGGCCGATCTGAGGTTTTTCCGCTCATTTTGTCCTCAAATATCAGCTCACATCCTGCGCACTCCAGCGCATTTCGTTGTAAAGCCGTGTTTTGGTCATTTGTTGACACCCTCACGTAACCGATTTGCATGATTTTTCGCCCATAAAAAAGTGGTGAATGATGCCACCATTTTATCGAGCATGGTCATTTCTGACTGTACTGCAGAGAATGGCCAACACGGACAATCATGACCGTGGTGAAGAAAAAACCTTCGTTTGGGGGAAGCAGCTAAACGGGGGGTCGGCAATGGTGCAAACCAGCTTCCTGATATGAGCAACTTTGCCGGTTCTTTAGGTTTCAATGGGTATCAAAAATTACCGACTGGGCTGATCATTCAATGGGGGGCGCTTAACGTCAACGGCACATCTGGGGCAGTAGGAACCACTGACATTTCTTTCCCAATTGCATTCCCTACTGCATTCAGACATCTCAGCGCTTTAATGTCTACAAACGATCCATCCATGCGTTTTACTGGATTCGATATTGGCAATACGTCTACAACTAAGGCCAGATTTACTTACGTTACTCCTACCTCCAATTCTATTTACTGGATGGCTATAGGGTATTAAACGTTCGTTTGGGGGAAGCGGCAAAAAGGGAAGTTGGGACGGCAGCCAACCAGCTGCCGGATATGAGCTTTTTCGCTAACGCTTTTAGCGGGGTTAGTGGTTATTGCAAACTTCCAAACGGGATAATTATCCAATGTGCTGGGGTTAACGGAATACCGGCAGGTGGGGCGCTTGAAGTAATTTATCCGATCACTTTCCCTAAGGAAGGTGCGAACAAGTTCCTGATATGAGATCATCATATTCATCCGGAGCGCATCCCAGAGGGACATCATGAGCCATCAACTCACCTTCGCCGATAGTGAATTCAGCACTAAGCGCCGTCAGACCCG
>NZ_PQTC01000018.1:0-4787 GCF_003850715.1 Enterobacter sp. 301B
CGGGTCTGACGGCGCTTAGTGCTGAATTCACTATCGGCGAAGGTGAGTTGATGGCTCATGATGTCCCTCTGGGATGCGCTCCGGATGAATATGATGATCTCATATCAGGAACTTGTTCGCACCTTCCTTAGATAAAGCCCTTTTGAGCACAGGTGATTTAGCAAAAGATGAGTTCTAGCAACGACACCTATTTCGGAGGCTGTAATGCGTCTCGCACACACAGTGATTTCGTTAATGCTCATTGCGCCGTTGAGTTGGGCCGGAAATATGACATTCCAGTTCCGCAACCCTAATTTTGGCGGCAACCCGAATAACGGAGCCTTTATGCTTAACCAGGCGCAGGCTCAAAATTCCTATAAAGACCCCAGCTATGACGATGATTTCGGTATCGAGACCCCGTCAGCTCTGGATAATTTTACTCAGGCCATCCAGTCGCAAATATTAGGTGGCTTATTAACCAACATTAATACCGGAAAACCCGGCCGGATGGTCACTAATGACTTTATCGTCGATATTGCCAATAAAGACGGGCAGCTTCAGTTAAATGTGACAGACCGAAAAACCGGTAAGACGTCGACAATCCAGGTTTCCGGTTTGCAGACCAGTTCAACTGATTTCTAAACAACCCCGAAATAAGGACAATTATCATGCAGCGCTTTTTTATTTTAGTTGCAGTGTGCTTATTAAGCGGTTGTTTAACTGCCCCGCCAAAAGAAGCCGCTAAACCCACCCTAATGCCCCGTGCCCAGAGCTATCGGGATCTGACGCATCTGCCCGGCCCTACCGGGAAGATATTCGTCTCGGTCTATAACATTCAGGATGAGACGGGCCAGTTCAAACCGTATCCGGCCAGTAACTTCTCCACGGCCGTACCGCAGAGCGCCACCGCGATGCTGGTTACCGCCCTGAAAGATTCGCGCTGGTTTATCCCGCTGGAACGCCAGGGGCTGCAAAACCTGCTTAACGAACGAAAAATCATTCGTGCTGCACAGGAGAATGGTACCGTTGGCGTCAATAACCGCATGCCGCTACAGTCTCTCACCGCAGCCAATATCATGGTGGAAGGCTCGATTATCGGCTACGAAAGTAACGTGAAATCGGGCGGCGCGGGTGCCCGTTACTTTGGTATCGGGGCCGACACGCAGTATCAGTTGGATCAGATTGCCGTCAACCTGCGCGTGGTTAACGTGAGCACGGGTGAAATTTTATCCTCCGTGACCACCAGCAAAACGATTCTCTCATATGAAGTGCAGGCGGGGGTATTCCGCTTTATCGACTACCAGCGTTTGCTGGAGGCTGAAATTGGCTATACCTCTAACGAGCCGGTTATGCTGTGTCTGATGTCGGCCATCGAAACCGGGGTGATTTTCCTGATTAATGACGGCATCGATCGCGGCTTGTGGGATCTTCAGAATAAAAGTGACGTGAGTAATGCGGTGCTGGTGAAATACCGTGAGATGTCGGTTCCGCCGGAGTCATGATTGGCGGCGTATAAAAAGGCGAGATTTTCGTCTCGCCTTTTTTTATTTACCTACCACAGGAACGTTCTGGCTCTTCTCGCGTCGGGCTGCAAGCCAGAGACCGCTGTTCTTCATAGCGTAGCCAAACAGTAATCCCAGCATGAGCGAAGGGACCACCAGCTTCCAGTCCCCCTGGCCTGCAAAGGTCGCGCAGGCACCCATGAACGTGCCGGGCACAAAGGACAACAGCAGATGTTTTGCCTGAACGCACATCAGGAAAGCCACAATACCGGTCATGACGTACCCCAGGATTTCCACATGCGGCGCCAGCGCGCTGCCCTTCATAATGATCAGCGCCCAGACCACGCCACTCAGTAACGTGCTGCCTGAAATAAAGAGCCCTTTAAAACCACCCTGCGGACAGGCGAAATAGGCCGTGCAGCCAAGAAAACCGGCCCAGCTCAACAAACCGAGAGATACCGCCACCCAACCCCAGAGGCCGGAGAGGATGCCAGTCGTGATTGCAATACAAAGTAATATGTTCATGGTGCGCATCTTAGCAGATGCGCACCCTAGAAATGAGATCAGAAGCACGTTACGTGCAAGTTGAAATGTATCGTTGCAGAATTTTTGTGATTTAAATCACTCTTCACTCTCTTCTTCCAGCTCATCCCACATGGCAGCGATAGCGTCACGCGTCAGCGGAGCCAGCGTTCTCCAGAACGGGGAGGTGGCGTGGGCTTCAACTTTACCCAGGAAGGTTCCGACCCACGGCAGCAGATACGTTTCGAACAGGGTTTCAATCGCCTCATTCTCATCATCACCTGCTTTATCTTCAATCCATGAGGCCGCCAGCAACAGGGTACCGATATGATCGGCAGGCATATCCGTCAGCGGCATGCCGCGTTCTGAAAGAAACGCCCGAACTTCCGCTTCGGTCGCACCTTCCTGCCAGGCAGAACGATACGGCGACACGCGACACTCTTCCCCCACGAACAGCGCGTTGTAATCCGTTGAAATCTGCTGCATATCGCAACTTTTTTGCAAGCGTTCCAGCAACTCATCCTGTTCCAGCGGCCAGCTCTGCGCCAGTTTACCTTCACGAATCAGGGTAAACAGCGGAACCAGCAGCGGATCCTGCGGCTGGCGGTAATATAAGGTGCCCAGCACGCGGCAAAGGATGGAAAACTCATTCATGTTTTTATTCCGTTATTAATTAAAGATCGGCAAATTCGTCAATCGGCGCCATGCCGCGCGACTCAAGGAAGTCGAGCATACGACGCGGCGTGACGTTCAGGATCTGTTCTTCCGGGAAATTCACGTCCCGCAATATTTTCAGGCACTCGCTGAAATCACCCAGCGTGAAGGCCGTGTGTGAATCAGAGCCCAGCGCCACCATTCCGCCCGCGTCACGCACGGCCGCCGCAACGTCGCGACAGTTGGCCTCACTGCCCTTACGCGAATGCACGAACGAGGAGTTGTTGATCTCCAGCGCCACGCGGTGCTTCGCTGCGGCCAGTGCCACGGCCTGAATATCGATCGGGTATTTCGGATTTCCCGGGTGGCTGATAATGTGCACATTGCCGCTGGCAATGGTGGCAATCATCGCCGCGGTGTTGGTCTCTTTATCCTGGGGCGCAAAGACCGGCTCGTGGAAGCCGGCGAGGATCAGATCTAACGAGGTCAGCATCGGGCCGGTGCAGTCAATTTCACCGTCGGTATTTTTGATGTTCGCTTCGATGCCTCGCAGTATCCCGATACCGTCAACCAGACGTGGCCAGATACGCATATTCACAAAATGCCAGTAGTGCGGCGCATCCGCCATATCCGGACCGTGATCGGTTATCGCAAACAGTTTGATGCCTTTCAGCTTCGCCTGAGCGATATAATCATGGAGGTTACTGTAAGCGTGGGTACTGGCGACGGTGTGCATATGCAGGTCAACGGGATACATCTTTCTCTCCTCTGCGGTTTTTCCAAAGGATAGCAGTTATCAGCGGCGAATATTAGCAAAAACCCGGCGAACGCCGGGTTTCTCTCAGTAGCCTCGCTGTCTGTCTACCTGTCCGGTCACCGCATTGCCCTTCTCTATTTCGCTGATGGTATGCGAGATATACGCCACGGCCTCCGCCGGTCGCGTCACGGCCGCAATATGGGGCGTCATCGCCACGCGTGGATGTGCCCAAAGCGGGCTGTCTGTCGGCAGCGGTTCGCGGCTATACACATCCAGCATTGCGCCTTTCAGTTTACCGCTATCCAGCGCTTTCAGCAGATCGTCTTCCACAACGTGTACCCCGCGCGCCAGGTTCATTAAGTAGCTATCTTCTGCCAACTGGTTGAGGAGCGTGCCATTGATAATGCCGACCGTTTCCGCCGTATTCGGCAGCAGGTTAATGAGAACGCGTGTCCCTTTCAGGAACGCCGGGAGTTCGTCCAATCCGGCAAAGCTCTCGACGCCCGGATAATCCTTACGGCTCCGGCTCCAGCAGCGCAGTGGGAAGCCCCACGGAGCGAGCGCTTCGGCGACTTTCGAACCCAGCACACCCGCCCCGAGGATGCCGATGGTGAAATCTTCACGCTGATAATCCGGGAGCGGTTCCCAGTGGGAGTGCTGTTTAAACGCCTGATAATCGTCGAAGCGGCGGAACCAGTGCAGCACCTGGCTTACGGCGTATTCCTGCATCTGCTCCCCCATACCGGTATCTTCCAGACGAAACAGGGGAATATCTTCCGGCAGCATTTCAGGGTGAGCCTTCAGCTTACTGAGAATGGAATCCACCCCCGCACCAAGAGCAAACACCGCCTTCAAACGGCGTCCCTGTAGCATTTCGACCGGGGGATGCCAGACCAGCGCGTAGTCGGCATGTTCATTATCGCCCTGTTTCCATTCGCGAACGCGTGCGCCAGGCAGTGCCGCCGTGAGCGCCTTAATCCAGTAAGCCGTATCAAAAGTGGGGTGATAGAAGATAATATCCATAGTCATTGCCTTTTAGTGCGCTGTTTTATTTTCATTTTCAACTGGCTTGTCAGCATAACAAATTTATCGCTAAACCGCGTTGCTGATAAAAGAGGCGCTTTTCGCACATTTCGAAATCAGGTTGCCTGAAGTTTGTCTAAACACGCTAAATTACTGAAAAAGTGGGTTGACGGCAGTACGGCTTTTCCTTACATTAGCGCCCGTCCCGACAACAACGGGATGACAATATGGTGAGGTGTCCGAGTGGCTGAAGGAGCACGCCTGGAAAGTGTGTATACGGCAACGTATCGGGGGTTCGAATCCCCCCCTCACCGCCATATTTGAAGAAGAGCTCGCATGAAAATGCGGGC
>NZ_PQTC01000018.1:4886-36244 GCF_003850715.1 Enterobacter sp. 301B
ACAATATGGTGAGGTGTCCGAGTGGCTGAAGGAGCACGCCTGGAAAGTGTGTATACGGCAACGTATCGGGGGTTCGAATCCCCCCCTCACCGCCATATTTGAAGAAGAGCTCGCATGAAAATGCGGGCTTTTTTTTTCGCATGTTGCACGACTGCGGGGGGGGATGAGAACCCCCGACCGGGGTTCGACAACTGGCGCAGCCAGTTGGACAGACTGTGAGCGAAGCGAACAGGCTGCCCGCAGGGCGAGCGAAGCGAGTCAATCCCCCCCTCACCGCCATATTTTAAGAAGAGCCCGCATGAAAATGCGGGCTTTTTTTTAGCATGTTGCACGACTGCGGGGGGATGAGAACCCCCGACCGGGGTTCGACAACTGGCGCAGCCAGTTGGACAGACTGTGAGCGTAGCGAACAGGCTGCCCGCAGGGCGAGCGAAGCGAGTCAATCCCCCCCTCACCCTAACCCTCTCCCCGGAGGGGAGAGGGGATAGTTAGGTGCTCGCATTCAGTTGTCCCCTGGAAACGTTACTCCTCCACCATCCGGGCATATTCTTCGGTGAGAAAATCCACCAGCGTCCTGACCGATGGCAGCAGGCCGCGCCGGGAAGGATACACCGCATGGATCACTTCCCTTCTGGGTTCCCAGGCATTCAGCACCCGAACAAGCTCACCTGAAGCCAGCTGATCCTTCACCATCAAAATGGGCAACTGTACCACGCCCACGCCCGCCATCGCTGCCTCCCGCAGCGCCAGCATATCGGTAGTCACCAGGCGCGGCGTGAAGTGAATGTCTGCTTTCGCCCCCTCCGGCCCGCTCAGCTCCCATTTATGCAGGTGTTTACCAGCGCCCATACTTAAACCCGGCCATTCGCTGAGTTCAGAGGGCATCGCCGGGTTGCCCATCCGTTCAATCAGTGTCGGCCCGGCAACCAGACAATGTCCCCTGTCCGCCAGCACCCTTAATACCAAATCGCTGTCATCAAACGGGCGCGGACGAACGCGGATCGCCACATCCACCCCCTCCCCCACCAGATCGACCCGGCGGTTGGTGGCTTCAAGCTGGAGGTTAATTCCCGGATAGCGCGCCATAAACCTCGCCAGCATGGGCCCCACGTGAACGTGCAGTAGGGTTACGGGGCAAGTGATCCTGACCATACCGCGCGGCTCAGCCTGCAAAGCAGCCACCGCCTCCTCCGCAGCTTCAGCCTCCACCAGCATGGCTTTACAGTGCTGATAGAACGTCTGCCCCACTTCAGTCACCGCAAACTGCCGCGTGGTACGTTGTATCAACCGAACACCCAGGCGTTCTTCCAGCTGCGCAATCCGACGGCTCAGTTTCGACTTTGGCTGATCGAGCGCCCGCCCCGCCGCCGCAAAGCCGCCATGCTCCACCACCTTCACAAACCATACGAAATCATTGAGATCCTGCATAAGCCCCCATTGTTCTATTTAAGGAACAGTGAATGTCATTTTTGCTATCTACCGGGATATTAACCTTGAATATAAGCTAATTACATCAACAGGACATCAGGAGTTAATCATGAAAAACGTAACAGGCGTGTATACCGCACCTCGTCCGCACTGGGTCGGTGATGGTTTTCCGGTTCGTTCGATGTTTTCTTACCAGACGCACGGCGAACCGCTGAGCCCGTTCCTGCTGCTTGACTACGCCGGACCACATACCTTCCCGGCGGATGGCGCAAAACGCGGCGTGGGCGAGCATCCTCATCGCGGTTTTGAAACGGTGACCATCGTCTACTCAGGCGAAGTTGAGCACCGTGATTCCACCGGCAGAGGCGGCGTTATTGGTCCAGGCGATGTGCAGTGGATGACGGCAGGCGCAGGCATTTTGCACGAGGAGTTCCACTCCAGCGCGTTCTCGCAGAAAGGCGGTGAACTGAAAATGATGCAGCTGTGGGTCAACCTGCCCGCTAAAGACAAAATAGCGACGCCTGGCTACCAGAGCATCACTCAGGCGGATATCCCGGTGGTCACCCTGCCGGATAACAGCGGAACAATGCGCGTGATTGCTGGCCGCTTTGGAGAGGTAACCGGCCCGGCGCATACCTTCTCACCGCTTAACGTATGGGATCTCGCGCTGCACCAGGGCAGCCACCTGACGCTCAATCAGCCCGAAGGCTGGAGCACGGCGCTGGTTGTTGTTGAGGGCAGCGTGACGGTGAACGGCACCACGCCTGCGGGTGAGGCGCAGCTGGTCGTGCTGAGTCAGAGCGGCGACAAGCTGCATCTCGAAGCCAGCAGCGATGCCAAAGTGTTGCTGATGGCCGGGGAGCCACTGAATGAACCCATCGTGGGCTATGGCCCGTTTGTGATGAACAGTAAAACCGAAATCGCCGAAGCTATTCGCGATTTCAACTCCGGCCGCTTTGGCCAAATCTAAACGTAATAAAGGAGCGCATTATGTCTACCCCTGCAAACTTCAACGGTGCACGTCCCGTTATTGACGTCAATGATGCCGTTATGCTGCTTATCGATCACCAGAGCGGATTGTTCCAGACTGTTGGAGACATGCCAATGCCTGAGCTGCGCGCTCGTGCAGCAGCGCTGGCAAAGATCGCCTCGCTGGCGAAGATCCCGGTGATCACCACGGCGTCGGTTCCACAGGGACCGAACGGCCCGCTTATCCCGGAGATCCACGCCAATGCGCCGCACGCACAGTATGTGGCACGCAAGGGTGAGATCAACGCCTGGGATAATCCGGAGTTCGTGGCGGCGGTGAAAGCCACCGGACGCAAAACGCTGATTATCGCGGGGACGATTACCAGCGTTTGCATGGCCTTCCCGTCCATCAGCGCGGTGGCGGACGGATATAAAGTGTTTGCGGTGATTGATGCCTCCGGCACCTACAGCAAAATGGCGCAAGAGATCACCCTGGCGCGCGTGGTGCAGGCAGGCGTGGTACCGATGGACACAGCGGCAGTGGCCTCAGAGATCCAGCGCACGTGGAACCGTGAAGATGCGGGAGAATGGGCAGAGGTGTACACACACATCTTCCCTGCCTACCAGCTGCTGATCGAAAGTTACAGCAAAGCGCAGGACGTCGTGAAAAACAGCGAAGTGCTCGATTCGCAGCGTTGATCCTGCGCGGTGCGCCATAAGCTGATTAAGGCTTAACCGAACAGGCACGAATGCAGAAAATCTGCTTGACCGCTTTCGCGCAACTCCCTATAGTAGCGCCCCGTTGCCCCCCAAGCGGTCAGGCAGCAAAACAATATGGTGAGGTGTCCGAGTGGCTGAAGGAGCACGCCTGGAAAGTGTGTATACGGCAACGTATCGGGGGTTCGAATCCCCCCCTCACCGCCATATTTGAAGAAGAGCTCGCATGAAAATGCGGGCTTTTTTTTTCGCATGTTGCACGACTGCGGGGGGGGATGAGAACCCCCGACCGGGGTTCGACAACTGGCGCAGCCAGTTGGACAGACTGTGAGCGAAGCGAACAGGCTGCCCGCAGGGCGAGCGAAGCGAGTCAATCCCCCCCTCACCGCCATATTTTAAGAAGAGCCCGCATGAAAATGCGGGCTTTTTTTTCGCATGTTGCACGTCTGCGGGGGGATGAGAACCCCCGACCGGGGTTCGACAACTGGCGCAGCCAGTTGGACAGACTGAGAGCGAAGCGAGTCAATCCCCGCCGGTGCGGGTGATACCGCCTCACCCATAAAAAAAGCCCGCGCATAAGCACGGGCCCGTTTTAAACTATTCCTCAGTTATTCAACTTCCCCGCCGGCTGCTTTCCTTCAGGAGAAGAAACCTGCCCCGGCAATCCCCCCTCTTCATCTCTGCGCTCCCCCAGCCAGTAATCCGCATTTTTAATCCCAAGCCGAACCGGATCAAACTGTGGATCAATTCCCTGCGCATTCTGGGTTTCATAATCCTTCAGGCTGGCAAAGGCTTTTTTATGCAAGAGGACAATGGCAATAATGTTGAGCCAGGCCATCAGCCCTACCCCGATATCCCCTAATCCCCATGCCAGATCCGCGGTGCGGATTGTGCCATATACCGTGGAAGTCATCAGACATAATTTAAGCAGGAATGTCAGCCACGGACGGTGAATTTTACGGTTGATGTAGGCGATATTGGTTTCAGCGATATAGTAATAGGCAATGATGGTGGTGAAGGCAAAGAAGAATAGCGCGATGGCGACAAAGTAATTACCAAAGCCCGGCATCATACTTTCCATCGCTGTCTGCACATAGCCAGGACCGGCCGCCACGCCTGCAATACCGGTATAAAGGGCTGCGCCGTCGACGCCCTGAACATTATAAAGCCCGGTGATCAACAGCATAAACCCGGTCGCGGAGCAGACAAACAGCGTGTCGATATATACGGAGAACGCCTGAACCAGCCCTTGTTTCACCGGATGACTTACGGCTGCTGCCGAGGATGCATGTGGCCCGGTGCCCTGCGCCGCCTCGTTGGAATATACGCCGCGTTTAACGCCCCACATGATAGCCTGGCCCAGAATAGCGCCAAATCCCGCTTCAAGGCCAAAAGCACTTTTCCAGATCAGCAGGATAACAGCAGGCAGTTTTTCAATATTGATCGCGATAATAACGCAGGCAACAATAATATAGCCGAGCGCCATAAACGGAACGACCATACTGCTAAAGCTGGCGATCCTTTTTACACCACCGAAAATAATGAAGCTTAACAGTACAGCCAGTATTGCCGCCGTAACGTTTGGGTTAAGACCGAAGGCAATATCCAGGCTGGCGGCAATTGAGTTTGCCTGTACGCCCGGAAGTAATAAACCGCAGGAGAAAATGGTCACAATAGCAAATAACCATGCGTACCACTTCACCCCCAACCCTTTTTCAATATAAAAGGCAGGTCCCCCACGATATTCGCCGTTAATTTTTTCTTTATAAACCTGACCTAACGTGGATTCAACAAAAGCAGAGCTGGCGCCTAAAAATGCCACTACCCACATCCAGAAAAGCGCACCGGGGCCACCAAAGGTAATGGCGGTCGCCACACCGGCGATATTCCCTGTCCCTACGCGGCCCGCCAGCGTCATCGTCAACGCCTGAAACGATGATACGCCGGCATCGGTAGCCCCGCCCTGAAACATCAGGGTAATCATATGTTTTATATGACGTAATTGAAGAAAACGACTACGCAGTGAGAAATAGAGACCGACACCCAGACATAAAAATATTAACGCAGGGCTCCAGATAACACCGTTAATTGCACTAACCAGTTCGTTCATGTATGACCCTCAGCGTGATGTTCCAGAGGAAACGATCCCCTGGTGTGTTTCTTCTTAGAATTTAATTTGAACAAGTACGAAACATAGATAATTACCCAAAAGACACCAACTTAATTTTTACTGCTTAGTCATGTTCTGTGACAACATTCACGTTTAATTTTCACCTAACAATTAGCGCGATCATTATATTCACAGGTATTTTGTGGGTATTGTAAATACATATCACATTTTTTCTAACTGTATAAAAAGCGTTCACAGCAAATTAACAGTAATATTATTATTACCGCAAAACGGTGCGTAAATCCCGTTGAATGCTATAGGAAATAAATATGATTTAAAAAAAGCCATGCGAACAGAGGGAATAAAAGAAGCTTCCCGGCATGACGCCGGGAAGAAATGACTTAAAATGTGAAATGATCTTAGTCGGAGTATACTTCCAGCGTTCGTTGACACAGCGCTGAGCGGACGCAGTCCTCTTTTGTGAAGCGGACCACCCCTATCATCTCATCTTCTTCAAAACGTGACATGGCATCGCTCAGGCCGGACTTCACGCCCGACGGCAGGTCACACTGGGTAATATCGCCGTTGACGATAACCGTCACGTTCTCCCCGAGGCGCGTTAAAAACATCTTCATTTGCGCAGCGGTCACGTTCTGAGCCTCGTCAAGAATAACGACCGCATTTTCAAATGTACGTCCGCGCATATAGGCGAACGGCGCGATTTCCACCTTGCCAATCTCTGGTCGCAGGCAGTACTGCATAAAGGAAGCGCCCAACCGCTTCACCAGCACGTCATAGACGGGCCTGAAGTACGGGGCAAACTTCTCAGAAATATCGCCGGGCAGGAAGCCCAGATCTTCATCCGCTTGCAGTACCGGACGGGTAACGATGATCCTTTCCACGTCCTTATGAATCAGCGCCTCCGCCGCTTTGGCGGCACTGATCCAGGTTTTCCCGCATCCGGCTTCCCCGGTTGCAAAGATGAGCTGTTTACTCTCGATAGCATTCAGGTAGTGCGCCTGAGCTTCATTCCGCGCCACTATTGGCGATGCATCGCGGCTGTCCCGCGCCATGCCAATGGATTCTACGCCGCTCATCTGCACAAGCGAGGTGACCGATTCTTCTTCACGCTGTTTATGGCTACGTGAATCCCGTCTCAGCACACGTTTTGCTTCGCGACGAGCTTTGATCACTGCTTTCTGTCTTCCCATGGATAGCACCTTGAGTTGTTGGTATTCATCACACGCGCCAGCATCGGCACGATTATGCGCACGAACATCAGAGGGTTGGCTTCCTTGTAAGCCATTGCTTGCATTACCGGATGACGATACAGAACGGCTACGCGCACCGTTATGCACGTCGGTAGGAATCGTATTTAGAGGTGGAGGGGAGAATTTTGTGGTGAGGAAATCGCTGCCGGAGTCTGAGCCTCCGCGCCGGGTGCTGCGGTTGATGTGTTTACCTTGTCCAGTACAGGACGCAACCATTCGCGATCTCCATAGTGAGTCAGTATCACTGCCGGGAACTACCGCTGTCTTATCTTAAGTACATCAGGAATTATCATAAATGCAACATTTATTTTACCTAGATGCAACCTTTAAGACTGCTCCTGCAGCGGAATCAGTCTCATATATGAATATTACAGAAATATAACAACAAGATAGTCATATGGAAAAATAATGTCCCCGCGAACTGTCGCAGGGACGATTATCAGGCTTCTATCAGACCCTGAGCGAGCCAGGTCTTCGCGTCACGCGCGCCGGGCAGGGCAAAGAAATAGCCGCCGCCGATGGGCTTGATGTACTCCTCCAGCGCTTCGCCGTTGAGCCGCTTCTGCACGGTGAGGAACCCTTTCTCCAGATCGTGCTGATAGCAGACAAACAGCAGTCCCATATCAAGCTGACCGGAATTGGTCACCCCCAACGAGTAGCTGTAGCCCCTGCGCATCATCAGGCTGGACTGGGTCTCTTTGGTGCGAGGATTGGCGAGACGAATATGGCTGTCCAGCGCGATGACATCTCCGTTCGGATCGCGGGCGTAGTCGGGTTCATCGTGCTCGTCCTTCATGCCGAGCGGTGCGCCGGTTTGCTTATCGCGGCCGAAGATCGTCTGCTGCTCTTTCAGCGGCGTGCGGTCCCAGAACTCCACGTGGAACTGAATGATACGCACCGCCTGATAGCTGCCACCCACCGCCCAGGCCGGTTCGCCCTGATCCGCCGTCACCCAGACCACGTTTTTCATCAACACGGTATTGCTGCTGTCCGGGTTGGCGGTACCGTCTTTGAAGCCCAGCAGGTTGACCGGCGTCTCTTTCCCTTTACTGCGCGCGGCGTGGTCAGAGATAAAACCTTCCCGCTTCCAGCGCACGCTGAGCAGATCCGGGGTGTGCTTGATGATATCGCGCAGGGCGTGGATCACCGTATCCTGGGTATTGGCGCAGATCTGCAACAGCAGATCGCCGTGGCACAACGCCGCGTCGAGAGAGTCATTCGGGAATCGCGTCATTTTTTGCAGCGCTTTCGGCTTCTGCTTCGCCAGACCGTAGCGATCATCAAACAGCGATTCCCCCACCGACACGGTGATGGTCAGATTATCGGGAACGATAAACGCCCCGAGGATCCCGGAATCCATCGGCGGCAGGCGCGGATTCGGTGTTTCCGGTGCCGGACCGCCCGCCGTAAGGAAGGCAATGCGCGTGGTCAACAGCCTGAACAGACGCTCAAGGTCAGCCTTATCACTCGCCAGCGAATCGAAAGCCACCAGCATCATCGAGGCCTGCTGCGGCGTCAGGATTCCTGCCTGGTGCTCACCATAAAATGGCTGCGTTTCCATACGCGCATCCGGGGAGAGCGTGCCGGGGGCGCTTTGTGGTTTTGCCGCATGCGCCACCGGACAGCCGCCCGCCAGGGCAAACGCGCCGCCCAGCGCCCCTACCCCTTTTAACAACCGACGTCGGGAAGGTTCCGCCACGTCGTACTCATCATGCTTGTTCATCGCTTAGTCCAGACCCAGAACGCCACGCAGCAGGGAGAGATCTTCCGCCAGCGTCGTAATCGGGCCTTTCAGCGCGTTACGGTCAGCATCGGTCAGCTTGTCGTAGGTTTCGAACCCGTCTTTGGTACGGTATTTCGCCAGGATGGCGTCAACTTTCTTAAAGTTGGCATCCACTTTCGCCAGCAGTTCGCCGTTCTCTTTTTGCAGCTGGGGCCGCAGCAGATCGACAATTTTTTGTGCGCCGTCGACGTTTGCCTGGAAGTCCCACAGGTCGGTGTGGCTGTAGCGATCTTCTTCGCCGCTGATTTTGCTCGCGGCCACTTCTTCAATCAGACCCGCAGCACCACCCACCACTTTCGACGGCGGGAAGGCCAGCTCGCTGATGCGTTTTTGCAGCTCCAGCACGTCGCTGTTGAGCTGATCGGCGTATTTCTCCATCCCTTTGGTGGAGCTATCGCCAAACAGGGCTTTTTCCAGGCGGTGGAAGCCGGTGAATTTCGGATCGGCGGCCTTCTGCTCGTAGTCATCTTCGCGGGCGTCAATGCTGCCATCGAGGTCAGAGAACAGCTCGGCAATCGGCTCGATGCGCTCGTAGTGCTGACGTGTAGGCGCATACAGGGATTTCGCTTTTTCGATATCGCCCGCTTTCACCGCGTCGGTAAAGGCTTTGGTGCCTGCCACCAGGTCAGCCGTCTCTTTGGTGACGTAGGCTTTATAGGCGGTAATGGCGTCGCCGAGGCTCAGCAGCGCGGTGCCTTTGGCCGCGTCCGCCGTCGCTGTGCCTTTGACGATCAGCTTACCTTTCGGGTTAGTCAGCAGGCCGCAGGTCATGTCATATTCCCCCGGCTGAAGATTAGCGGTCATTTTCTGGCTGAAGCCAGGCGCGATATTTTCACGCTCTTCTACCACCATCACGCCTTTCAGGATCTCCCACTCCAGCGCCTTCTGGCTGTGGTTCTGAATAATAAACTGGGTTTTACCGCTGTTAACCGTGATGGTCATCGGCTCGCACTGTTTATCGTTGACGGTGACTTTTACCTGCGGAATATCTGCTGCCTGAGCGGCGAAGGCAGACGCGAACAGCGCTGCCACACCAACCTGTAACGCGCTACGACGGAATTGAATAGCCATGTCTCTTCCCTTTAAAGTATGTTGTAACTAAACAAAGCGCTTCACGGCGCAGTACGCGACGGCTGAGCGCTGGGGCGCGATGGCATGAAGAACAGCACCAGCGCCGGAATAAGATAGATAAAGTACATCGCCACCTCGCTGACGCTCGGCGTTTCCTGATAGCCGAAGATACCTTCAAGGAGCGTGCCGGTCAGTGAGTGGGTGGAGAGAACGTTACTAAGATCAAACGCCACGTCCTGGAAGTGGTTCCACAGGCCCGCTTCATGGAAGGCGCGGATTGCCCCTGCCGCCAGCCCCGCGGCCACCAGCAAAATAAACAGGCTGGTCCACTTGAAGAACGCGCCCAGGTTAAGACGAATGCCGCCCCAGTAGAGCAGGAAGCCAAGCACAACCGCCGTGGCCAGCCCAAGCATCGCGCCCAGCGGCGGCCAGATGCCCACGTCCTGCTGAAAAGCCGCGAGCAGGAAGAACACTGACTCCAGGCCTTCACGCGCCACGGCGAAAAAAACCATCATGATCAGCGCCCAGCCGTGGTGGTTGCCTTTTTGCAGGGCGTTATCCACCGCCTGCTCCAGCTGTACCTTCACGTTACGGGAGACCTTGCGCATCCAGAACACCATCCAGGTGAGGATCACCACCGCTATTACGGCAACAATGCCTTCAAAAAGCTCTTGCTCTTTCTGAGGAAATTCACCGGTAGTTTCGTTGATAAGAATACCCAGCCCCAGGCAGAGCGCCGCGGCCAGGAAGACGCCAACCCACATCACGCCGATCCAGCGTCCACGCTGGGTGCGCTTCAGATAACTGGCGATAAGGCTAACAATCAGGGCGGCTTCAAGGCCTTCACGTAACATAATGAGAAAAGGAACAAACATGCAGACACCTTAAATGTTTATCGCGGTCAACTGATGCAAAGAAAGGTAAATTCTTGTGATAGTGATTATCATTACGGCCACAAGAAAAACAAGCGAAATATGTGGAGTTTTGATGACCAGATGTAAACGCATTGCGGAATAATAATTGCCTGAGTAACCGTTGCGTTTATAAGGTATAACGAAAATGCCCATTTACGGTTAACCGGGGCTGTGGCTAAATGTCCGCCTCGAAAACCAACTGAAAATAAACCATGTTTAAAATTGTCCATTTCCTGCTGGCGCTGGTGATTATTCTTGCGCTTGCCTGGCTGGTGAGTTTCGACCGCCGAAAAATTCGCATTCGTTTCGTTTTACAGCTGATCGTGATTGAAATCGCGCTGGCATTCTTTTTTCTGCATGCAGAAAGCGGCCTGTTCATTATTAAACATGTCTCCGGTTTCTTTGAATCACTGCTTAAATTCGCTGCCGAAGGGACGAATTTTGTCTTTGGCGGGATGGGTGAAAAAGGGCTGGCGTTCATTTTCCTTGGCGTGCTCTGCCCCATTATTTTTATCTCGGCGCTGATTGGTATTCTGCAGCACTGGCGTATTCTGCCGATCTTTATTCGGGTTATCGGGACGCTGCTGTCAAAACTGAACGGCATGGGCAAGCTGGAATCCTTTAACGCGGTGAGCTCACTGATACTCGGTCAGTCTGAAAACTTCATTGCCTACAAGGGCGTGTTGGGCGATCTCTCCTCACGCCGCCTGTTTACGATGGCTGCAACGGCGATGTCGACGGTTTCGCTGTCGATTGTCGGTGCCTATATGACCATGCTCGACGCCAGATTTGTCGTCGCGGCACTGATCCTGAACATGTTCAGCACCTTTATTATCCTTTCGGTCATTAACCCGGCCCGCCCGGAAGCCGAACCCGATATCAAACTGGAAAAGCTGCATGAATCCCAGAGCTTCTTTGAAATGCTGGGCGAATATATTCTGGCCGGTTTTAAGGTGGCGATGATTATTCTGGCGATGCTGATTGGCTTTATCGCCCTTATTAGCGCCGTTAATGCCCTCTTCTCCAGCGTATTTGGCCTGAGCTTCCAGCAGATTCTGGGTTACGTGTTTTATCCGCTGGCGTGGCTTATTGGTATTCCGCTGAGCGATGCCTTAAACGCGGGGAGTATTATGGCAACAAAACTGGTGGCGAATGAATTTGTGGCGATGATTGAGCTGCAAAAAATAGCCCATCAAATGTCCCCGCGCGGTCTGGGTATTTTGTCCGTGTTCCTGGTGTCGTTCGCTAACTTCGCCTCGATTGGCATTGTAGCGGGGGCAATAAAAGGCCTGAACGAGCAACAGGGTAACGTGGTGTCGCGGTTTGGTTTACGCCTGGTGTACGGGGCAACGCTGGTGAGCCTGCTGTCGGCGAGCTTTGCGGGGTTGGTGCTCTGATGCAATGCCGGGTGGCGCTTCGCTTACCCGGCCTACAAAACAACAACGGCGGGAATTCCCGCCGTTCTCATTAAAACTGCACGCACACCGGCTGGTCGACCCGCATCACCGATTCCTGCGCGAAACGAGACTTATAGATCCCGCGCAACGCTTCGATGTTCTTCTCGCTCTGCGCGTCTTTACCATGGATGAGCATTAACGCTTTGCTGGGTTCACGCGCCACTTTTCCGTCGTTCCCCAGCCACTGCCCGCGGGCATCAACCACCGTTAAGCCATCGCGAAAACGCGGCGTCACGTCCTGGTCGACAAACTGCTGCCATTCGTTGCCTGTAATTTGCGCCCCGGCAGGACGGTTTAAGCCGAAATAGAGCGTGGTTTGCTGCATCTGATTTTCTGCTTTGCAGGTTTCCACCGCCGCATGCTGCGCGGGTGCGTTACAGCCCGCCAGCATCACGAATGCTGCCACCATTAGCCCTGTTTTAATTCTCATTGATGAAGACTCACATAGGTGAAAGGACTATCCCCTCTCCCCACCGGGGAGAGGGTTAGGGTGAGGGGGAAATTACTCAGCCTGGAGCTTAGACGGCGGCGCTGAGTGGTAATGCGCATCCGCTTCCGCAAAGCGCTTCTGCATAGATGCAGACGGCGCTTTACCCAGCAGGCTAAACACCACAATACCGAGGCTGCCGAAGATGAAGCCCGGGATGATTTCGTACAGGCCCAGCCACGCGAACTGTTTCCAGACGATAACGGTAACCGCACCGATGATCATCCCCGCCAGCGCGCCGTTGCGGGTCATGCGTGACCACAGAACGGAGAACAGCACCACCGGACCAAATGCGGCGCCAAAGCCCGCCCACGCGTAGCTCACCAGCCCCAGCACGCGGTTTTCCGGGTTAGCTGCCAGCGCAATCGCCACCAGCGCCACCAGCAGCACCATAAAACGCCCTACCCACACCAGCTCTTTCTGGCTCGCGCCCTTACGCAGGAACGCTTTGTAGAGGTCTTCGGTGATGGCACTGGAGCACACCAGCAGCTGACAGCTCAGGGTGGACATGACTGCCGCCAGGATCGCGGAGAGCAGGATACCGGCAATCCACGGGTTGAACAGGATCTGCGCCAGCTCGATGAACACGCGCTCGGCGTTCTGGTTCACCGCGCCCGCCTGCGCCGGGTTGTTGTTGAAGTAGGCGATACCGAAGAAACCGACCGCGCACGCCCCCGCCAGACACAGGATCATCCACGTCATGCTGATGCGACGCGCGTGAACGATGGTGTGGTGAGAATCCGCCGCCATAAAGCGCGCCAGAATGTGCGGCTGACCGAAGTAGCCCAGGCCCCAGCCCATCAG
Organism: Enterobacter sp. 301B; assembly: GCF_003850715.1. NCBI lineage: Bacteria > Pseudomonadati > Pseudomonadota > Gammaproteobacteria > Enterobacterales > Enterobacteriaceae > Enterobacter > Enterobacter sp. 301B. The sequence continues at coordinate 17,898 of NZ_PQTC01000018.1, forward strand.
GGAGACGATGGCCACGAAGTTCAGCCCTTTCAGCATATCGACGTTTTCGATGCTCTTCTGCTTGATCACTTCCAGCGATTCGCCAAAGCCGCCGACGGTAAAAATCACAATTATCGGGGTCAGGATCAGGGCGAAAATCATCAGACTCGCCTGCACGGTATCGGTCCAGCTTACCGCCAGGAATCCACCCACGAAGGTATAGAGGATGGTCGCGGCCGCACCGGCCCACAGCGCCGTTTCATAGCTCATGCCGAAGGTGCTTTCGAACAGACGCGCACCCGCCACAATGCCGGAGGCACAGTAGATGGTGAAGAACAGCAGGATCACCACCGCAGAGATAATACGCAATATGCGGCTGTTATCTTCAAAGCGTCCGGTGAAGTAATCCGGCAGCGTCAGGGCGTTGTTGTTGGCTTCGGTATGCACACGCAGACGGCCTGCTACCAGCTTCCAGTTGATCCATGCGCCAACGGTCAGGCCGATGGCGATCCAGCTTTCGGAGATACCGGAGATGAAAATCGCGCCCGGCAGCCCCATCAGCAGCCAGCCGCTCATGTCGGATGCGCCCGCTGAGAGTGCGGTGACCATCGGGCCCAAGCTGCGCCCGCCGAGGATGTAGTCGTCAAAGTTTTTAGTGGAACGCCATGCCAAAAACCCTATCAGGATCATGCCAAAAATATAAACGAGAAATGTCACCAGCATCGGTGTGCTAATAGCCATTCAAATTCTCCAAAATGTCGAGCGACAGCCGTCCGGGCTGCCTTGTTATGTCATCACCGGAACGTAGTGATGTGTGTATGTGTTTCCGTTGGGCGCGCTATCCTGCCGTATACGCATCCCACTGACAAACGATTTAACACTGCATTTACATGAATTTCATCCCTGGTTTTATACGTCTTTCCTATAGGTTGCACTCGCTCACGCTTTTACGGGTTGCACCTTTAAAAAATGTTAAGCACCGCATAAAAACTGGGCTCAGAAACCGCCGCGCGTTCTTTTTCACAGCTAACTAATCGTTAACAATCCATTCATTTTCCAGCTTGCAGACCAGGTCACATTTAACACGGTTGCACAAAGTTGCAACATGGTGGATATTTCACGCTATCAACAGAACGCTATTACAGAACAACAGGAGTTTTGGCATGGGGATGACCACCATGGGGGTTAAGCTGGATGACGCTACCCGCGAACGGATTAAAACCGCTGCGACCCGTATCGACCGCACGCCGCACTGGTTAATCAAGCAGGCGATTTTTAACTATCTGGAAAGACTGGAGAGTGAAGAAGGTCTGCCGGAGCTGCCTGCACTGCTGGCGGGCGCTGCGAACGAAGGCGAAGAGGCCGCGACGGCCGCTGATGAGAACCACCAGCCGTTCCTGGAATTTGCCGAGCAGATCCTGCCGCAGTCCGTCAGCCGCGCCGCCATTACCGGCGCCTATCGCCGTGCCGAAACCGACGCCGTGCCGATGCTGCTGGAGCAGGCGCGCCTGCCGGAAGCCGTTGCCGCTCAGGCGCACAGCCTGGCGTATCAGCTCGCCGACAAGCTGCGTAATCAGAAAACCGCCAGCGGACGCGCCGGCATGGTGCAGGGTCTGTTGCAGGAGTTCTCCCTCTCCTCGCAGGAAGGCGTGGCGCTGATGTGTCTGGCGGAAGCGCTGCTGCGTATTCCGGATAAAGCCACCCGCGATGCCCTTATCCGCGACAAAATCAGCAACGGCAACTGGCACTCCCACATTGGCCGCAGCCCGTCCCTGTTTGTGAACGCCGCCACCTGGGGCCTGCTGTTTACCGGCAAGCTGGTCTCCACCCATAACGAAGCCAACCTGTCGCGCTCCCTGAACCGTATTATCGGCAAGAGCGGCGAGCCGCTGATCCGCAAGGGCGTGGACATGGCGATGCGCCTGATGGGCGAGCAGTTCGTCACCGGGGAAACCATTGCCGAAGCGCTGGCGAACGCCCGCAAGCTGGAAGACAAAGGCTTCCGCTACTCCTACGACATGCTGGGCGAAGCGGCGCTGACCGCCGCCGACGCGCAGGCCTACATGGTCTCTTACCAGCAGGCGATCCACGCCATCGGTAAAGCGTCCAACGGTCGCGGTATTTATGAAGGGCCAGGCATCTCTATCAAGCTTTCCGCCCTGCACCCGCGCTACAGCCGCGCGCAGTACGACCGGGTGATGGAAGAACTCTACCCGCGCCTGAAGTCCCTGACCCTGCTGGCGCGCCAGTATGACATCGGCATCAACATCGACGCCGAAGAGGCGGATCGTCTGGAGATCTCCCTCGATCTGCTGGAAAAACTGTGCTTCGAGCCGGAGCTGGCGGGCTGGAACGGGATTGGTTTCGTTATCCAGGCCTACCAGAAACGCTGCCCGTTCGTCATTGACTACCTGATTGACCTGGCCAGCCGCAGCCGTCGCCGCCTGATGATCCGTCTGGTGAAGGGTGCCTACTGGGACAGCGAAATCAAACGCGCCCAGATGGAAGGACTGGAAGGCTATCCGGTCTATACCCGCAAGGTCTACACCGACGTCTCTTACCTCGCCTGCGCGAAAAAACTGCTCGGCGTGCCGAACCTGATTTATCCGCAGTTCGCCACCCACAACGCCCACACCCTGGCGGCGATCTACAGCCTGGCGGGTCAGAACTACTATCCGGGCCAGTACGAGTTCCAGTGTCTGCATGGCATGGGTGAACCGCTGTACGAGCAGGTGACCGGTAAAGTGGCCGACGGCAAGCTGAACCGTCCGTGCCGTATTTATGCCCCGGTAGGTACCCACGAAACCCTGCTGGCCTACCTGGTGCGTCGTCTGCTGGAGAACGGGGCGAACACCTCCTTCGTTAACCGCATCGCCGATACCACCCTGCCGCTGGACGAACTGGTGGCCGATCCGGTACAGGCCGTAGAGAAGATGGCGGCGCAGGAAGGCCAGATTGGTCTGCCGCATCCGAAGATTGCCCTGCCGCGCGAGCTGTATGGTGCAGGCCGCGTCAACTCGGCGGGTCTGGATCTCGCCAACGAACACCGTCTGGCGTCGCTCTCTTCTGCCCTGCTTAACAGCGCATTGCAGAAGTGGCAGGCCAAACCGATCCTTGAGCAGTCTGTTGAAGACGGTGAAATGCAGCCGGTGATCAACCCGGCAGAGCCGAAGGATATCGTCGGCTACGTGCGCGAAGCCACAGAAGCGGAAGTGGATCAGGCTTTGGAGAGCGCGGTGAACAACGCGCCAATCTGGTTTGCCACCCCGCCGCAGGAGCGTGCCGCCATTCTGGAACGCGCGGCGGTGCTGATGGAAGATCAGATGCAGCAGCTTATCGGCATTCTGGTGCGTGAAGCGGGTAAAACCTTCAGCAACGCCATCGCCGAAGTGCGTGAGGCGGTCGACTTCCTGCACTACTACGCCGGTCAGGTGCGTGATGATTTCGACAACGAAACGCACCGTCCGCTCGGCCCGGTGGTCTGTATCAGCCCGTGGAACTTCCCGCTGGCAATCTTCACCGGCCAGATTGCCGCGGCCCTTGCCGCAGGCAACAGCGTGCTGGCAAAACCGGCAGAGCAGACTCCGCTGATTGCCGCTCAGGGCATCAACATTCTGCTGGAAGCGGGCGTACCGGCGGGCGTGGTGCAGCTGTTGCCGGGGCGCGGTGAAACGGTGGGTGCCAAACTGACCTCCGATAACCGCGTGCGCGGCGTGATGTTTACCGGTTCGACCGAAGTAGCCTCCCTGCTGCAACGCAACATCGCCACCCGTCTGGATGCGCAGGGCCGTCCAACGCCGCTGATCGCTGAAACCGGCGGCATGAACGCCATGATCGTGGACTCCTCCGCGCTCACTGAGCAGGTCGTCGTTGACGTGCTGGCCTCTGCCTTCGACAGCGCGGGTCAACGCTGTTCCGCCCTGCGCGTGCTGTGCTTACAGGATGACGTGGCTGACCACACGCTGAAGATGCTGCGCGGTGCGATGGCGGAATGCCGCATGGGCAACCCGGGCCGTCTCACCACCGATATCGGGCCGGTGATCGACGCGGAAGCCAAAGCCAACATCGAAAACCACATTCAGACCATGCGTGCCAAAGGCCGTCCGGTGTTCCAGGCGGTGCGCGAGAACAGCGAAGATGCCCGCGAGTGGCAGACCGGCACCTTCGTGCCGCCAACGCTGATTGAGCTGGCAAGCTTCGACGAGCTGAAAAAAGAGGTCTTCGGCCCGGTACTGCACGTTGTGCGCTACAACCGTAACAACCTCAACGAGCTGATCGATCAGATCAACGCCTCGGGTTACGGCCTGACGCTCGGCGTGCATACCCGTATCGACGAAACCATTGCCCAGGTGACCGGCAATGCTAAAGTCGGCAACCTGTACGTCAACCGTAATATGGTCGGCGCAGTCGTGGGCGTGCAGCCGTTCGGCGGTGAAGGCCTCTCCGGCACCGGTCCGAAAGCGGGTGGCCCGCTCTACCTGTACCGTCTGCTGGCTAACCGTCCGGAGAACGCCCTGGGCGTGACCCTGGCGCGTCAGGACGCACACTATCCGGTGGATACGCAGGTGAAAACCGTGCTGACCCAGCCGCTGGACGCGCTGATTAAGTGGGCAGAAAACCGCCCTGAACTGCGTGCAATTGCGCAGCAGTACGGCGAGCTGGCGCAGGCCGGTACCCAGCGCCTGCTGCCGGGTCCAACCGGTGAGCGCAACACCTGGACGCTGATGCCGCGCGAGCGTGTGCTGTGCATGGCGGATGACGAGCAGGATGCGCTGGTGCAGCTGGCAGCCGCTACAGCAACGGGCTGTGAGTTGCTGTGGCCGGAAGATGCGCTGCATCGCGATCTCGCCAAACAGCTGCCGAAAGCGGTCTCGGCCCGCATTCGCTTTGCGAAGGTCGATGCGCTGCTGACGCAGCCGTTTGATGCGGTGATCTACCATGGTGATTCCGACCAGCTGCGCGAACTGTGTGAGCAGGTTGCGGCCCGCAGCGGTGCCATCGTTTCCGTGCAGGGCTTTGCGCGCGGGGAAACCAACCTGCTGCTGGAGCGTCTGTACGTGGAGCGCTCGCTCAGCGTCAACACCGCGGCGGCAGGCGGTAACGCCAGCCTGATGACAATCGGTTAATCGTGTAAACTTTCCCCGGTGACGCTACGCTTACCGGGGCTACAAAATCACCGTAGGCCGGATAAGCGCAGCGCATCCGGCTTTTTTACACGGAGGGAATGATGAAAAGAGTATTTCTCGCAGGTGCAGCCCTGCTCATGAGCGCCAGCGCGCTTGCCGACGAGTGCAACAACGCGACCACCCAGCTTGAACTGAACACCTGTAGCGCGCAGCAGTACCAGGCCGCCGATAAAAAGCTCAACGAGACCTATCAGGCCGCCATCAAACGTGCGGCTGCACCTCAGCGCGATCTGCTGAAAAAGGCGCAGCAGGCGTGGATCAGCCTGCGCGACGCGGACTGTGCGTTTATCGGTTCGGGTACGGAAGGCGGGAGCGTTCAGCCAATGATTGTGAACCAGTGTCTGGCGGAAAAAACCGTGGAGCGCGAAGCGTTTCTGGCCACGCTGATGCAGTGTGAAGAGGGCGACTTAAGCTGTCCCCTCCCGCCGGGCTGACGCGGCACTGAACTATTCCCTCTCCCACAGGGCTGAGGGTTCCCCACAAATTAATGCGAGCACTGAGCAATCCCCTCGCCCCTCCGGGGAGAGGGTTAGGGTGAGGGGAACATACGGCGGTGGTGGTCATTCCGTTCACTGTATGTTCCTTGCTACTCTGTAACGACATGACCGGTGAACGTGCCAGGGTGGCTCAGTCGCCACCACCCTGGCGACCCGGGCTCCCGGCGGTAAATCGCCGCTTCGCGGTGCCCTCGGCTTATTCCTTCCGGCTTATCGGGTACGGGCGGAGGCAACGTCCCTGTAAAGCCGCCCTCTCGGCGCATCCCTGCGCCTCGCCCCGGCTTGCAGGAAACGCCTCAGCGATTTACAGCCGGACCAGGGCATCGCTGACAGCCCTCAGTCATTTAGAAAGCAACTTTATTGCTTCTGCATAAAAAAAAAATTACTGGGGATCCCTCAGCCCACAGGGAGAGGGTTAGGGTGAGGGAAATTAGCGCACACGGATCCCTTCGATAATCATCCGCTGCACGTTTTCCAGGGTGCTCTGGAAAAACGCCTCGTCCTGGAGCGTTTTACCGGTTACCGCCTCGACCTGGACCGCGAAGTCAGCGTAGTGCTGGGTTGAGGCCCAAATCATGAAGATCAGATGATGCGGATCGACGGGCGCCAGTTTTCCGCTGGCGACCCATCCGGCAATAATCGCCGATTTATCGTCCACCAGCTGTTTTAAATCTCCGGTGAGCTCCGCCTGCAACAGCGGCGCGCCCTGCAGCATCTCCAGACAGAACAGCCGCGAGGCCTGCGGGTAATCGCGCGACACCTCCAGCTTCAGGCGAATATACTCCCCGATGGCCACCAGCGGAGCCAGCTCTTCGCGAAACGCCTTAAGCGGCGCAAGCCAGATATCCAGGATCTGCTGCATCACCGCGATATAGAGCGCCTCTTTCGACGGGTAGTAGTAGAGCAGATTGGTCTTGGAAACCCCGGCCTGCTCCGCCACCTGCTCAAGGCGCGTGCCGTGAATACCAAACTGCGAAAATGTCTCCAGCGCGGCGCTGAGGATCGCCTGTTTCTTGGCGCTCACCGCCTGCGAACGTTTACCGGGTGTTTTCACTGCGCCTTGTGTCATTTTCGCTCTCCATTTTCTGTCCTGCGCTCAGCATAGCAAAACCCCCGTCTCGCCACGACCTTCTGCACCCTCAGCGCGCATGAGTGCCTGTTTTCTGTGCAATGATTTTGACCACTTAGTCCACATTTTCTCTGTTAAATTTAACAACCACCAGTTAACACCCTAATAACAAAGTATTTTTCAAAACTGGCACTCCCTTTGCAAAAACGTCGTGACACCTGCGACGTAATGAAGAGAGGTTCGTGATGAAAATTGGCGTATTTGTACCGATCGGCAACAACGGCTGGCTTATCTCGACCACGGCCCCGCAATACATGCCGACCTTTGAGCTGAATAAAGCCATCGTGCAGAAAGCGGAGCATTACCACTTCGACTTTGCGCTCTCGATGATCAAGCTGCGCGGTTTCGGCGGTAAGACCGAATTCTGGGACCACAACCTGGAGTCCTTTACCCTGATGGCGGGCCTGGCGGCGGTAACCTCGCGCATCCAGATTTACGCCACCGCCGCCACCCTTACCCTTCCCCCGGCAATCGTGGCGCGGATGGCCTCCACCATCGACTCCATCTCCGGCGGGCGCTTTGGCGTCAACCTGGTCACCGGCTGGCAAAAGCCGGAGTACGAGCAGATGGGGATCTGGCCGGGTGACGATTACTTCTCCCGTCGCTACGACTACCTGACTGAATACGTGCAGGTGCTGCGCGATCTGTGGGGCACCGGCAAAAGCGATTTCAAAGGCGACTTCTTCACCATGAACGACTGCCGCGTCAGCCCCCAGCCGTCGGTGCCGATGAAGGTGATTTGCGCCGGGCAGAGCGACGCGGGGATGGAATTCTCCGCCAAATACGCCGACTTCAACTTCTGCTTCGGCAAAGGCGTTAACACCCCTGCCGCCTTCGCGCCCACCGCGGCACGCATGAAAGCGGCCGCCGACAAAATCGGGCGCGACGTGGGCTCCTACGTGCTGTTTATGGTGATTGCCGACGAAACCGACGACGCCGCGCGCGCCAAATGGGAACGATACAAGGACGGCGCCGACGAGGAAGCCCTGAGCTGGCTGACCGAGCAGAGCCAGAAGGATACCCGCTCCGGCGCGGACACCAACGTTCGCCAGATGGCCGACCCGACGTCTGCCGTTAATATCAACATGGGCACCCTGGTTGGCTCGTATGCCAGCGTCGCCAGAATGCTCGACGAAGTGGCTGCCGTGCCCGGCGCCGAAGGCGTGCTGCTGACCTTCGATGATTTTCTCACCGGCGTGGAAACCTTCGGCGAGCGTATTCAGCCGCTGATGCAGTGCCGCGCCCACATCCCTGCCGTGACGAAGGAGGTGGCGTAATGACGACCCTCAACGCTCGCCCGGAGGCCATCACCTTTGACGCGCAGCAGAGCGCGCTGATCGTGGTGGATATGCAAAACGCCTATGCCAGTAAAGGCGGGTATCTGGATCTGGCCGGGTTCGACGTCTCGGCCACGCAGCCGGTGATTGAGAATATCAAAACCGCCGTGAGCGCCGCGCGTGCTGCGGGCATGCTGATCGTCTGGTTCCAGAACGGCTGGGACGACCAGTACGTCGAAGCTGGCGGTCCCGGCTCACCCAACTTTCACAAATCCAACGCCCTGAAAACCATGCGCCAACGGCCTGAACTCCAGGGTACGCTGCTGGCGAAAGGCGGCTGGGATTATCAGCTGGTGGATGAGCTGGTACCGGAAGCTGGCGATATCGTACTGCCGAAACCGCGCTACAGCGGCTTTTTCAATACCCCGCTCGACAGCCTGCTGCGCAGCCGGGGCATTCGTCATCTGGTCTTTACGGGCATTGCCACCAACGTCTGCGTGGAGTCCACCCTGCGCGACGGCTTCTTCCTCGAGTATTTTGGCATGGTGCTGGAAGACGCTACCCATCAGGCCGGGCCGGATTTTGCCCAGAAAGCCGCCCTGTTCAATATCGAAACCTTTTTTGGCTGGGTCAGTAACGTCAATGATTTCTGCGACGCGCTGGATCCCCCGCTCGCCCGCATCGCCTGAGGAGAACCGCTATGCCGAAATCCGTGATTATTCCGCCGGGCACCAGCACCCCGATAGCCCCGTTTGTCCCCGGTACCCTCGCCGACGGCGTGGTGTATGTCTCAGGCACGCTGCCGTTTGATAAAGACAACAACGTGGTGTTTATCGATGACCCAAAGGCGCAAACCCGCCACGTGCTGGAGACGATCAAAACCGTGATCGAAACGGCGGGTGGCACGATGGAGGACGTGACCTTCAACAGCATCTTTATCACCGACTGGAAAAACTACGCCGCGATTAACGAGATCTACGCGGAGTTTTTCCCCGGCGATAAACCGGCGCGATTTTGCATCCAGTGCGGGCTGGTAAAGCCTGAAGCGCTGGTTGAAATTGCCACCGTTGCGCACATCGCGAAGTGAGGCCGCCATGAAACTGTCCATTTCCCCGCCCCCCTTTGCGGGCGCGCCCGTGGTGGTGCTGATTGCCGGGCTCGGCGGCAGCGGGAGCTACTGGCTGCCTCAGCTCGCCGTGCTGGGGCAGGAGTATCAGGTGGTGTGCTACGACCAGCGGGGCACGGGGAATAACCCGGATACCCTGCCGGAAGACTACACCCTCGCACACATGGCTGACGAGCTCGCACTGGCGTTAGCCGGGGCCGGGATCGCCCGTTACTGCGTGGTCGGCCACGCGCTGGGGGCGCTGGTCGGCCTGCGGCTGGCTATCGATAAGCCTGACGCCCTCACCGCGCTGGTTTGTGTCAACGGCTGGCTGACCCTCAATGCCCATACCCGACGCTGTTTTGACGTTCGCGAACGTCTGCTGCATGCGGGCGGGGCTCAGGCGTGGGTAGAGGCACAGCCGCTGTTTCTTTACCCGGCAGACTGGATGGCCGCCCGCGCTCCGCGGCTGGAGGCCGAGGAAGCGCTGGCGCTGGCCCATTTCCAGGGCAAAGCCAATCTGCTGCGCAGGCTGCATGCGCTGAAACAGGCCGATTTCAGCCGCCACGCTGCACGCGTTCGCTGCCCCGTGCAGATTATCTGTTCCACCGACGATCTGCTGGTGCCGTCCTTCTGCTCCGCGGAACTGCACGCCGCCCTCCCGCACGCCCGCAAAACGGTCATGCGCCAGGGCGGGCATGCCTGCAACGTGACCGCGCCGGACATCTTTAACACGCTGCTGCTGAACGGGCTTGCCAGCCTGCTGCACAGCCCTGAACCCGCTTTGTAAGGAGCCTGAATGAGCGAAGCCATCACGCCCGCCGCGCTGGAAACGCTGTTTACCGGCGCACGTACCCATAACGGCTGGCTGGATATACCGGTCAGTGACGAGACGCTGCGCGAGATTTATGACCTGATGAAATGGGGGCCGACGTCCGCCAACTGTTCCCCGGCGCGCATTGTCTTTGTGCGAAGCCCGGAAGGAAAAGAGAAGCTGCGCCCGGCGCTCTCCAGCGGCAACCTTGAGAAAACGCTCACCGCCCCGGTCACGGCAATTGTCGCCTGGGACAGCGAGTTTTATGAGCGCCTGCCTGTACTGTTCCCGCACGGCGATGCCAGAAGCTGGTTTACCTCCAGCCCCGCACTGGCGGAAGAGACCGCCTTTCGCAACAGCTCGATGCAGGCCGCGTACCTGATTTTCGCCTGCCGCGCGCTCGGGCTCGACACCGGGCCGATGTCCGGCTTTGACCGGGAAAAAGTGGACGCGGCCTTTTTCACGGGCACGCTGCTTAAAAGCAATCTGCTGATTAACATCGGCTATGGCGATATGAGCAAAGTCTATGGGCGCTTACCGCGTCTGACCTTCGAAGACGCCTGCGGGCTGGCGTAAGGAGCCATCATGACGACACCCGATCAACAAACCTTCCGTGATGCCATGGCCTGCGTCGGTGCGGCGGTCAATATCATCACCACCGACGGCCCTGCGGGAATGGCGGGCTTTACCGCCAGCGCGGTATGCAGCGTGACCGATTCCCCGCCCACTCTGCTGGTTTGCCTCAACCGTGGCGCGTCCGTCTGGCCGATTTTCAGCGAGAACCGCACCCTGTGCGTTAACACGCTGAGTGCCGGACAGGAGCCATTATCCAACCTGTTTGGCGGTAAAACGCCGATGGCGGAACGCTTTGCCGCTGCCCGCTGGCAGACAGGCGACACGGGCTGTCCACGTCTGGAAAATGCCCTGGCCTCGTTCGACTGCCGCATCAGCCAGGTGGTTAGCGTCGGCACCCACGACATTCTGTTTTGCGACATCGTATCCATCGTTCGCCACCCGGCACCGCAAGGGCTGGTGTGGTTCGACCGCGGCTATCACGCACTTATGCGACCCGCCTGTTAATCCGCATTCAGGAGACAGAACATGTTCGGACTTCCCCACTGGCAGTTGAAATCGACCTCCACAGAAGCAGGCGTGGTCGCGCCGGATGAAAGGCTCCCGCTCGGGCAGACAATGGTGATGGGCGTGCAGCATGCGGTCGCGATGTTTGGTGCGACGGTGCTAATGCCCATGCTGATGGGGTTGGATCCTAACCTCGCCATTTTGATGTCGGGTATGGGTACCCTGCTGTTCTTTTTTGTCACCGGCGGGCGCGTGCCCAGCTATCTGGGCTCCAGCGCCGCCTTTGTGGGAGTCGTTATTGCAGCGACCGGGTTTAACGGTCAGGGCATTAACCCCAACCTGAGCGTGGCCCTCGGCGGCATTATCGCCTGTGGGCTGGTCTATACCCTGACCGGTCTGGTGGTGATGAAAGTCGGCACGCGCTGGATCGAGCGGATGATGCCCCCCGTCGTCACCGGGGCGGTGGTGATGGCGATAGGCCTGAACCTCGCGCCGATTGCAGTGAAGAGCGTTTCGGGCTCGCCGTTTGAAAGCTGGATGGCGGTGATTACGGTGCTGTGCATCGGTGTGGTGGCGGTCTTTACGCGTGGGATGATCCAGCGGCTGCTGATCCTGGTCGGGCTGATTGCGGCCTGTCTGATCTACGCGCTGCTGGCGAACGTGTTTGGTCTCGGCAAGCCGGTTGATTTCACACTGATTCACCAGGCCGCCTGGTTCGGGATGCCGCACATGACCTCGCCCACCTTTAACGCTCAGGCGATGATGCTCATCGCGCCTGTCGCGGTGATCCTGGTGGCTGAAAACCTGGGCCACCTGAAAGCCGTAGCGGGAATGACCGGGCGCAATATGGATCCGTATATGGGGCGGGCGTTTGTGGGAGACGGTCTGGCGACCATGCTCTCCGGCTCGGTCGGCGGCAGCGGCGTGACGACCTACGCGGAAAATATCGGCGTGATGGCAGTGACCAAAGTCTACTCGACGCTGGTCTTCGTGGCGGCGGCGGTGATGGCGATACTGCTCGGCTTTTCCCCAAAATTCGGCGCATTGATCCACACCATCCCGGCACCCGTGATTGGCGGCGCCTCGATTGTTGTATTTGGTCTGATTGCCGTCGCGGGGGCACGCATCTGGGTGCAGAATCATGTTGATCTGAGCCAGAACGGTAACCTGATCATGGTGGCGGTCACGCTGGTGCTGGGCGCAGGCGACTTCGCCCTGACGCTGGGCGGGTTTACGGTGGGCGGGATTGGCACGGCGACCTTCGGCGCGATCCTGCTCAACGCCCTGCTTAGCCGCCGCAAAGGGGATGAAGCGCAAGCGGAACCCATCACCCCCTGAACCTGAAATAGCCGGGTGACGCTACGCTTACCCGGCCTACATGCCAATTGTAGGCCTGTGCAAGCGAAGCGCCGCCGGGCAAAACGGACAGCGTGCGCGTTGTTAGCTATCTGCCCCTTGTTCAGTGCCCAACCCGGCAGTCGCCTTACGTCGTTTTTTTAACTTTAACTCGCTCACCAGCACCCCGGCGACAATAAATGCCGCGCCCACCAGCGCCAGCAGCGGCAGACGCTCCCCGGCGAGTCGCCCGAAAATACCCGCCCACACCGGTTCACCGGTATAGATGACCGTCGCCCGTGTCGGAGATACGCTGCGCTGCGCCCAGTTCATGGTGACCTGAATAATGGCGCTAAAAACGCCCAGCCCCAGCGCCACGACGATAAGCCCGGTAGACATCGGCGGGACGGACTCCCCTGCCGGCACCATCGTCGCGAACGCCACCAGCGACGCGGTGGCAAGCTGCACGACCGTCACCCGCTTGACGTCCACTTTTCCTGCCCAGGCGCTAATCAAAATAATTTCTGCCGCAATGGCAACGGCCCCCACCAGCGTGATGATCTCTCCCGGCCCCAGCGCCAGCAGATTATTTCCCGGCCCGGCTAATAAAATGAGGCCGATGAACGCCAGCACGATACCAATGCACGACATCAGGCCCGGTATTCTGCCCAGGCACAGCCACTGCAACAGCGGCACCAGCGGTACGTACATGGCGGTGATGAAAGCGGATTTACTGCTGGAGATAGACTGAAGCCCCCACGTTTGCAGGCTATAGCCCATGGCAATCGCCACGCCAATAGCGACACCCGCTTTAAGCTCTCTCAGGGTCAACCCGCGCAGGGTTTTCAGCGAAATAAGCGCCACGGCAACCGCCGCGGTTGCAAAGCGCAGCCCTACAAAGAAAAACGGATCGCTCATCGTGACCGCGTACTGAACGGCAAGAAAGGTTCCGCCCCAGAACATGGTGATCAAAATCAGGATGGCTTCCTGAGGCTTAATGGAGAAAGTAAAACGGGAAACGGACATGGGACACCAGCACGAAGAATCAATCCTGTAGTGTGCGATGCCTTTGATTACAGTTCAATGTAGCAGACATAAAAAAACCGCCGGGAAACCCGGCGGCAGAGAGTTAACCCGGCGTACTACTTGTTGCTGCCGTGGCTATTTTTACCCCCTTTTTTGCCAGCCTCTGATGCGCGCTGAGGGTCGTTTTTAAAATTGCCCCCGCTAGACTGGCCACCTTTACGACCTGCTTCTGATGCTCTTTCACGGTCTTCAGCGAAATTACCTGAACCACCACGATGGTTTGCCATCTCTAACCTCCAGAGTGTGAAACATTAGACATCATATTGCATTCAGTAAAAGAGGATTCTTTCACCTCGCGGCTCAAGGACAGTGCCTTTATCTGTGCCGCGTGAATCTAAGCTTAGTGTAATGCGGCTATCCGGCAAGCGAGAGGTAATATTCTGCAACATGATCTCAGCCTTTCGTATGAAATATTGAGGAGGTTATCCATAAGCCATTCTTATATTTTGAAAAATCAGCGCCGCTAAAGTTGTTTCATTTTGCTACAAAGCACATAACGAAAAGATATTGTTATATATCAAATAAATGCCGTTCATTTTTGCAGTCTGGCCGTGATGTCATATCTTTAAAGTAACGCAGCGATCCGCTGTAAGAAAAACCAACGAGGAGTGATGCAAAATGGCAAAAGTTCTGGTGCTCTATTATTCCATGTATGGACACATTGAAACCATGGCTCACGCAGTTGCAGAAGGCGCAAACAGAGTAGACGGCGTTGAGGTTGTGGTTAAACGCGTACCGGAAACCATGCAGGCGGAAGCCTTCGCCAAAGCCGGGGGAAAAACACAAAACGCCCAGGTCGCCACCCCGCAGGAGCTCGCGGACTATGATGCCATTATCTTCGGCACCCCGACCCGCTTCGGCAATATGTCCGGCCAGATGCGCACCTTCCTCGACCAGACGGGCGGGCTCTGGGCCTCCGGCGCGTTATACGGCAAGCTGGCCAGCGTGTTCAGCTCTACCGGCACAGGCGGCGGCCAGGAGCAGACGATCACCTCAACCTGGACTACCCTTGCACATCATGGGATGGTGATTGTGCCGATTGGCTACGGCGCGCAGGAACTGTTCGATGTTTCCCAGGTTCGTGGCGGGACACCGTATGGCGCGACAACCATTGCCGGTGGGGATGGTTCACGTCAGCCAAGCAATGAAGAACTTTCGATCGCCCGCTATCAGGGTGAATACGTCGCGGGTCTTGCCAAAAAACTGAACGGCTAACCCAACAGGAGGACAAGTATGCCAACTCAAGAATCCAAAGCTCACCACGTGGGCGAATGGGCAAGTTTACGCAATACCTCTCCGGAGATTGCAGAAGCCATCTTTGAAGTCGCCAGGTATGACGAAAAGCTGGCTGAGCAGATTTGGGAAGAAGGCAACGATGAAGTGCTGGTTCGCGCTTTCGAAAAAACCGACAAAGACTCGCTGTTCTGGGGCGAGCAAACCATCGAACGTAAAAACGTCTGAATGTTCCCCCCGCCCGCGCGGGGGTTTTCTTCTATTTCGCCGCGTTGTTCATCACCGCATTGAATTTATCGATCGGACAGAAGCCGTTGCCATCTACCGGACAGCCCTTCAGCTCCAGCGTCACGCGCTGCGCAGGAGATTGCAGCGACAGCACGCTGGCATTACGCAACTGCTCTGAACTCTGGTAGACATACTCAATTTTCATCAGCTCCTGGTTAGTGTTTTTGTCATGCCAGCGCTGGAAGACAATTTTACCACCAATCGGGGTTCGTTCCTGCTGGTCGTGCAGCTGATACGGCCTGAAATCCAGCGCGGTCAGCAGCGAGGCAATATTGGAGTCGTGCCCCACCAGCAGGGTAATTTTTGGCGCTTTGGCCTGTTCGGTCACCAGCGCTTTATCAATGTACTTCACCAACGGTTTAGCCACGTTCTGCGCCACGTCCGTCGAGGTAAACAGCGAGTCCTGGTAGCCGTTTTTCAGCTTCGACAGCACGCGCCACTGCTGATCGGTTTTGATTTCCCCCCATGCCACCTGGTCTGCCGGGAATCCTTCGTAATACTGTAGGGTGAACGCATCCACCAGCGAGTTACCCACTTTCAGCGGCCCGGAGACGCCCGGCTCTTTTTCATAATCGGCGCTGAACGTATCTTTCGCCTCCGTCAGGGAACAGACTTTTTTCTCCTTGCAGGACGGCGAGTCGCTATAGTTTGTCAGCTGCTCCAGCAGTTTGTAGCTTTCATCCAGCTGCATTTTCTGCCGTTCTGTCTCCATCGCTTTCAGCGCTTTCTCACGAAACTCAGGGGAATTATCGGTAATGACCGGATTGAAGGTGGGGTCCATGGTGCCCATTTTTTCCTGATGATGCACAGGCACATCGCACCCCGGGAACGCGCCGGTGATAAAGAACTGCGCGGTCGCCACGGTGCGCTGGAGGCTGTTGGCGTAGGCATAGACGGTATCCGCTTGCGGGCATTCACCCGTCTTCACCATCCCCTGCTCTGCCAGCCACTCGCGTATATAGTGACCCATATACACTTCCAGTACGCCCCCTTTGGTGGTGAGCTGTCCACCCGGGACGTCCCACTCCGGCCACTGCTTCGGCGTGGACTGCTCCAGCACGCTGCCGTTATTGGCGAGCGGCGCACGCAGGTTGTGGCGGCTCATGATGAGTACCTGTTCCAGCTGATAGCCGTCCGGTGTGTCCTGCGCCTGTGCGCCAAAGGTCACGGCAAGGGTACCTGCCACGGCAACTGCAAGTAGTGCTTTTCTCATCCCTAATTCCTCACACGTTTTTTTAATGTCGCATTGAGTGTGACAGATTCGTGACAGGTTTTTCGGGAAGCATTTCTCAAACTGATGAATACGTGACTCGCTGATTCAGAGGCTGATGCCGGTGACGATGCCGACATACAGCGCCGCCCATGCGCAGGCTGAAAGCAGGCTGATGGCGTAAACCTTTATCGCGCTCAGCCTGAGCATGCCCGCCGCCAGCGGCACGATATAGCGCAGTACCGCCAGGAAACGCGAGGTGAACAACACCAGCAGGCCATTTTTATGCAGCTGGCGCTGTACCCGCAAAAACTTCCCGGCATGTTTTGCCGTGAAGCGTGACACTCGCCGGGTATGCCCCATCAGCTGGCCGATATGGTAATTCAGCACCGATCCTGCCGTAGCGCCCATCACCACCGCCAGCCACGTCAGCGCCGGATGCATACTCGACTGGCTGACGGCAATCCCCGCCAGCAGCATGACCGATGCGGGCGGGAGCACGGAAGAGATCAGTACCGTTGATTTACTCAGTGCCATAACAACGAGCAACGCGAAGAGATGCGTTGGATAATGCGCAAAATGATCCAGCAGCGTGTCCAGCCATGCCATTTTACTCTCCCCGGTAACATCAGAATTCCCCATTAGAAGTGAAAACAGTTAAATAAAACGTCAACATTCATTCAATAATATTCATTTAAACCATACTTAAACATTATTAAAATTCCTCAGCAGCCATTTTAAATAAGCGTATTATCCCTCACGCTTTACAACGATCTCGTTATGGCGAGGCTCCTGTACAAATACACGTTATCGCTCTGGTGGGTTCGAGAGAACCGGCACAGGGTAAAACAGGCACTGTCGAATCAAGGCTTTGCCAGTATAACTTCCCTTACGGGATACGGTGTACAGTGCTGAACCCAGGACGTGGGGATCTCCTTTCCGACATGCCCTGTCTTGCTCGCCCCTGAGAGATTTTATTATTCAACGGGAAGTTACAATGTCTTACGCTATTCACAACCAAAATATGGCTTTTAACGACAGCGCCATCGCGCAATATATGAATACCGATTTTATCGTTATTGATATTTCATTATGCGTGGCTCTGGCACGCGAGCAGTTCTTTGAAAAATTAAAAGATGATGATATTCCGTCACATATTTTTATCGAAGACAACGGTCGCCTCGCGGGTTTGATTGCCGTACGTAAATTATTGCAGGCCACGGATACCGTACAGCCCGTTAAAGGTCTGATGATATCGGATTTTATCCAGCTTAAACCGGAAGATGAGCGGGCGGATGTCGCCGGGTTGCTGGCGCACGCAGGTGCGGATGTCGTACCGGTGGTGACCCACGGCAAGCTGGTGGGCTGCCTTACCGAGCGTGAAATCGCCCATCTGCTGGAAGATGACGTTACTGAAGATGCCCAGCTTCAGGGGGCAACGCTGCCGCTGGAGAAGCCCTATCTGGAAACCAGCGCCTTTAGCCTGTGGAAGAAACGCTCCGTCTGGCTGCTGCTGCTGTTTGTCGCGGAAGCGTATACCAGCTCGGTGATCCAGCATTTTGAAGAGGCGCTGGAATCCGCCATTGCGCTGGCGTTCTTTATTCCGCTGCTGATTGGCACCGGCGGAAACAGCGGGACGCAGATTACCTCGACGCTGGTGCGCGCCATGGCGCTGGGTGAAGTCCACCTTCGCGACGTGGGTCGCGTGCTGCGCAAAGAGATGAGCACCTCGTTAATGATTGCCGCCACGCTGGGCCTGGCGGGCTGCGTTCGTGCCTGGATGATGGGCATTGGGATGGAAATCACGCTTATCGTCAGCCTGACGCTGGTCTGCATTACGCTGTGGAGCGCCATTGTCTCATCGGTGATCCCGATGGTATTGAAACGTTGCAAAATCGACCCGGCGGTCGTTTCCGCGCCGTTTATCGCCACGCTGATCGACGGTACCGGGCTCATTATCTACTTCAAAATCGCACAGTATACGCTGGGGCTGGAATAACGAAAAAACCCTGCGATATTGCTATCGCAGGGTTTTCGAATTTGGCGGAAGCGTAGAGATTCGAACTCTAGAACCCTTTCGGGTCGCCGGTTTTCAAGACCGGTGCCTTCAACCGCTCGGCCACGCTTC
>NZ_PQTC01000018.1:36344-103158 GCF_003850715.1 Enterobacter sp. 301B
AAAAAACCCTGCGATATTGCTATCGCAGGGTTTTCGAATTTGGCGGAAGCGTAGAGATTCGAACTCTAGAACCCTTTCGGGTCGCCGGTTTTCAAGACCGGTGCCTTCAACCGCTCGGCCACGCTTCCAAAGTGAGGCGCACTATAAACATCTCTGAGCATGATGTAAAGCAGGAAATTGCATTACGTTGAGCTTCATGCGTCATTCCCTTCCGCTCCGATCACTTCTTCGTCATCGGCTGGCTAAAATGTAAACATTTATTTTTACATCACATAAACTTATTAGAATGAAAGTTTGTGATCTAGACTCTTTTTCATACACCGCAGCTTATCCGTGCAACATTGCCACCTCAATATGCCCTTGTAAGACCCTATTCACGCAGGTCACTGCGATAAGAGATTTTCCATGAAATTATTCGATACCGATAACTACAGACTTATTCTCTGGCGTAAATTTCTGCCGTGGCTGATCCAGAACGGTGCGCAAAAAAACAACCCGCATGACTATTTTCTGGTGTACTTAAAAGATGCCGACAATACGCGTTATATTCTGAAGAAGCACGAAAGCAGCAACGTTGTGCTCTGCCCGATGCATAAAAGCGAAGATGTCAGTATGAGCGTGGAAGATATCAGCGAAATGCAGGCTGAAATCATTCACTATAAGCGCAATGGGTTTCAGGCTTACAAAGGCATTATCCCGTTTGCCTTTGACCATTATACGAAAATCATCACCTTAAAAACGGCCCTTGCTCGTCTAAAAGGGCGCTGTATTTCTGGCCTGAAATCTGATTCAGAAACCATCAGCCGGGACCGTTACAACTTGCTCAGGCTGCTGGTGACCGACTACGTCAACCAGCGCCCTTCGCGCGTTTCGTCTGGTTTCACCCAGCGGGAAGTGATCGCCATGCTTTACGGCACACTTTGGTATAAACATATCAAAAATGAGTCGTTTAGCAGAAAAATCGCGCTCTTACTTGAGTCGCTCGTGATCACGGGCGATCTCAGCGAAGAGAGTAAGGTGTACTACGTGCAGGGCCAGGCTATTACCACCATGGTCGAGTATGAAAAAGAGGACCAGCGGGTAACGCATCAGCAAAAAATGCAGAAAAAAATTACGCGTTTTATGTTTGCGATAACGCTATCTACGCTGCTGATTATTCTGGTTCTGCTGTCGATGGCCGGGGTCGTCGACCTCGCCGCTGTATGGCAGAAAATACTACAGATTAAGCCTCTCAGATTTTTAATGAATTTTATCTAAAACCCTGCCCATTAATTATGAATTTTATTTTTATCAGCGATAACTATTACCTTTGCCACGGTGTCTCAAGCTCACTGACATCTACCCATTTGATTCGCGATGAGGAGGATATTCACCATCTTTATGAGGTCGATCCCGAGCTGGATTTTATCATTGCGGTTGAACAGGATAAGTTACGCAATAAAACCATTCAGCAGGTCAAAAAAGTCAAGCGTGATTACATTGTCCTGATGCATGAGATAGAAGCCAACAGCGCGGTGAGAATTGATAATATTATCTATTCGTCGATGCATTTTACTGCTCACCCTTTTCAGCAGCTGATGCGTTTTTATCGGGCGCTCAGGACACACTCCTTTACCCGACGCGAATATGACGTGCTAAAGCTTTTCCATATGGAAAATCATGAAATCGCGAAAAAGCTGCAACTATCACAAAAAACGACCAGCACCTACCGCGTGAGGATCCTCGAGAAATTGAATATGCGTTCAAAAAATATTCTGGCGATGACCCGTATAAAATCGGCGATTGTCGATCAGAAACTGTGATCTTTTGCCTTACCTCGAGAAAACCGGGGCCTCAGGTTTCGCCCTGAGGGGGTTTGGCGGGCGCGGTATACCAGTTCTCTTTGGCAACCATTACGCTGCCCTCTGGCTGCATAACAAAATTCGGAGACATGATCTGCACGTTAAATTCGTTAAACACATCCTGTATCTGGCTATGCAGTTCATTGCGGGCAACCGCGAGGGACTGGTCGGGCAGCAGACGAACCTGCAACTCGTAGGCGATATACCAGTCCATTAACCCTAACTGGCGCACCAGCGGCGGCTCAGAAAGATCAATCCCTTTTGCCCGTTTCGCGGCCAGCTCCAGCATGGCATGCACCTGACGCCATGGGGTGTCATAACCAATAGTGACGCTGACCGTCAGATTGAGGCTGCCATCAGGCTGTAGCGCGCTAAGGTTGGTGATCTTACCGCTCACCACCACCGCATTGGGCACGGTAACGACATAATTTTCCCGGGTAATAATTTTGGTCGCCAGCATGCCTATTTCACTTACCTTACCTTCGTTATCCGCCACCCGAATGACATCGCCTTTACGCAGTGCGCGGGAGTAAATCAGGACCAGACCGCTCATGGCATGGTTCATCACCCCTGCCGAACCCAGCGTTAACATCAGGCCGAAGAAGACGCTAATACCTTTAAACGCCAGTGAGTTTGCGCCGGGCAGAAACGGCCAGGCAGCGGAGAGAGCAAATAGCCAGACGGCGACGGAAATGAGCTTACGGGTTGCCCCCACGGTTTCCGGATGTACGCCGGGAAGTTGCAGACGACCAGCCTCCACCTGATTCAGCACCATCCTCAGAAGCTTCAGAATAAAAGCGGTAATGAGGAAAATGATCAGAACAATCGTCAGCCCCGGCAAAGCCGAGACAATCGCCAGGGCAATTTGCTGCACCACGCGAAGCGACCAGTCTCCCAGCGACGTGCCCCACACCCGCGTCCACGGAAACAGACTCAATGCCCAGCTCAGCCAGACGTAAAAGCCAATCAAACCCAGCAGGAACATCAGCAAGGCGTAAAGCCGAATCTCAATGGCGCCAATGTACCGCCGCCAGCTTTGCGGCACCCGGCTGCGATTCTCCACAATACGCAGACGGTAGACGCGTCGAAACCAGCGCCAGGATCGCCAGGCGCCATAGCAGAGCAGCAAAAGCGCCAGCAGGCCAGCGGCAGCTTTTACCGTCGACAGCGCCAGCCAACCGGTATCGTATTGATCGCGCAGGGCCATTCTCTGCGCTTCCATGCGCGCCAGCACGCGCTGCGCGGCCTGATCGAGGGTCAGATCGTCCCCTTCGTCCAAATCCCCTTCCGTCAGCAGCATCACGGGCTTACCGTTCATCACGATCAGCCGCCCCTGCTGGTTATAGCGGGTCACGGGGACGATAGTGAGCGGCTCACGCACGTCCGCCTCGGTAAAATTGCGCAGGGTGTTGCGGATGCGTAAAACGCGCTCCTCCGGCGTGGTCAGGCCAAATTTCGCCTGAAGCATGACGATCGGCTGATGAAAAATATAGACCGTCCGGGCGCGCTCCTGCTCAGAAGGCGCCTGGCGGGGCTCAGCGGCATACGATGAGAAGGCGCTCAGGGAGGCAAAACAGAACGCAAACGCGAGCAGGATCTTTTTCATCCTCACTACCCCAGATCAGAAATCTTGTTGTTTTTCAGGCAACCCGCGAATGCCAGGTGGGTATGTTGAGAATAGTCCAGCCTTTCGTTTCTGCAACAAGCGACGGTGAGCGTGTTGCTCTCAATCACAAGATATGTATTATGTTATAACATAACAATTTGGGATTGTGTTCTATGTTACTTAAAAAAGGGTTATTTCTGGCTTTATTGCTCTCCACGGCGCCTGCCGCTTTCTCAGCAACCTCATGGCCCCTCACGTTTGAAAATTGCGGCGTAAAGCAGACCTTTGCGCAGGCTCCTCAGCGCGTCGTGACCGTGGGACAGCATGAAACAGAATTACTGCTCGCACTGGGGCTGGAGAAAAAGATCGCCGCAACGTCGGTCTGGTTCGGCAAGCTCCCGGATCCGCTGGCAGATGCCGGGAAAAATATCCCCCGGCTTGCAGATAATTCCCCCTCCTTTGAAGCCGTGGTGGGACAGAAACCTGAGCTCGTTCTCGCGCAGTATCACTGGCACATTGGTCCGCAGGGAGAAGTGGGAACCCGTGAGCAGTTTGCCTCGCTGGGGATTAATACGTGGATCTCTCCTGCCGACTGCACGGATAAAGCGGTGACGGAAACGTCAAACGCAGACGGAGCACGCAGCGCGCCGTTTTCGCTGGCCGAAATCACACGGGAAGTGACAGATCTGGCGACGATATTTGATGTTTCCGCGCGAGGTGAGCAGCTTAATCATACGCTGACGGAACGTATCAAAAAGGCCCAGGCGCGCGTCTCAGCGAAACCGCTTCGCGTCGTATTCTGGTTCTCAAGTAGCCGTCTGAATGGCGATCCCTGGGTGGCGGGGAATTACGGCGCGCCTGGCTGGATCAGCCGCACGCTGGGGTTGAAGAACATTATTGACTCTCATGACGAATGGCCGGCTGTAACCTGGGAACATATTGCCCAGTCGCAGCCGGACGTGATTGTTATCGCCGGGATGTCCCGCAGGCTCTACCCTGCCGATGACGTTGAAGTAAAAAAAGCATTCTTGCGTAATGACCCGGTGACGAAGAACATGCCTGCGGTCAGGAACAACCACATTATTGTGGTGCCGGCAATGTCGTTAAACCCTTCATTACGTAACGTCGATGCGGTTGAGCTTATCAGCGATCGGCTGGCTTCTTTCCAGGATGAACAATGAGTCATTTCGCTTTTGACCGCCGCCAGCAAGGTTTACTGGCAGCAGGCGTCATGGCGCTGCCGCTAATGCTGGTTTTTGCCGCCAGTATCGGTGATATGCCGGTGTCGTATGCCAGTACCGGGAAAGCGATCCTCAACGGACTGGGTTTGACCTCTTATGCGTTGCCACAAACGGAGGAGGGTATCGTCTGGCAATATCGCATGAGCCGGGCAGTGATGGCCGCGTGCAGCGGCGGTGGCCTGGCGCTGTGCGGGCTGGTGTTACAGTCGATCCTGCGTAACCCTCTGGCTGAGCCTTATCTGCTGGGGATTTCCGCGGGCGCCTCGCTGGGGGCCGTCTGCGTGATGCTTCTCGGCATGGGGGGAAGCGTGATTGGCGTGAGCAGCGGTGCGTTTGTCGGCTCCTGCGCCGCCTTTGCGCTCATCATGGTGATTACAAACGGGATGAGTGAAAGCCCGTCGCGCATTTTGCTGGCCGGTATTGCGGGCACCCAGCTCTTCAACGCCATGACCGCGTACGTCGTCAGCACGTCCGCCAATGCCGAGCAGTCCCGTAGCGTCATGTTCTGGCTGATGGGGAGTCTGAGCGGCGTGCGCTGGCCTGACGCGCTGCTGGCGCTGGCCGTTACGCTTGCGGGTTTACTGGTGGTATTGCTCTTTTCCCGGGCGCTGGACACCTTCACCTTCGGGGATGAGGTCTCCACCACGCTGGGGATCCCGGTTACCGCCGTGCGTATTGTCTTATTGCTGACCTGTGCCGTTGTCACCGCCACGTTGGTGAGCGCTACAGGCGCAGTGGGGTTTGTCGGGCTGGTCATTCCCCATGTGACGCGCATGCTATGCGGGCCGGGCCATCGCCGCTCGATCCCGCTGACGTTTCTCATCGGCGCCCACTTTATGATCCTTGCCGATATCGTCTCACGCACGCTGATCGTGCACCAGGTTCTGCCCATCGGGGTGGTGACTGCGCTGGTGGGCGCCCCCGTCTTTGTGGCGTTGCTTTATCAAAACCGAAAGGAGCATCCATGAATATAACAGTGGCCGGGTTAACCGTAACCCGACAGGCGCAGACGGTGCTTAAGGATATCGATCTCGACCTGCCATCCGGGCAGATTGTCGGCCTGTTAGGGCCAAACGGCTCAGGCAAGTCGACGCTGCTGCGCTGCCTCGCCGGGCTGTTTCCACGACACAGCGAACGTGTTGCGCTTAATGGCACAACGCTTGGCTTGATGCCGCTGAAAATACGGGCGCAGCACATGGCGTTTGTCCCGCAACATGCTGAGGTCGACGGGGAACTGACCGTTGAGGATATGGTCAGGCTGGGGCGTACGCCCTACCGGAAAACATTCCAGAGAACCACGCGCGACGATGAGGCTGCGGTTGAACAGGCGATTGGCCTGATGCAGTTATGCAGCTTACGCCAGCGGCGATGGCACTCTTTGTCTGGCGGAGAGCGCCAGCGAAGCCAGATAGCCCGCGCGCTGGCCCAGCAGCCGCAGGTGCTGTTGCTCGATGAACCGACAAACCACCTGGACATTCAGCACCAGCTGGAGCTGATGCGGCTCGTTTCACAGCTGCCGCTTACGGTGGTGGTTGCACTGCACGATCTCAATCTTGCGGCCAATTATTGCCAGCGTCTGATCCTCCTGAAGGCCGGGCAGATCGCAGCCACGGGTGCGCCCGAAGCGGTGCTGACGCCCTCGAACATCGCGGATACCTGGTGCGTAAAAGCTCAGGTCTGTAAGGCCGACGCCGGGATCACGATAAGCTATAACATGGGTAACATGGCGGAGAGCCAGAACAAAAGCAAAAAACCCTGCGATATTGCTATCGCAGGGTTTTCGAATTTGGCGGAAGCGTAGAGATTCGAACTCTAGAACCCTTTCGGGTCGCCGGTTTTCAAGACCGGTGCCTTCAACCGCTCGGCCACGCTTCCTAAGTGAGGCGAACTATAAACACCTCACCGCGCGCTGTAAAGGGTGCGCGCATTCGTTCGCTTTAAAAATAGCCAAAATGCGTTTAATCGGTTGAATAGACAACAGATTGACCGTTTTACCAGCATAATATCCACCGCAGATCGTTAGTGCTTTTTGATGTACATATCTTTGGTGTAGTAGTAGCCAAGCTTATCCGGCGTGAAGCCCCCTACCCACGGTTTCACCAGGTGCGTGCGCACGTAGTGGTAGACAGGGATCGCCGGCACATCGCGCCCCAGCAGATCTTCTGCCTGCTGGTAGAACTTACCGCGCTCCTCCGCCGTTTTCGCCTTCGCCGCATTCACCAGAGCCAGATCGTATTCCGGATTGCTGTACTGAGTGGTGTTTTGGCTGTCGCCGGTACGAAAGTTATTCAGGAAGGTTGCGGCGTCATCGTAATCAGCAATCCAGGCGTAGCGCACCGCGTCAAAGTTATGGGTGTGCATGGTATCAAGCATGGTTTTCCACTCCTGGTTTTGCAGCTTCGCCTCTACGCCGAGGTTCTTCTTCCACATCGAGCTGGCGGCAATCGCAATACGCTGGTGCGATTCCGAGGTGTTATAAAGGAGATTAAAGCTGAGCGGATGGCTGTCGTTAAATCCGGCTTCGGCCAGCAGTTTTTTCGCCTCGGCAATGCGTTTATCCATCGGCCAGCTGGCGTAATCAGGGTTCTGTAACTTGACGCCGCCAATATCCGGCTGGCTGATGAGCCATGCCGGGCGTTGCCCCTGCCCTAAAACTTTCCCGGCGATAATATCTTTATCCAGCGCCAGATTCAGCGCCTTACGCACGCGGGCGTCGCTGAACGGCGGCCGGGTGGTGTTGAATTCGTAATAATAGGTGGCAAGCTGCGGCGATACGTCCAGCTCGTTCCCCAGCGTTTTCTTCAGCTGAGCAAACTGGTTGATCGGCACCGTGTAGGCGATGTCGATTTCGCCCGCTTTGTAGCGGTTGACGTCAGCGGCTTCGGAGGAAATGGGCAGATAGGTCACCTTGTTGATGACGGTATGTGCGTTATCCCAGTATTTCGGGTTTCGCACCGCCACAATGCGTTCGTTCACCACCCACTGTGACAGTTTATAGGCCCCGCTGCTGACGAAGTGCTCCGGTTTGGTCCACTTATCACCGAAACGACCTACCAGGACTTTATCTATCGGCACCAGAGACGGGTGAGCCAGCATCGCCAGGAAAGCAGCATTTGGCTGGGTGAGCGTCACTTCCAGCGTGGTGTCATTGATGGCTTTCACGCCCAGCGACTCGGGTGCTTTTTTGCCTTCTGCGATATCAGTGCCGTTGACGATACGCATACTGCCGGGATAGCTGGCATACGGAGAGACGGTTTTCGGGTCGACCAGTCGCTGCCAGCTCCAGACGACATCTTCCGCGGTGATGGGGGTGCCATCGCTCCAGGTTATGCCCGGGCGCAGATGGAAAGTCCAGACGGTGTTATCTTTATTTTCCCATTTCTCCGCCAGGCGCGGCTGAATTTCACCTGCCGGAGAGACGCTGACCAGCCCGTCGAATAAATCGCTGATAATATTGAATTCGACATCGCTTTCGACTTTATGCGGGTCGAGCGAGGCGGGTTCACTGCCGTTGTTCCTGACCAGTTCCTGCTTATCTGCCAGCTGGGTTCCTGCTGGCACGTTAGCCGCCCAGGTTGCCGTGCTGGCGCACAGGACCCCTGCGGTTAACAAAGAGAGCGTAAAGTGCATGCGTGTTTGTGGTTTCATTTCCTTCGCCTTATTGTCTGTTTTTATGACGATCCGGAAATAACTCTTAGCGGCCTTAGGGAAATAACGCAATATTTTTCAGTGACCTATAAGAGGTTGATCTGAATACGCCTTGCATACCGCACTTCATTCTGAGTACAAAGGCTTTACCAGAATAAAAAACCAGCATAATCCCTAAGGGGCTGAGTAAAGATGGGTAAAACCACTTTGCGTCTGCCGCGCCGTTTCCTATTCTTTGCGCTAATTACATCTGTCATAAGAGAGTGACTCATGGATCGTATAATTACTTCTTCACGCGACCGCACATCGCTACTCAGCACCCATAAGGTGCTGCGCAATACCTATTTCATGCTCAGCCTGACGCTGGCGTTTTCGGCGATCACCGCGACGGCCAGCACCGTACTGATGCTGCCTTCTCCGGGCCTGATCCTGACGCTGGTGGGTATGTATGGTCTGATGTTCCTGACCTATAAAACCGCGGATAAACCGGTGGGTATTCTCTCCGCTTTCGCCTTCACCGGCTTCCTGGGCTACATCCTGGGGCCAATCCTGAACGCCTATCTGTCTGCCGGAATGGGCGACGTGATTGGTATGGCGCTGGGCGGTACCGCGCTGGTGTTCTTCTGCTGCTCGGCCTACGTGCTGACCACCCGTAAGGACATGTCCTTCCTCGGCGGTATGCTGATGGCGGGTATCGTGATTGTGCTGGTCGGTATGCTGGCGAACATCTTCCTGCAATTGCCTGCTCTGCATCTGGCAATCAGCGCGGTGTTTATCCTGATTTCATCCGGCGCAATCCTGTATGAAACCAGCAACATCATTCACGGCGGTGAGACGAACTATATCCGCGCCACCGTGAGCCTGTATGTGTCGCTGTACAATATTTTTGTCAGCCTGCTGAGTATCCTGGGCTTCGCCAGCCGCGATTAACTCACCGTGCTGTGAACAAAGCCCCGCTTATGCGGGGCTTTGTTTTTTTGGTAGACTGAGGCGGTTTTTGACTAACGCGTGAATGAATATGTTGAGTTTTGAAGGCAAAGAGATCGAAACCGATAATGACGGTTATCTGAAAGAGAGCAGCCAGTGGAGCGAAGCGCTGGCGGAGAAAATTGCGGAAAACGAAGGAATTACCCTCTCCCCGGAACACTGGGAAGTGGTGCGCTTTGTGCGCGAATTCTACCTCGAATTCAACACCTCTCCGGCTATCCGCATGCTGGTCAAAGCCATGGCGAATAAATTTGGCGAAGAGAAAGGCAACAGCCGTTATCTGTATCGCCTGTTTCCGAAAGGCCCGGCTAAACAGGCGACAAAAATTGCCGGCCTGCCAAAGCCGGTAAAATGCATTTAATAGCGAATACTGAAGTCAGCGTATTCCCGGCCGGGTTGATGCGGTTCCGTTAGCACCTTATCAACCCGCGCGCTGCGCGGTCCGCCCGCTTTCAGCCACGCCACCAGCTTCTCTACCCGATCCGCCTCACCGCAGGCCACAACCTCCACGCTGCCATCATCCATGTTACGCGCATACCCCGTCAGTCCGAGCTGAAGGGCTTCGCGCTGGGTGCTGTAGCGGAATCCGACGCCCTGTACAAGGCCATGGACCCAGGCAATGGTGCATACATTTGACATCATCCTTCTCCTTATCCGACTGGCGCGTTGCATTTCCTCGCTGAAGTCGGGAAAATGGCGGCCATTTCATTGGAATCGACAGAATAGCAAATTATGAGTGTACGTTTAGTGTTAGCCAAAGGGCGCGAGAAGTCATTACTGCGCCGCCATCCCTGGGTCTTTTCCGGCGCGGTTGCCCGCATGGAAGGTAAAGCCAGCCTCGGTGAAACCATCGATATTGTTGACCATCAGGGGAAATGGTTAGCACGCGGCGCATACTCGCCTGCATCTCAGATCCGCGCGCGCGTCTGGACGTTCGATAAAGAAGAAGCCATCGATATCGACTTCTTTGTCCGTCGTCTGCAACAGGCGCAGCAGTGGCGCGAGTGGCTGGCAAAGCGTGACGGGCTGGACAGCTATCGTCTGATTGCCGGTGAATCCGACGGGCTGCCGGGCGTGACCATTGACCGCTTCGGCAATTTCCTGGTGTTGCAGCTGCTGAGCGCCGGGGCGGAATACCAGCGTGCCGCGCTAATTAGCGCCCTGCAAACCCTGTGCCCGGAATGTGCCATTTACGACCGCAGCGACGTGGCGGTACGTAAAAAAGAGGGCATGGAGCTGACGCAGGGCCCGGTCACCGGCGAACTGCCGCCTGCCCTGCTGCCTATCGAAGAACATGGCATGAAGCTGCTGGTGGATATCCAGGGCGGCCATAAGACCGGTTATTACCTCGACCAGCGTGACAGCCGTCTGGCAACGCGCCAGTACGTTGCCGATAAACGCGTGCTGAACTGCTTCTCTTATACCGGCGGCTTTGCGGTCTCTGCCCTGATGGGCGGCTGTGCTCAGGTGGTGAGCGTCGACACCTCACAGGAAGCGCTGGACGTGGCGAAGCAGAACGTTGAGCTGAATAAGCTGGATCTGAGCAAAGCGGAGTTTGTGCGCGACGACGTATTCAAACTGCTGCGTAAATACCGCGACCAGGGCGAGAAATTTGACGTCATCGTGATGGACCCGCCGAAGTTTGTTGAAAACAAAAGCCAGCTGATGGGCGCCTGCCGTGGCTATAAAGACATCAACATGCTGGCGATCCAGCTGCTGAACCCGGGTGGCGTTCTGCTGACGTTCTCCTGCTCTGGCCTGATGACGACAGATTTATTCCAAAAAATCATCGCCGATGCCGCAATAGATGCGGGTCGTGATGTACAATTTATAGAGCAGTTCCGTCAGGCCGCCGATCACCCGGTGATCGCTACCTACCCGGAAGGGCTGTATCTGAAAGGGTTTGCCTGTCGCGTCATGTAACTTGAAAAGAGAAATATTGCCCGCACATAGTGTGTATGTAATGTTTCCCGGGAGGTGACTATGATTGCCAGCAAATTCGGTATCGGCCAGCAGGTCCGCCACACCTTGCTTGGATATTTGGGTGTGGTCGTGGATATCGACCCGGAGTATTCCCTTGATGAACCGTCAGCAGACGATCTGGCCGTTGACGCAGAGCTTCGCGCCGCGCCCTGGTATCACGTGGTTATGGAGGGCGACGATGGTCAGCCTGTCCATACCTATCTTGCCGAAGCGCAGCTGAGTGGTGAACTACAGGATGAGCATCCGGAACAACCCACTATGGACGAGCTTGCTCAGACCATCCGCAAACAGTTACAGGCGCCGAGACTGCGTAACTAAAGGTGTAAAAAAGCCCGTCAAGCGGGCTTTTTTTATTTTGCCAGCCCCAGACGGGGGATGTCGATTGCCGGACAGCGATCCATCACCACCTTCAGCCCGGCATCGCGTGCCAGCACGGCCGCCTGCTCATTAATTACGCCCAGCTGCATCCACAGCGTTTTCGCGCCGATGGCAATCGCCTCCTGCGCCACGCCCCAGGCCGCCTCTGAATTACGGAAAACGTCCACCATATCCACCTTTTCCGGCACGTCCGCGAGCGTCGCATAGCCTTGCTGACCCAGCAGCGTTTTCCCCGCCACCTTCGGCGAGACCGGGATCACGTGATATCCCTGGTCCAGAAGGTATTTCATGACCCGATAGCTTGGGCGATCCGGTTTATCGCTCGCGCCGACCAGCGCGATAGTGCGCGTGGACGTCAGAATCTCGACAATGTCGTTCTCTTTCATGCTGTTCCTCCTGGTTTTTTTCAAAGTGTACGTCAAAGCAGACATCTCAACCACGCATCCCATACAGAAGTATGAGGGCAAAACGGCGAAATATGTCTATATGTTAGTAAACGTGTTTATCGAAAAATTTTGATACATTCTTACCGGGTAGTTTGTCTACAGGAGTCTGCTATGAAAACCGGCATTGCCTGGGCTGTGGTTGCGTTAATCATGCCGGTTTGTGTTTTCGCAACCACCCTCAGACTCTCAACCGACATTGACCTGCTGGTGCTGGACGGGAAAAAAGTCTCCAGCTCCCTGCTGCGGGGCGCAGACAGCATCGAGCTGGATAATGGCCCGCATCAGGTGGTTTTTCGGGTTGAAAAGACGATTCGCCTCGCCGACAACGAACAGCAGGTGTACATTTCGCCTCCGCTGGTGGTCAGCTTTAATACCCAACGCATCAGCCAGGTCAATTTTCGTCTCCCGCACTTTGAGACAGAAAAAGAGTCACTGGCATTTGATGCCTCACCGCGCATTGAGCTGGTGGACGGGGATTCTATGCCCATCCCGGTAAAGCTGGATATCCTGGCGCTGACAAAAAGGCCAAAAGGAACAGATTACGAAGCGGACACGGAGATCTATAACAGAGCCAGCAGGCGCGCCTCCCTGCCCCAGTTCGCCACCATGATGGCGGATGACAGTACCCTGCTTTCGGGCGTATCGGAGCTGGATGTACTCCCTCCTCAGTCGCAGACCCTTACTGAGCAACGCCTCAAATTCTGGTTCCAGAATGCCGATCCGGACACGCGCGCCCGTTTTCTGCAATGGGCGAAACGACAACCTTCGTCGTAAGCCACATTTTTTCGTCCTTTCTCTTGCAGCATCAGTCAGTTCCCGTCATCGTGTAGCGAGGTAACCTCACGGATAAGATTATGGAACTGACAACACGCACACTTCCGGCGCGCAAGCACATTGCTCTGGTTGCGCACGATCACTGTAAACAAATGCTGCTTAACTGGGTTCGTCGCCATCAGCCTCTTTTACAGCATCATGCCCTTTCTGCCACGGGAACAACCGGCAACCTGATCCACCGCGAAACCGGTCTGGAAGTGAATGCCATGCTGAGCGGCCCGATGGGGGGTGACCAGCAGGTCGGCGCTCAGATTTCGGAAGGTAAAATTGACGTTCTGATATTCTTCTGGGATCCGCTGAACGCGGTTCCGCATGATCCGGACGTTAAAGCGCTGCTGCGTCTGGCGACGGTATGGAACATTCCGGTAGCCACCAATCTTTCAACGGCAGATTTCATCATTGAATCGCCGCAGTTTAACGATCCGGTGGAGATTTTGATCCCGGATTATCAGCGTTATCTTGCGGAGAGACTGAAGTAGTTTTTTGCCCGGTGGCGCTGCGCTTACCGGGCCTACAGAATTTGCCCGGCGCGTTACGGCTTTCTCGCCACCGGCACGTCAATACTTTTCAAAATATCGACAAACACCGACGGCTCCTCTTTGTTGAACAAGAGCCACACGCGATGCCGCGCGCGGGTTATCGCCACGTACAGTAAACGCCGCTCCTCTGCATCCGGGAAATCTTCCGGAACAGGCAATAACGCCTCTTCCATCACGGATTCCCGCGCCGGTGCCGGGAATCCGTCACTCCCCTCTTTCAGCCCCACCACAATTACGTAGTCGGCCTGCTGCCCTTTACTGGCGTGCATGGTCATAAAATCGAGCTGTAGTTTTGGCCAGCGCGTTGCCGCTTTTTCCAGCGCCGTCGGCTTGAGGTGGTGATAACGCGCCAGGACCAGAATCCGTTCATCCGGTTTCGCATAGCCGCTCAGTTTATCCAGCAGCGGTTCCAGCTGATCGTCCCCCAGCAGCGTGACGGCCTTTTTATCCCCCGACGTCAGGCTGTTAAGCGGCTTCGACAGCTGATGCGGGTTCTGCTGAATAAAACGGTTGGCAATTTCACCAATCCGCGAGTTGAAGCGGTAGGTGGTGTCCAGATCGCTGCGATCGCCTTCCCCAAAATAGTGATGGAAGGCCGTTGTGAGGGAAAGTTGCGCCCCGCTGAAGCGGTAGATAGCCTGCCAGTCATCGCCCACGGCAAACAGCGACGTATGTTTATTCTGCGCCCGCAGCGCCGAAAGCAGCGCAGCGCGCTGCGGCGAAATATCCTGAAACTCATCCACCAGAATGTGTTTCCACGGACTGACGAAGCGCCCTTTCTCCAGAATGATAATGGCCTGATGGATTAGCCCGGAAAAATCGACCGCGTTTTCGTCTTTCAGCGCGGTTTTCCACGCTTTCAGCATCGGCGCCATTAGCTTTACCCGCTTAGAAAACACGGCGCGGATCGCTTCCGGTGCGCTTTCTATCATCTCCGCCTGAGAGCCGCCGTGCATGCGCATCAGGCTTACCCACCGGTCGAGACGAGAGCCCAGCCGGCGCGCCAGCTTTTCATCCTGCCAGAAGCTGCCCTCCGGCACCTCCCAGTTGAGTTCCTCTTCAAGCCACTGACGCCAACCTTTCGCCTGCGCCTTTTTTTCACTGCACTGCTGACGCCATGCCTTGATAAACAGCGCCTGGCGAGCCTGAGCATCATTCTCCAGCTTGCTGACAACAGGGACTTTTTTGCTGCCCTGTTGAATGATGTGTAAAGCGAGGGAGTGGAACGTGCGCGCCGAGATATCCTGGGTATGCAAACGCGCCTGAATGCGCTCATCCATCTCCTGCGCCGCCTTGCGACCAAAAGCCAGCAGCAAAATCTGGTCGGCAACTGCCTCGCCCGTTGTCAGAAGCCAGCCCGCGCGCGCCACCAGAACCGACGTTTTGCCGCTCCCTGCGCCTGCCAGCACCAGTAAAGAGTGCTCGCCATTCACCACTGCGCGCGCCTGGGCAGGATTGAGGGGCGATGATTCCACCGTACTGAAGAAATCGGCATATTGCGTAAGCATCGCCTCAGTCCAGGCCTGGTTATGCGCCAGACGGCTTTTCTCGATATCGCTAAGCCAGGCCTGACACTTCCGCCACGCATCGCGACAGTTATCAAATTCCTCAAGCCGCGCCACCGGTAAAGGCAATGCCGTCAGCGCCTGGGTGATTTTTTGCTGAAGCCCGGCGGTTTGCTGGCGCGTCAGCCACTTCTGCTGCGTATTGCTTAGCGCGATATCGTCCAGCACCTGATGCAGCACCTGTGCGGCAATCACGCTCATCTCCTGGCTCCACTGGTGCCAGCGCATGTTCAGATGATGGTGGAAGCGTTGGGTTTCCGCCCACTCGGTCCCGTGGAGTCGCACCACTTTCTCTGCCGGTAAAACGAACTCCAGCTCCCCCCATACCAGCCCTCGTTTACAGTGAATGGCCAGTAGCTGATTAAACGGAATAAGGTATTCGTGGCGTTCACCGGAGACTTTCACTCCCGCATTAAGAAGCACAACCTTGTCGTAAGGGTGCTGCGCCAGGCGTTTGCCCATTGAAGTTGCTTTCAGTTCCATATCCTGCCGGATCCACGAGGTCATAATTTGTCAGACAGTTTAACTGCCAGTTTTAAGGTGCTCCAGCCCAAAAAAACGTTACAATCACCGGGCGTTAATCATATCGAAGGAAATGAGGGTTTATGCGTACCGTTCTGAATGTGTTGAATTTTGTCCTTGGCGGTTTTGCCACCACCCTTTCCTGGCTTTTTGCCACCCTGGTGAGCATCGTGCTTATCTTCACCCTTCCGCTGACGCGCTCCTGCTGGGAAATCACCAAACTGTCCCTCGTTCCTTATGGAAATGAAGCCGTGCACGTGGATGAACTGGAGCCGGAAAGAAAAAATGCCCTGATGAATACCGGCGGCACGCTGCTGAATATTTTATGGCTAATCTTCTTTGGCTGGTGGCTGTGTCTGATGCATATCTTCGCCGGTATCGCCCAGTGCATTACGATTATTGGCATTCCGGTTGGCCTCGCTAATTTCAAAATTGCTACCATCGCCCTGTGGCCGGTAGGACGCCGAGTTGTTCCGGTCGAAGTGGCGCAAGCCGCGCGTGAAGCCAATGCCCGTCGTCGTTTTCAGTAATAAGGACTGGCCGCTCTCATGCTAAGCCCCCTGCTTCGTCGCTATACATGGAACAGTAACTGGCTGTATAACGTCAGGATATTTATCGCCCTCTGCGGCACCGTCGCTCTGCCGTGGTGGCTGAATGATGTGAAGCTCACCATCCCCCTCACGCTTGGGGTGGTGGCCGGCGCGCTGGCGGATCTCGACGACCGCCTGGCCGGTCGTTTGCGTAATCTGGTCATCACGCTGGTCTGCTTCTTTATTGCTTCCGCCTCCGTTGAGCTGCTTTTCCCGTGGCCCTGGCTGTTTGCCTTAGGGCTGACGGTGTCCACCAGCGGCTTCATTTTGCTCGGCGGCCTC
This sequence comes from Enterobacter sp. 301B, assembly GCF_003850715.1. Lineage (NCBI taxonomy): Bacteria > Pseudomonadati > Pseudomonadota > Gammaproteobacteria > Enterobacterales > Enterobacteriaceae > Enterobacter > Enterobacter sp. 301B. The sequence continues at coordinate 52,807 of NZ_PQTC01000018.1, forward strand.
GGGCAACGCTACGCCACTATCGCGTTTGGCGCCCTGCTGATTGCCATTTACACCATGCTGGGCGTCTCTCTTTACGATCAGTGGTATCAGCAACCGGTCCTGCTGCTATTGGGCGCTATCTGGTATAACCTGCTGACCTTAACCGGGCATCTTATTTTTCCGGTTCGTGCCTTACAGGACAACATTGCCCGCAGTTACGAACAGCTGGCCCACTATCTGGAGCTGAAATCCCGGCTGTTTGATCCGGATATCGAAGAGGACAGCCAGGCGCCCCTGTACGATCTGGCGCTGGCAAATGGCCAACTGGTCGCCACGCTGAATCAGACCAAAGCGTCTCTGCTCACCCGTCTGCGCGGCGATCGCGGTCAGCGCGGTACCCGGCGCACCCTGCACTACTACTTTGTTGCCCAGGATATTCACGAGCGCGCCAGCTCCTCGCATGTACAGTACGCTGATCTGCGCGAGAAATTCCGCTACAGCGACGTGATGTTCCGTTTCCAGCGTCTGCTGTCGATGCAGTCTCAGGCCTGCCAGCAACTTGCGCGCTCAATACTGCTGCGCACGCCCTATCAGCACGATCCTCGCTTTGAACGCGCATTCAGCCACCTGGATGCGGCGCTCGATCGCGTTCAGGCCAGTGGAACTTCGCCGGAACAGTTCAAAGCCCTGGGATTCCTGCTCAACAACCTGAGAGCCATCGATGCTCAGCTCGCCACCATTGAGTCTGAACAGGCGATGGCGATGCCGGGCAATGACGCTGACAACCAGCTTGCCGACGACAGTCTCAACGGTTTCAGCGATATATGGCTGCGCCTGAGCCGTCATTTTACGCCGGAATCCGCCCTCTTTCGCCATGCGGTAAGGATGTCGTTGGTACTGTGCGTTGGCTACGCGTTTATCCAGATAACAGGATTGCACCACGGCTACTGGATCCTGCTGACCAGCCTGTTCGTCTGCCAGCCGAACTATAACGCTACCCGCCATCGACTCGCGCTGCGTATTGTCGGGACGTTAGTCGGGGTCGCCATCGGGCTGCCGGTGCTCTATTTTGTACCCTCAGTAGAAGGGCAACTGATCCTGATTGTGATTACCGGGGTACTGTTCTTCGCCTTCCGCAATGTGCAGTATGCCCACGCCACGATGTTCATCACGCTGCTGGTTCTGCTCTGCTTCAATCTGCTGGGTGAAGGCTTTGAAGTGGCCCTCCCCCGTGTGATCGACACGCTTATCGGCTGCGCCATCGCCTGGGCGGCGGTGAGCTTTATCTGGCCGGACTGGCGTTTCCGAAATTTACCGCGCGTGTCCGACAGAGCAATGAACGCCAACTGCCGCTATCTGGACGCCATACTTGAGCAATACCATCAGGGTCGCGATAACCGTCTGGCCTATCGGATTGCCCGTCGCGATGCGCATAACACTGATGCAGAGCTGGCTTCCGTTGTCTCGAATATGTCAACTGAGCCGCGCGCCACGGCAGAAATCCGGGAGACAGCCTTCCGCCTGCTGTGTCTGAACCACACGTTCACCAGCTATATCTCTACCCTTGGCGCCCACCGAGAGAAACTGACGAATCCGGGCATCCTGGCACTGCTGGACGATGCCGTTTGCTACGTTGATGATGCGCTTCATCATCAACCTGCGGATGAGCCACGGGTTCACCAGGCACTGGATGAACTGGTGCAACGTATCGCACACCTTGATCCAGGCACCGACAACAAAGCTCCACTGGTCCTTCAGCAAATTGGCCTGCTTATCGCTTTGCTGCCGGAAATTTGTCGGCTGCGACAGCAGATCGCTACCTGGCGGAATGATGGCCCTGCGACTCAGGCAGCGCATTAAACCACTCCGTAAGCTCCCGGCGAATATCCGCCGGGAGTGCCGCTTCATGTAATCCTTCAATCGCGCCTTCAAGCGCGAACAATACCCGGATACTCAGCGCTTTATTCTTAGAGCGCATTTTCAGCCAGCTCGTCTTCGCCCCCAACTGTCGTAGCGTCTCTTCATTAGTAATGCCCGCCTCCAGAAGCAGGACCTCAATCTGAAAGGTCAGGTTCGGCAGATCTTTAAGCCGGTTACGCTGATGGCGCTGGTAGCGCTCTTTCCTGGCGGCATCGAGCGCAAACGAGGAGAGCTGAAGCAGTTTTTCCCTGTTTTGCCACAGACCTTCATCCACACGGTAGTAATTAAGCAGCACAGGACGTCCTCGTTTCATCAGGGTCAGAAAAGAAGAGGCGTTTTTTACACAGTATTTTGCACTTTGCTCACAGGCGCGAAGGTAAAGCTCACCGTCAGACACCATCGCGAATACCGCTTCATCCACGGCCAGGGTATAACCGCCAAACAGGGCGCGATGATGAATTTCACCCAGCGGAGAGAGGTATTCTTGAGATTGATAAATCCGTTCATAAGATATCTTTTTCATGATAATTCCATTAAAAATCATACAGTAACCACGATATTTCTTACTAACGGATCCGTTAGCAGGAAAATAGGCAACTTATTGCCGTTGGGCAAGATGATTTTTTCAGGTTCACCAGGAATCGATGAAATTTGCGAGTCGCTTTCCGAAAATGAGGTTGATCTTTATGCATACAGGGGTTACTGTATATCCATACAGTAACTACAGGGCTGGAATGAATATGTACACTTCAGGCTATGCAAATCACTTAACACCTTCTACTTCTGCCGCAGGCAATGCTGCGCAGAATTCTATCGGGCGTGAATCGACAGGGCTTATCAGTGAAGTGGTTTACCGTGAAGACCAGCCGCTGTTGACACAACTCTTACTCCTGCCGCTTTTGCAGCAGCTCGGGCAACAGTCTCGCTGGCAGCTCTGGCTGACGCCACAGCAAAAATTAAGTCGCGAATGGGTTCAGTCGGCTGGGCTGCCGTTAGCGAAGGTGATGCAGATTAATCAACTCTCCCCTTGCGATACGGTCGAGTCGATGGTCCGGGCATTACGTACCGGGAACTATAGCGTCGTGATTGGGTGGTTGCCTGAGGATCTGTCGCAAGAGGAACATTTGCGTCTGACTGAAGCGGCTGAAGAAGGTAACGCGATGGGTTTCATCATGCGGCCAGTTCGTGGAGATTCCTATCGCAGAGGACAACATCCCGGGCTAAAAATTCACTCAAATGTGTACCATTGAGTCATTTTAAGAGTTTTCCTGGAATTTTTTTCGACCGCAGTATGCAAAAAAAGTTCAACGCGCCAAAACTGCGGCAAGGCTTGTCTGACGCGGTTCTCGTTAATTTTACTGCACAAAATTCGTTCAAAAATTGTTAAATATTAGGTATACGGAACTTTTTTTTTCATATGCCTGACGGACTTCACACTTGTAAGTTTTCAGCTACGTTGTAGACTTTACATCGCCAGGGGTGCTCGGCCTAAGCCGAAGATATCGGTAGGTTTATATTTGACCACGCCCCCCGGTGAAGGATTTAACCGTGATTCCTCCGATGGAGATATTCATGGCAAATTTTGGATGATAACGAGGCGCAAAAAATGAAAAAGACAGCTATCGCGATTGCAGTGGCACTGGCTGGCTTCGCTACCGTAGCGCAGGCCGCTCCGAAAGATAATACCTGGTATGCAGGTGGTAAACTGGGCTGGTCTCAGTTCCATGACACCGGTTGGTACAACAGCAGCCTGAACAACGATGGCCCTACTCACGAGAGCCAGCTGGGTGCAGGTGCGTTCGGTGGCTATCAGGTTAACCCGTATGTTGGCTTTGAAATGGGTTACGACTGGTTAGGTCGTATGCCTTACAAAGGCGACAAAGTAAATGGCGCTTTCAAAGCTCAAGGCGTACAGCTGACCGCTAAACTGGGTTACCCAGTAACTGACGATCTGGACGTGTACACCCGTCTGGGCGGCATGGTATGGCGTGCAGACTCCAGCAACAGCATCGCTGGTGACGACCACGACACTGGTGTTTCCCCAGTATTCGCTGGTGGCGTTGAGTGGGCAATGACCCGTGACATCGCTACCCGTCTGGAATACCAGTGGGTTAACAACATCGGTGACGGTGCTACCGTTGGTGTTCGTCCAGACAACGGCATGCTGAGCGTTGGTGTTTCTTACCGTTTCGGTCAGCAGGAAGATGCGCCAGTCGTAGCTCCAGCTCCGGCTCCAGCGCCAGAAGTACAGACCAAGCACTTCACTCTGAAGTCTGACGTTCTGTTCAACTTCAACAAAGCTACCCTGAAACCAGAAGGTCAGCAGGCACTGGATCAGCTGTACACCCAGCTGAGCAACCTGGATCCTAAAGACGGTTCTGTAGTGGTTCTGGGCTTCACCGACCGTATCGGTTCTGACGCTTACAACCAGGGTCTGTCTGAGAAACGTGCTCAGTCTGTAGTTGATTACCTGGTATCTAAAGGTATCCCAGCTAACAAGATCTCCCCACGTGGTATGGGCGAATCTAACCCAGTTACCGGTTCTACCTGTGACAACGTGAAACCACGCGCTGCACTGATCGACTGCCTGGCACCAGATCGTCGCGTAGAGATCGAAGTTAAAGGTATCAAAGACGTTGTAACTCAGCCTGCGGCATAAGTTATCGTCTTATAAAAAAACCCCGCCATGCGGGGTTTTTTATTATCTGAAGAAAATTAAAAAGCTTATTTTTTACCTAACAGTGCCTGTAGATCGTTTTTCAACGTCGACATCTGGCTGGCATACTTCTCTTTGTGCTCGGCATCTTCAATCAGCTGCACCACCGTTTCCGACAGGGTTTTCCCGCGCCGTTGCGCAAGCCCGGCCAGACGCTGCCAGACCATGAATTCCAGGTCGATGGATTTCTTACGGGTGTGCTGATGCTCGGCATTGAAATGCCGTTTACGACGAGCTCGGATAGTTTGCTTCATCCGGTTTAACAAGGCCGGATTAATGTGTTTCTCGATCCAGCCGTTGACCTGTACCGGTTCGTTTTCGAGGGTCAGCAACATATCCACAGCTTCTTGTGCCGCGCTGGCTTCGATGTAGCAGGTGATCAGCTCCCCTTCACGGTGCTTTTTGACCAGGTACTTCCATTTCCAGCCGCTTTCGAGGTTTTCCAGTTGTTGATATTTCATTGCGATCTCAGTGTTACCGTGTAACTCTGTTCAGAATATCAGTTTTTTGGCAATCTGCTGAAAAGAAATCATATCCTGTGAAACGTCGCAGGCGATCCGCATGACGAAAACCCTAATCCTGATTGGGCAGAGTGCGCCGCTTACGGTATACTCCACGGTTTTACTTCTGACTAAAAAACATCAACTTTGACCATTACGAAACTTGCATGGCGTGACCTGGTTCCGGATACCGAGAGCTATCAGGAGCTGTTTGCACAGCCAGACCTCACAAAAGAACACAAATTCATACTTAGCGAGACACAACCGCGTTTGCATTACGCGCTGGAGCAGATGTCATCCCCATGGGCTACATCTCCTTTCATGCTGCTCAAAGCCCCGGAAGAAGCCGAGTATCTGACGCTTCTCGGTGATGCCATGCGCCAGTTGCAGCCAAAAACGAATGCCGTTTTTGGTGGTCAGTATCATATTGCCGGTCGCGACGTGACATTCGAACCTGCCACGCAGGCAGATGGATTGTTCGCTGCAAAAGGCGAGGTGATCACCGCCAACTGGGTGGAAGCAGAACAGTTGTTCGGCTGCCTTCGTCAGTTCAATGGCGATGTTTCACTGCAACCCGGGCTGGTACACCGCGCAAATGGCGGCGTATTGCTCATCTCCCTTCGCACACTGCTTGCGCAGCCGCTGCTGTGGATGCGCCTGAAAACGGTGGTGACGCAGCAACGTTTTGACTGGGTAGGCTTCGACGAGTCACGTCCTCTGCCTGTTTCCATTCCGTCTATGCCGCTGTCGCTGACCGTCGTGCTGACGGGTGACCGTGAATCCCTGGCTGACTTCCAGGAAATGGAGCCAGAACTCGCGGAGCAGGCGGTTTACAGCGAATTTGAAGACAATATTCAGATTGCAGATGCCGATGACATGGCGCAGTGGTGTCAGTGGGTTATGGCCGTGGCGGAACGTTTCGCGCTGCCCTCACCTGCCGAGGATGCGTGGCCGGGCTTAATCCGAGAGGCCGTACGCTACACCGGCGATCAGGAAACCCTGCCGCTCTGTCCGCTCTGGATCGGCAAACAGCTGCGTGAAGTGGGCGTTATCAGCGGCAACGGTACGTTCAACGGTGAGCAACTGAGCCAGATGCTGGCCCAGCGTGAATGGCGCGAAGGCTATCTTGCTGACCGTATGCAGGATGAAATTCTGCTTGAACAGATTCTGGTGGAGACCGAAGGCGAACGTATCGGGCAAATCAATGCCTTGTCCGTCATCGAGTTCCCCGGGCACCCACGCGCCTTTGGTGAGCCTTCCCGTATCAGCTGTGTCGTACACATTGGTGACGGCGAATTTACCGATATCGAACGCAAGGCCGAACTGGGCGGAAACATTCATGCCAAAGGCATGATGATCATGCAGGCATTCCTGATGTCTGAACTTCAGCTCGAGCAGCAGCTCCCCTTCTCTGCCTCGTTGACCTTTGAGCAGTCCTACAGTGAAGTCGACGGCGACAGCGCCTCAATGGCGGAGCTGTGCGCCGTGATCAGCGCGCTTGCAGACGTGCCGATTAACCAGAATATTGCGATTACCGGGTCCGTGGATCAGTTTGGCCGTGCCCAACCGGTGGGCGGACTGAATGAGAAAATCGAAGGCTTCTTCGCAATCTGCCAGCAGCGCGGTTTAAACGGCAAACAGGGCGTGATAATTCCGGCACCTAACGCTCGCCATTTGAGCCTGAGCCAGGCGATTCTGGATGCGGTAGAGCAGGAACAATTCACCGTCTGGGCCATCGAAGGGGTTGAGGATGCACTACCCTTACTGACAAACCTGGTCTGGGACGGCGAAGGCCAGACAACCCTGATGCAGACCATTCAGGAACGTATAGCTCAGGCGACACAGCAGGATGCTCGTCATCGTTATCCGTGGCCGTTACGCTGGTTAAGTTGGTTTAGTGCGAACTGATCGGACTTGTTCAGCGTACACGTGTTAGCTATCCTGCGTCCTTCACTAAAATAAGGCTTACTGAGAACATGGTAGATAAACGCGAATCCTATACTAAAGAAGACCTTCTTGCCTCTGGTCGCGGTGAACTGTTTGGCGCGAAAGGCCCGCAGTTACCAGCCCCAAATATGCTGATGATGGACCGTGTCGTGAAAATGACCGAAACCGGCGGCAACTTTGATAAGGGTTACGTAGAAGCAGAACTCGATATCAACCCGGACCTGTGGTTCTTCGGTTGCCACTTTATTGGCGATCCGGTAATGCCTGGCTGCCTGGGCCTCGATGCCATGTGGCAGTTGGTTGGCTTCTATCTGGGCTGGCTTGGCGGTGAAGGCAAAGGCCGTGCGCTGGGCGTAGGCGAAGTGAAATTCACCGGTCAGGTTCTGCCTACCGCGAAGAAAGTCACCTACCGTATCCATTTCAAACGCATCGTTAACCGCCGTCTGATTATGGGCCTGGCGGACGGTGAAGTGCTGGTTGATGGTCGTCTGATCTATACCGCGAACGACCTGAAAGTGGGTCTGTTCCAGGATACCTCCGCTTTCTGATAACAGCTTTTAGCCCCTTCCAGAAAGGCGAAACCTCCGCATTGCGGAGGTTTCTTTTTAAAGAGACGGTATCAAGCAAGTACTGCCCTGTCTCCGATGGCTTCTCGCCAGCCCCCTAGCCATTGGGACCTTTGATTCAGGGCCTGATAGGGACACATTTCTTTAGAACGTCCGGCGATGCCAGCCTGATAACCACGTTGATGAGCCCTTTCCAGGCGATCTCGTTTCTGTCTCTTCATGCCTCGTTTCCCTCATTCTTTTGTCTGGTGGAAAGAAAACAGTGGTTGCAATATGTGCAAGCACAGTTAACGAATACCCCGAATCTGCGTCAGCGTCAACGTTCAAAATTCATACGGGTGTCATATTTGTGAGCTACATGGAAGATCGTTTGTACAAAAAGTGTGATGCGGGACAAGTAACAACCTGAACGTAAAACGAAAAAAAAGCCGCAATCAGCAAGAAGCTGAGTGCGGCTTTCGTCGATGAATTTTACTTATGGCAGGCGGGAAATCTCTCTTGCTATAGTAGCCGACTCCTGTGCCCATCCCTGCGCAAGTACTTTCACCATTTCGTCATAGCCATCTTTCTGCTGCTTGAGTTCAAGATGGAAAGGACGCTTAATCAGCTGACCCTGGTGATTCAGCAGCCACTCCCCGCTGATAACAACGGCACCATCATAGCGGCCATGGAATCCCGTCACGTTAACATTCAGAGTGTCCTGATCGCTTCCCAGAGGCTGCGAGGCAACGACCCAACCGGGGAGCTGGCTGCTCAGATTCGCCACCAGCGTATTGCGTAGCTGCTGATCCAGCGGGCTGGCCCACAGGTTATTGTTGGCGATTACATACTGCACATCGCTGGTCTGGTAGACCACCCCGTTGCCCGCCAGGTAATCTGGCACGGCAACCTGCTCAACCCACAGCAGACGGCTGCCCTGCGAGGCGCTGCTCTGCGCCCCCGACTGCGCGCTTAACGGCAGCTGGTAGTAGCTTTTGTTATCGTTTCCAGAGCTACAGGCCGTTAATACCAGTGCGCCTGCGATGATTAGCCATTTTTTCATTGTTTCGCCCTCTTAGGCTCAGGATCCTTTTTATCTTTCGCTTCAAACACCAGCGCGTTGCTCTTTTCATTGAGCGTTTTCAGAACGGGCTGTAGCTCGCGTAAAACCTGATCAAGACGTTGCATATCCGCCACCATCTTGTTGTAGGCCGCTGAGCCCGGCTGGAAGCCCTGCATACTGCGATTCAGTTCACGCAACGTTTTCTGCATATCCTGCGGCAGCTGCTGCATGGACTGGTTGGCCGTGATCTTGTTGATATTATCCAGGGTGGTTTGCAGACGTTGCATCGTCGCCTGGCTCTGATGCAGTGATCCCGTCGCAGCCTCAAGCATTGGATTCAGCGGCAGATTGTTGATCTTATCCAGCGTTTCCATCAGACGCTGTTGGATCTGCGCCAGGCCACTGCTGACCGTAGGAATGATTTTGTAGCCGCCAAATTCACGGACTCCCGTCATAGGTGGCGCTTTTGGATAGAAGTCCATATCGACATACAACGCCCCTGTCACCAGATTGCCGGTTTTCAGCGAGCCACGCAGACCGCGATTCATCAGGTCGCTGATATGCTCCCCAATATCCTGATCCTCACCAATCTGGTTAATTAAACGCTCAGGCTCAATGCGTATCAGCACCGGAATACGATAATCATCATCAAGCATTTGCTTGAGTCCCGGAACAAAGTAAGGCACTTGCCCCACTGTACCCAGACGAATACCGCGGAACTCAACTGGCGCTCCTGGCTGCAAGCCGCGTACAGAGTCCTTAAAGAACATCAGATAATCGATGTGATCGGTATAGAGCGCATCCTGAATGCTTTTTTGATCGTCAAACAATCTGAAGGCGGTTTTTTCCGCCACCGGTTGTCCCAGATCTATACCTTCCGGCACGTCAAAACTGACGCCCCCACCAAACAGCGTGGTGAGTGAACCCATCTCAACGCGCATCCCCGCAGAGGTGAGATCCACAGCGATCCCACTGTCTTTCCAGAAACGAACGTTACTGGTCACCAGTCGGTCATTAGGCGCATTGATAAATAGCTGATAGCTGATGGTCCGTTTTTGCGGATCGAAGGTGCTCGTTTCAACCGAACCGACACGATACCCACGGAACAGCACCGGATCGCCCGGCGAGAGCTGGCCCGCTTTTTTGCTGTCCAGAATGACGCGGATCCCTTTTGCATCCGGTGGCGCAAGCGGCGGTGAATCCAGCAACTGATAGTTTGCTGGCTGGGCGCCTTTATTGCCGGGCTGGAGTTCAATGTAAGCCCCTGACAATAGCGTCCCTAAGCCGCTGATCCCTTCTCTTCCGACCTGCGGTTTCACCACCCAAAAAACGGAATCTTCATGGAGCAGTTTTTCCATGCCAGCATTCAGGCGGGCCTTAATTTCAACATGGGTTAAATCATCCGTCAGGGTCGCGCTTTCCACGACACCCACATCCACGCTGCGGCTCTTGATGGTGGTTTTTCCGCCCTCAATTCCCTCTGCATTGGTGGTAATTAGCGTGACTTCCGGTCCCTGATGGCTGTAATGATAAAACAGGATCCATGCACCGATCAGCGCGGTCACGATGGGGAAAATCCACACCGGCGACCAGTTTCTGACCTTCTGCACTTTAGCCTCTCCACTCTTATTTTCCATGCTCTTACTCTTCCTCATGGCTTGAATCGGGCTCACGATCCCACGATAAACGAGGGTCGAAGGTCATGGCCGCAAACATGGTCATAATGACGACCAAAGCAAACATCAGCGCTCCCATAGCGGGATAAATACTCATCAGCCCACCCATACGCACCAGCGCTGAGAGAACCGCAATCACGAACACGTCAATCATCGACCAGCGGCCAACAAATTCCACGACCTCATAAATCAGATGCATGCGCTCACTGTCACGCTTACCGTGCCCTTTTGCATCCCAGCAAAGCCAGGCAATGGCAATCATCTTTAAGGTCGGAACCATAATGCTGGCGAGAAATATGACGCCTGCAACAGGGTATGACCCTTCGCTCCACAGCAAAATCACCCCGGCAAGGATGGTCGAGGGCATTCTGTCGCCGAGCAGATCAGTGATCATGATCGGCAAAATATTGGCGGGCAGATAAAGCATGACAGAGGTCACCAGCAGCGCCATGGTCCATTGCAGGCTATTTTTGCGTCGGACGTGACCTTTTGTTTCACAGCGGGGACACACCTCGACATCCGCGGGCAGCACGGCGGTGCAGCAGGAGCAGGAGCGCAGCCCCTGACGGATACCCGGTACGCCCACCTTTACCGTCTGCGAGAGCGTCGGTGCCGGGGCAATATCGTCCCAGGTCCAGCGTCGGTCCACGCACTGGAAAGCGCGCAGTTGCAGCACGCAATACAGACACCACGGAATAAAGCTACTGCCAATCCCCACATCGCCGTAGGCCATCAGCTTCACGAAGCTGACCAGGATACCCGCCAGAAAAATTTCCGCCATCCCCCAGCTTTTCAGCTGGAACAGGATCCGCGCGAGTTTGATTTTAAGGGCGGTGGGCATCCTGACGCGATTGACCAGTAGCAGAATGACGACCAGGCAAAAAGCCGGGACTATCTGCACGAACAGAAGAAAGAAGGTGCCAAGGCTGGCGTAATCTTCCGAGAACATCACGCCTGGAATTTCCAGTAACTCCACCTGGCTTACCATCCCACCCACTTTCATAGAGATGAAAGGGAAGAGATTGGAGAGCAGTAACATGAACAGGGCTGCCAGCGCGTAAGCCGTAGGACGCTGCCTTGGCGCGTCCCACTCGGTCGTCAGCGTAGCTCCGCAGCGCGGGCAGGCAGCCTTATGTCCGTGACCAAGCTCTGGCAACGCCACGAGCATATCGCATTGCGAGCATAAAATATGCCGATCGGCATGGTGCTGGTCACACATAGATTATCCCTGTTTATGCGCCGTTTTTCAGAGACTCAAGGTACTCCCAGCGCTCAAATGCCTCTTCCAGCGCCTGCTCGGCCTGGGAGAGTTCAGCCAATACTTTCTGAGTATAGTCGTGAGGCTGCGTAAAGAATGACGCATCAGCGACCTGAATTTGCAGTGCTTCCAGTGCCGCTTCCAGCTCTTCCAGACGCTGCGGCAGCCCTTCCAGCTCGCGCTGCAAGTTATAGCTCATTTTAGCAGGAGACTTTTTGACAGTTTCTGCTTTCACAACAACAGGTTCAGCGACATTTTTGGTCTTCGCCTGTTTTTGCGCCAGCGACTGCGATTGCTGTCCACGCGCGTCATGATAGCCGCCCACATATTGACCGATGCGTCCTTCGCCTTCGAAGATCCAGCACTCGGTCACGGTGTTATCGACAAATTGACGATCGTGGCTGACCAGCATCACGGTTCCCTGATAGCCATCAATCAACTCTTCCAGCAGTTCCAGCGTTTCGACATCCAGATCGTTCGTCGGTTCATCGAGAATCAGTAAGTTACTGGGTTTCAGGAACAGGCGCGCCAGTAAAAGACGGTTACGCTCACCGCCGGACAGCGCGCGCACAGGCGTCAGGGCGCGTTTTGGGTGGAACAGGAAGTCCTGAAGGTAGCCCAGCACGTGACGCGGCTTGCCGTTAACCATCACCTCCTGTTTACCCTCTGCGAGGTTGTCCATCACCGTACGGTCCGGATCCAGCTCTGCGCGATGCTGGTCAAAGTACGCTACTTCCAGCTTGGTACCACAGTGAATACGACCGCTGTCTGCCTGCAACTGGCCCAGCATCAGTTTCAACAGCGTGGTTTTGCCGCAGCCGTTTGGACCAATAAGCGCAATTTTGTCGCCACGCTGAACCTGTGCGGAGAAATCGTTCACCAGCACTTTGCCGTCAACCGAATAATTCACGTTCTCCATTTCGAAGACAATCTTGCCCGAGCGGGACGCCTCTTCCACCTGCATTTTGGCGCTACCCATGACTTCACGGCGTTCGCTACGTTCGCGGCGCATCGCCTTCAGGGCGCGAACGCGGCCTTCATTACGGGTACGACGCGCCTTGATGCCCTGACGGATCCATACCTCTTCCTGCGCCAGCTTGCGGTCGAACTCGGCGTTTTGCAGCTCTTCCACGCGCAGGTTCTCTTCTTTCTCCAGCAGATAGGTATCGTAATCGCCCGGATAGGTCACCAGCTTGCCGCGGTCGAGGTCGACAATGCGCGTGGCCATGTTGCGGATGAACGAACGGTCGTGGGAGATGAAGATAATGGTGCCATTGAAAGTTTTCAGGAACCCTTCCAGCCAGTCAATCGCTTCGATATCCAGGTGGTTCGTTGGTTCGTCCAGCAGCAGTACCCTGGGCCCGCTCACCAGGGCACGGCCCAGCGCGGCTTTACGCAGCCAGCCGCCGGAGAGCGCCGACAGCTCCATATCCGCTTCCAGGCCAAGCTGAGCCAGCACTTCGTTAATGCGGTTTTCCAGCTGCCACAGGCCGTGGTGATCGAGCATCTCCTGCACTTTTGCCAGCTCGTTGAGATTTTTGTCGCTCGGGTCGGTCATGACCAGATGCGAAATCTCGTGGTAGCGCTTGAGGTATTCCGCCTGCTCTGAAATTCCTTCAGCCACAAAATCGTACACGCTGCCGGTAACGTTACGCGGCGGATCCTGTTGCAGACGAGAGACGACCAGATCCTGCTCGTAAACAATACGGCCGTCGTCCAGCCCCTGCTCACGGTTGAGGATTTTCATCAGCGTCGATTTACCTGCGCCGTTACGGCCGACCAGACAGACGCGCTCGTTATCTTCGATATGCAGCTCTGCATTATCGAGAAGCGGTGAGTCGCTGAAAGAGAGCCACGCGCCGTGCATACTAATTAAAGACATTTATTTTTCCTTTCAGACCGCGGAGATCAGCCAGCAGTTGTGGATTTGACGGTTACGGGCAAAGTCCTGAGACAGCGTTTTTTGGCTGATTTCTTGTGCTTTAAGTCCCAGTTCGGCCAGGCCGTCGTGATCCATGCGGAATCCGCGCTTGTTATTCGAGAACATAATGGTGCCGCCTTTACGCAGCAGACGCTTCAGGTCGGTCATCAGGCGCAGGTGATCGCGTTGAACGTCAAAGCTATCCTCCATACGCTTGGAGTTAGAGAAGGTCGGCGGATCGATAAAGATCAGATCAAACTGCTCGTCGGTATCGCGCAGCCAGCCCAGCACGTCGGCCTGTAACAGGCGATGCTGACGACCGGTTAAGCCGTTAAGACGCAGGTTGCGCTCTGCCCACTCCAGATAAGTACGGGACATATCGACCGTGGTGGTACTACGCGCCCCACCAAGCCCTGCATGAACGCTGGCGCTGCCGGTATAGGAGAACAGGTTCAGGAAGTCTTTGCCCTTGCTCATCTGTCCCAGCATGCGGCGGGCGATGCGGTGATCGAGGAACAGACCGGTATCAAGGTAATCGGTCAGGTTAACCCACAGGCGCGCATTATATTCGCCCACTTCGATGAAGTCGCCCTTCTCGCCCATCTTCTGATACTGGTTTTTGCCTTTCTGACGCTCACGGGTTTTCAGCACCAGCTTGTTTGGCGAAATGCCGAGTACGGCGATGGTGGCCGCAATCACATCCAGCATACGCTGACGCGCTTTTTGCGCATCAATGGTTTTCGGCGGGGCGTATTCCTGAACCACCACCCAGTCTGCATAGCGGTCAACCGCCACGTTGTATTCCGGCAGGTCAGCGTCGTAAAGGCGATAACATTCGATGCCTTCCTGCTTCGCCCACTTCTCAAATTTCTTCAGGTTTTTGCGCAGACGGTTGGCATAATCTTCCGCCACGCCAGACGGTTTGCTGTCCGCTGCTATCTCTGCCAGATGGTAGTTTTTCTGCACGCAGTCCAGCGGGCCGTTTTTCGCCTTGAACTGGCGATCGGCACGTAATTGCAGGCAGCTCAGCAGCTCCGGCGAGGCGCTAAACAGGGAGAGGTTCCAGCCGCCGAAATGCGCTTTCATGTTGCGGCCCAGCAGGCTGTGTAGCGCAATCAGCGCTGGCTCGCTGCCAAGACGCTCACCATACGGCGGGTTGCTGATCACCGTACCGTACGGGCCTTTTGGCAGCGGATTGGTCAGGTTCGCCACATCTTTGACGTCGAAGGTCACCAGCTCACCGATACCGGCTCGACGGGCGTTGCTGCGCGCGCGTTCAATCACCCGTGGGTCGTTGTCCGAACCGTAAAAGTGAGAGGTGTACTCCGCCAGCCCTTTACGGGCACGGGTCTGCGCGTCGTCTTTGACCTCTTTCCAGAGGGCTTCATCGTGCTGCGCCCAGCCTTTGAAGCCCCACTGTCCACGATGCAGCCCTGGCGCGCGGTCGGTGGCCAGCATCGCGGCTTCGATCAGCAGCGTACCGGAACCGCACATTGGATCGAGCAGCGGCGTACCCGGCTGCCAGCCGGAGCGCATCACGATAGCGGCGGCCAGTGTCTCTTTGATTGGGGCCATGCCAGTGCGATCGCGATAGCCGCGCAGATGCAGGCCTGCGCCGCTCAGATCCAGGGAAATACTGGCAGTGTCGCCGTTCAGCCAGACGTTGATACGCAGATCCGGGTTTTCACGATCAACGTTCGGACGTTCTCTATTACGACGCGTGAAGCAGTCCACAATGGCGTCTTTGACGCGCAGGGCACCGTACTGGCTGTTGCGGATCTCATCGTTGACGCCGTTGAAATGCACCGCAAAGGTAGCGTCCGGGGTGAAGATCTCTGTCCAGTCGATCATCTGTACACCGGTGTAGAGATCAAGATCGCTGTAGACCTTGCACTCTTTCATCGGCAGCATGATGCGCGACGCCAGACGGCTCCACATCAGGCTCTGGTAAATAAGCCGCGTGTCGCCCTCAAAATGGACACCACCCTGAACCACCTGGCACTCTTTCGCGCCCAGGGTTTCCAGTTCAGTTTTTAACAGCTCTTCCAGCCCACGGGCCGTACTGGCAAACAGAGAATTCATATCGTCACTTTTACTCATAGAAAATTGTCGCGCATTATAGCTAATATGGCGTGTATGTCATAAAGTTGAAGGCTTATTTTATTTAGCGGGAGTGTGCAGTGGCGACGTTATCCAGGCTTTTTATTCATCCGGTGAAATCCATGCGTGGTATCGGCGTGACGCACGCGCTGGCCGATATGAGCGGATTCGCCTTCGATCGTATTTTTATGATCACCGAGCCTGACGGTACGTTCATCACCGCACGTCAGTTCCCGCAGATGGTTCGCTTTACGCCTTCCCCGCTTCATGACGGATTGCATTTGACCGCGCCAGACGGTTCAAGCGTCGTGATCCGCTTTGCTGATTTTGCGCCGGTTGAAGCGCCAACGGAAGTGTGGGGCAATCATTTTACCGCGCGTATCGCGCCGGATAACATTAACCAGTGGCTGAGCGGCTTTTTCTCACGTGACGTTCAGCTGCGCTGGGTTGGGCCTGCGCTGACTCGTCGCGTGAAACGCCACGACGCGGTTCCCCTCTCCTTTGCGGATGGTTTTCCCTTCCTGCTGACCAGCGAGGCCTCGCTGCGTGATTTACAAACCCGTTGCAAAGCCAGCGTGCAGATGGAGCAGTTTCGCCCGAATCTGGTGGTGACCGGAGCGGATGCCTGGGATGAAGATACCTGGAAAGTGATCCGCATCGGCAGCGTTATCTTTGATGTCGTGAAGCCGTGCAGCCGCTGTATTTTTACCACCGTCAGCCCGGAGAAAGGCCAGAAACACCCTTCCGGCGAACCTCTGAAAACCTTGCAATCATTTCGTACCGCGCAGGATAACGGTGATGTCGACTTCGGCCAGAACCTGATCCCCCGCTCCAGCGGCGTAATCCGCGTGGGCGACGAGGTCGAAATTCTTACCCGCGGCCCTGCAAGAGTGTACGGCGCAGGCCAGGAAGAAGAAATGGTTGACGTTGTCACCAACGTCGCTTCCGCGGTGGATATTCACTGGGAAGGCAAAGTTATTCGTGGTAACAATCAGCAGGTGCTACTGGAACAGCTGGAGCAGGCGGGTATCCGCGTACCTTATTCCTGTCGCGCGGGGATTTGCGGATGCTGTCGCATTAAACTGGTCGATGGTGAAGTGAGTGCCCTGAAGAAATCTGCGATTGGCAGTGACGGCACGATCCTGTGCTGTAGCTGTGTACCGAAAACATCCGTACAGCTGGAAGCTTAAACCGCCTGTTCGAGGCTGAAGGAATCGACGCGCAGCTGAGGCTTCAGCCTGTCATTCATCACTTTGATGGCATCACCTAACTGCATGACTCGCCCGGCAATGGTCACGCCGGGTTGGGCCAGCAAACAGAGCGCAGCGTTTTCACCGGGTTCAACCACCAGCAGATTCACCTCTTCTTCGGTATCGCTCAGATTGACGCTGGCCGCATCGCCGATAGCCGGGGTCCAGCTCATACCGTGCGCGAGGAAATGCCAGCTTTTCGGCATTTGTGGTTTCAGGAAACGGATCGCCACCAGCGCATTTAGTACCAGTTCAGCGCGCTGTTCTTTGGAGAGATTGAAGTCGCGGCATTTTTCTTCAAAAGAGAAATAGAGTGCAGCGTCGTCAACGCAAAAGCCTGAGGGAGCAAACGCGTCTGGCGTTAACATTCGGCGCGCAAAACGAGAGCGAAACAACATGCCATTGGCTAAGTCGAGCATCATACGGTCATGCTCGTCACAAAAATACCAGCGCCAGTTATCGTCAGGTTTAATTCGCATGTTTCTCTCCCGTCCCCAAAACGTCCTGTACTAAAAATGTCCTGTTTGCCGCTTCGCTTATAACACTAGTAATAAAAGACTATAATGTCTAAATAAGCAACAATGACGGAATATAAAACAACCAGGGCTGGAAATAAAGCCCTGGTTGTCTGATTAAGAGAAAAGATTAGATATGCGTGACAATTTCTTTAATCAATGGCGGCCCTTTAAAAATAAAGCCGGAATAAATTTGCACCAATGAAGCCCCTGCCGCCATCTTCTCACGTGCAGCGATGACGGAGTCAATGCCACCCACGCCAATAATCGGCAGCTGGCCTTTTAATTCCGCGGAGAGTGCGCGAATAATTTCGGTGCTTTTTAATTGTACCGGACGGCCACTTAATCCACCCGCTTCGTCACAGTTTTTCATTCCCTGGACGAGGGAGCGATCGAGCGTTGTATTGGTCGCAATCACACCATCAATATTATGGCGAACTAAACTGTCGGCAACCTGGATCAATTCTTCTGCCGAAAGATCCGGGGCGATCTTAACCGCGACCGGAACATATTTATGGTGGATCGCCTGTAGTGCCGTTTGTTTATTTTTAATGGCGCCAAGAAGATCGTCGAGCGCTTCGCCATATTGTAATGAACGCAGCCCTGGGGTGTTAGGCGAGGATATATTCACCGCGATATAACCGGCATAGGCATAGACTTTTTCCATACAAATCAGATAGTCATCTTTACCCTGCTCGACGGGCGTGTCTTTATTTTTGCCAATATTAATACCCAGCACACCATCAAAATGGGCTTTCTTAACGTTCTCAACCAGATGATCGACGCCAAGGTTATTAAAGCCCATGCGGTTGATCAGCCCCTCGGCTTCAACCAGGCGGAACAGACGTGGCTTGTCATTTCCCGGCTGCGGACGCGGCGTCACTGTCCCGATTTCGATCGAGCCAAAGCCCATCGCGCCGAGTGCATCAATGCATTCGCCATTTTTGTCCAGACCGGCCGCAAGGCCCAGTGGATTTTTGAACGTCAGGCCCATGCATTGGACAGGTTTTTCCGGCACGTTTTGACGCACCAGCGCGGCCAGAGGCGTTCCTGTAATACGACGTAACTGCTGAAATGTAAATTCATGAGCGCGCTCAGGATCGAGCTGGAAAAGGGCTTTACGAACGAAGGGGTAGTACATGAACTCTCCTGGATTCCCGGTGTGCAAACCGGGAGGGGATTATGTGCGATCCCGCCCGGAAAGGGAATTGACCTGTGGCAAAAAAAGCCATGTAAAACGCAATCGTTTACTAATCGGTTCGCTTCTTATGTGTTTTTCTGCATTCATCCTGAGGATAAATCATTTAGTGGAATAACCACGCAATGTCACACTCCTGAAAATTGTTATGAATGTTAGATAAAAGCAAACAATTAGTTATAAGGAGCAACCATGCGCGTCATTACCCTGGCCGGAAGCCCCCGCTTCCCCTCTCGATCCAGCGCACTGCTGGAATACGCTCGCGAAAAGCTTAATGCTCTGGATGTCGAAGTGTGTCACTGGAATTTGCACAATTTCGCGCCTGAAGATCTGCTCTACGCCCGTTTCGACAGCCCGGCGCTGAAAACCCTGATCGAACAACTTAAGCGTGCTGACGGGTTGGTCGTCGCGACACCAATTTATAAAGCCTCTTTTTCCGGTGCACTGAAAACGCTGCTCGATCTGCTGCCCGAACGCGCGCTGGACGGTAAGGTCGTCCGGCCGCTGGCCACAGGCGGTACGGTAGCCCATTTACTGGCGGTGGATTATGCCCTCAAGCCGGTTCTGAACGCGCTGAAAGCGCAGGAGATCCTGCATGGCGTCTTCGCTGACGACTCACAGGTAATCGACTACCAGCATAAACCGCATTTCACGCCGAATCTGCAAACCCGCCTCGACAGCGCGCTTGAAACCTTCTGGCACGCCCTTAATCGTCGGGATCGCCACGCGGCGGCATTTCATCAATCACAAGGAGTGGCGCATGTTTAAAACAGTTACCCGTATCGGGCTGGCAGGTCTGCTGGCAGTGGCATCGCTGGCTCAGGCGGCGGAGAAAACGCCGGAGAGCCTGCGTATCGGTTATCAGAAAGGCAGCGTCAGCATGGTGCTGGCGAAAAGCCATGCGTTGCTGGAGAAACGTTTCCCGCAGACCAAATTCTCATGGGTCGAGTTCCCTGCCGGACCGCAGATGCTGGAGGCGCTGAACGTCGGGAGTATTGATTTAGGCAGCACCGGCGATATCCCGCCGATCTTTGCCCAGGCGGCCGGGGCGGATCTGGTTTACGTTGGCGTTGAACCCGCCAAGCCGAAGGCAGAGGTTATTTTGGTGCCGGAAAACAGCGAGATCAAAAGCGTCGCCGATCTCAAAGGCCATAAGGTTGCTTTCCAGAAAGGTTCCAGCTCGCACAACCTGCTGCTGCGCGCGTTGCAGGAGGCCGGCCTTAAATTCACCGATATCCAGCCCGTTTACCTGACGCCTGCCGATGCGCGCGCGGCGTTTCAGCAAAAAAATGTTGATGCCTGGGCTATCTGGGATCCGTACTACTCCGCCGCACTGTTGCAGGGCGGTGTGCGGGTGCTGAAAGACGGCACCACCCTGAAACAAACCGGTTCGTTCTACCTGGCGGCACGTCCTTACGCTGAAAAAAATGGCGCATTTATTCAGCAGGTGCTGGATACCTTCTCTCAGGCCGATGCGCTGACCCAAAGCCAGCGTCAGCAGAGCATCACGCTACTGGCAAAAACCATGGGCCTGCCTGAACCGGTGATCGCCACCTATCTTGACCACCGTCCTCCCACCACCATAGCGCCGGTTGACGCCCACGTTGCCGCCCTCCAGCAGCAAACGGCAGACCTCTTTTATCAAAACCGCCTGGTTCCAAAGCAGGTGAATATTCGCGAACGCATCTGGCAACCCGCTGGCATTGAAGGAAAAAAATCATGAGTCTGAATCTTTTCTGGTTTTTACCCACCCACGGTGATGGACACTATCTTGGCACAGAAGAAGGCGCCCGCCCGGTCGATCACGGCTATCTACAGCAGATCGCCCAGGCGGCAGACCGCATCGGTTTTACCGGGGTGCTGATCCCGACGGGCCGTTCATGTGAGGACGCGTGGCTGGTTGCCGCGTCGATGATCCCCGTCACCCAGCGCCTGAAATTCCTGGTAGCCTTGCGCCCAAGCGTGGTGTCGCCCACCGTCGCGGCACGCCAGGCGGCAACGCTGGACAGGCTCTCCAACGGCCGCGCGCTGTTCAACCTGGTGACGGGCAGCGATCCGCAGGAGCTGGCGGGCGATGGCGTTTTTCTCGATCATACCGAGCGCTATGAAGCCTCCGCAGAGTTCACCCGCGTCTGGCGACGTCTGCTGGAAGGGGAAACCGTCACCTTCGAAGGAAAACATATTCACGTTCGCGATGCGCAACTCTACTTCCCGCCGGTACAACAGCCGCGCCCTCCCCTTTATTTCGGCGGATCGTCGGACGTGGCGCAGGAGCTGGCGGCTGAGCAGGTCGATCTCTATCTGACCTGGGGCGAGCCACCGGAGCTGGTTAAAGAGAAAGTTGCTCAGGTACGCGCCAAAGCCGCAGAACATGGCCGTACGGTGCGCTTCGGCATTCGCCTGCACGTGATCGTACGCGAAACCAACGACGAGGCCTGGCAAGCCGCCGACCGTCTGATCGCTCATCTGGACGACGACACTATCGCCAAAGCACAGGCGGCGTTTGCCAAAACCGACTCAGTGGGCCAACACCGAATGGCCTCCCTGCACAACGGCAAGCGTGAAAATCTTGAGATCAGCCCGAACCTGTGGGCCGGGGTGGGTCTGGTGCGCGGCGGCGCCGGTACGGCGCTGGTCGGCGACGGTCCAACCGTAGCGGCACGCATTAATGAATACGCGGCGCTGGGGATCGACAGCTTTATCCTGTCTGGCTACCCGCATCTGGAGGAGGCCTACAAGGTGGGTGAACTGCTCTTCCCGCACCTGGATGTCGCTATCCCGGAAATTCCGCAGCCACGTCAGCTTCAGTTGCAGGGCGAAGCCGTGGCGAATGCGTTTATCCCGAGAAAAGTCGCGCAAAGTTAAGGAGCCACCATGTCTTCAACCGCACAAAAATGGCTGCTGCGCGCCGCACCGTGGTTTCTGCCCGTCGGCATTGTCCTCGTCTGGCAACTGGCGTCTTCAACTGGCTGGCTGTCGAGCCGTATTTTGCCCTCTCCGGAGGGCGTTGTGGAAGCGTTCTGGTCGCTAAGCGCCAGCGGTGAGCTGTGGCAACATCTTGCCATCAGCTCCTGGCGCGCGGTAATCGGCTTTTCGATTGGCGGGAGCATCGGCCTGACGCTGGGGCTGATCAGCGGCCTGTCCCGCTGGGGTGAGCGGCTGCTGGATACCTCCGTTCAAATGCTGCGTAACGTGCCGCATCTGGCGCTTATTCCGCTGGTTATCCTGTGGTTCGGCATTGATGAGAGCGCCAAAATTTTCCTCGTGGCGCTGGGAACATTATTCCCGATTTATATCAATACCTGGCATGGGATCCGCAATATCGATCGCGGTCTGGTTGAGATGGCCCGCAGCTATGGCCTGTCAGGTTTTGCCCTGTTTACCCATGTGATCCTGCCGGGCGCCCTGCCCTCCATTATGGTTGGGGTGCGTTTTGCGCTCGGCCTGATGTGGCTAACCCTGATCGTGGCGGAAACCATTTCGGCTAACTCCGGCATTGGTTATCTGGCGATGAACGCCCGCGAGTTCCTGCAAACGGACGTGGTGGTGGTTGCCATTATCCTTTATGCCCTGCTTGGCAAACTTGCGGACGTCAGCGCCCAGTGGCTGGAACGTAGCTGGCTGCGCTGGAACCCGGCCTACACCGCTCAGGAGGCGAAAGCATGAATACTGCACGACTGAACCAGGGAACACCGTTACTGCTGAACGGCGTGACCAAACGCTACGGTGATAACACCATTCTGAATGCACTGGATCTGCATATTCCTGCCGGACAGTTTGTGGCCGTTGTTGGCCGCAGCGGTGGCGGCAAGAGTACCCTGCTGCGTCTTTTAGCCGGGCTGGAGGCGCCAAACAGCGGTGACATTCTGGCAGGCACCACGCCGCTGTCCACGATTCAGGATGATACGCGCATGATGTTTCAGGACGCGCGTCTGCTGCCGTGGAAAA
Organism: Enterobacter sp. 301B; assembly: GCF_003850715.1. NCBI lineage: Bacteria > Pseudomonadati > Pseudomonadota > Gammaproteobacteria > Enterobacterales > Enterobacteriaceae > Enterobacter > Enterobacter sp. 301B. The sequence goes on from NZ_PQTC01000018.1 coordinate 75,343, forward strand.
CGGTGATGGATAACGTCGGGCTGGGCCTGAAGGGTAGCTGGCGGGAGGATGCCCGGCAGGCACTCGCCGCCGTCGGGCTGGAGAATCGCGCGGGAGAGTGGCCTGCGGCCCTGTCGGGTGGACAAAAGCAGCGCGTGGCCCTGGCACGCGCGCTGATTCATCGTCCCGGCCTGCTGCTGCTTGATGAACCGCTCGGCGCGCTTGATGCCCTGACGCGGATCGAGATGCAGGACCTGATTGAAACCCTCTGGCAGACGCACGGCTTTACGGTTCTGCTGGTGACGCATGACGTAAGCGAAGCTGTGGCAATGGCAGACAGGGTGCTGTTAATAGAAGAGGGTAAAATTGGTCTGGATCTGACGGTGGATATTCCACGTCCTCGCCGGGTGGGATCGGCCAGACTGGCGGAGCTGGAGGCGGAAGTGCTGGATAGAGTGATGAAACGTGGAGAAGCGGAGATTCAGCGGATAAAGGCTAATGCCTGATGCCCTCACCCCGGCCCTCTTCAACAGGGAGCACGGCGCAAGGGCAAATCGTAGGCCCGGTAAGCGAAGCGCCACCGGGCTTTTTTACATCAGGCCAGCGCCTTTGTAATCTTCTCGTACAGATCGCCAGACAAATTTTCCAGCCCTTTCAGCTGCTCAAGTGCGGCACGCATTTTCGCCTGACGCTGTGCATCGTAGCGTTTCAGGCGGATCAGCGGCTCAATCAAACGAGACGCCACCTGCGGGTTACGGCTGTTCAGCTCGGTCAGCATTTCAACCATGAACTGATATCCGCTGCCGTCTTCGGCGTGGAACGCGGCCGGGTTGCTGCTGGCAAACGCGCCAATCAGCGAGCGGACGCGGTTCGGGTTGCTCATGGTGAACGAACGGTGCTTCAGCAGGCTGCGTACGTTGCTGAGCGCATCGGCTGCCGGGCTGGTGGCCTGAAGGATGAACCACTTGTCCATCACCAGACCATCCTGATGCCACCTGTCGTCGTACTCCTGCATAAGCGCATCGCGGCACGGCAGCTCGGCGGCAACGCTTGCGGCCAGCGCGGCCAGGGCATCCGTCATGTTATCGGCTTCGTGGTACTGCTTGCTGACCAGCGTGTTCGCCAGTTCTGCCTCACCAAACGCCAGATAGCGCAGGCAGGTATTGCGCAGGGAACGTTTACCGATATCCCCATGTTCCACCCGATACGCGTCCAGCTTGTTGGCGTTGTAAATGGCGAGGAACTCATCTGCCAGTTCGGTCGCCAGCGTGCGGGTCAGCGCTTCACGCACGGCGACGATGGCAATCGGGTCGATGATGTCAAACAGCTCGGCGATTTCAGTCGCAGACGGCAGCGTCAAAATTTCAGCCGCCAGCGCCGGGTCAATGTTCTCATCCAGCAGGATGGCACGGAAGGCGTCTGCCACATGAACCGGCAGCGTCAGCGGCTGGCCCTGCTGGTAACGGTTGACGTTCAGCTTGATGTAGGTCGCCAGCAGGCTTTGTGCCGCATCCCAGCGCGAGAAATCGTTGCGCGCGTGACGCATCAGGAACGTCAGCTGCTGATCGCTCCACTTATATTCGAGTTTCACCGGCGCGGAGAATTCGCACAGCAGGGCAGGAACGGGCTGGAAATAGACGTTATCGAAGATAAAGGTCTGCTCTGCCTGGGTCACGTTCAGCACGTTATGCACCGGGTGGCCGCCCTTCTGTAACGGGATCACGTTGCCTTCGTTGTCGTACAGCTCAACGCTGAACGGAATGTGCAGCGGATGTTTCTCTTCCTGCTCCGCCGTTGGCGGCGTGCGCTGGCTGATGGTCAGCGTGTACTGCTCGGTTTCCGGGTTGTAGTCGTCTTTGACCGTCACAATCGGCGTACCGGCCTGGCTGTACCAGCGGCGGAAATGAGACAGATCGACGTTAGAGGCGTCTTCCATCGCCTGAACAAAATCGTCGCAGGTGGCCGCACTGCCGTCGTGACGCTCAAAGTAAAGCTGCATCCCTTTCTGGAAATTCTCTTCGCCCAGCAGGGTGTGGATCATACGGATAATTTCAGCGCCTTTTTCATACACCGTCAGGGTGTAGAAGTTATTCATCTCAATGACTTTATCCGGGCGGATCGGGTGCGCCATTGGGCTGGCATCTTCTGCAAATTGCAGACCACGCATGGTGCGCACGTTGTTGATGCGGTTCACCGCCCGCGATCCCAGATCGGAGCTGAACTCCTGATCGCGGAAGACGGTTAAGCCCTCTTTCAGGCTCAGCTGGAACCAGTCGCGGCAGGTGACGCGGTTCCCGGTCCAGTTATGGAAATATTCGTGGCCGATAACGCGTTCGATATCGAGGTAATCTTTATCCGTGGCGGTATCGGTACGCGCCAGCACGTATTTAGAGTTAAAGATGTTAAGACCTTTATTCTCCATCGCGCCCATGTTGAAGAAATCGACCGCAACGATCATATAGATGTCGAGGTCATATTCGAGGCCAAAGCGCGTTTCATCCCACTTCATGGAGTTGATGAGGGAAGTCATGGCCCACGGGGCGCGGTCAAGGTTGCCACGGTCCACGAACAGCTCCAGCGCGACTTCACGGCCAGAGCGCGTTTTAAAGGTGTCGCGCAGACCATCGAAATCGCCCGCCACCAGCGCAAACAAATAGCATGGTTTAGGGAACGGATCCTGCCACTGTACCCAGTGACGGCCATTCTCCAGTTCCCCTTCACCAATCCGGTTGCCGTTGGAAAGCAGGTACGGGTACAGCGTTTTGTCGGCAATAATTTTGGTGGTAAAGCGCGCCAGGACGTCCGGGCGATCCAGATACCAGGTAATGTGGCGGAACCCTTCGGCTTCACATTGGGTGCACAGGGCTACGCCTGACTGGTAAAGCCCTTCCAGCGCGGTATTGGCGGCAGGGCTGATTTCATTCACGATGCGCAGGGTAAAGCGTTCCGGCAGGTTGTCGATGACCAGCTGGTTGCCTTCTTCTTTATAGTCTGACCAGGCTTCATCATTAATATGCAGGGAAACCAGCGTCAGGTCTTCACCATCCAGACGCAGCGGCACGGCTGTCGCGCTCTGGCGCGTCACCTGGCTTACCGCCGTCACGACGGTTTTTGTGGCATCCAGGTCGAAGGTCAGATCGATATCGCTTATCAGGTAATCCGGCGCACGGTAGTCGTGGCGGTATTTAGCTTGTGGCTGTTGTGTCATAGAAAACCTTATGCATCGTTTGTCGAGTAACGATTCAATATATTCCGGTTGTGTAAAACGCGCTATGCAGAATGTTCATCTTTTCAGGCACAACGCCGTTTTTGCTACATTTTTATAATATGAACTCATAATTTTTAAAATCGATAAAGATCGTCCAGGAGCGCATTAAACAAGGGATGAGAGAGATCGATGAAAAGCGAGATTTGCGAACTTTAACGAACTTCACAGACCACTTTTGCCCCATCCATGCCCCACGCATAATTCTAGTCAGCGCCAGAGCACATAAGCACTGTAGGGCAAATCGATAACAAACACGCCAGCAGTATGTTCCCCAAAATTTAAAAACAAGTGGTTCATGCCTTGACAGACAAAACCGCCAAAGCAAAAATACTGTATATTTAAACAGTGATTGACGGAGAACGTATGTTCGTAGAACTGGTTTATGACAAGCGTAATGTTGATGGTTTGGCGGGCGCCAGAGAGATAATTCTGGCCGAGCTGACGAAGCGGGTGCATCAGATTTTCCCTGATGCCGAAGTGAAGGTGAAGCCGATGCAGGCGAACGGCCTGAATAGCGACGCCAGCAAAAGCGATCGGGAAAAACTGAACCGCATGCTGGAGGAGATGTTTGAAGATTCTGACATGTGGCTGACCTCTGAGTCTCCTACTGTTCGCCAGGTTGGGCTTTAACTATCTATCGTGTAATATTCCCCACGTTTGCTCGGGCATGAACACTGAGCAACCAGCCGCCGCCCGTTCTTTCTTAAGACGGGCGGCGGTTTTCTTAGCGAAGCGTTTCAATATGCTGTCTTCAGGTATATCAAGCTCCACCCTGTTTTAGCTCATCAACCTGTTTACTAAGTTCTGCCACCTTTGCGTTAAGTGCCTTGATGGCGGCTAGGGCATCCATAAGCAATGGGTTAAGGTCAAGGGTCATTTTGCCCACTCCCTCGGCGCTGTGAACGTACTGCGGGTCAATCTTCTCAACCTGCTGCGCGATTACACCACGGCGTACCGCCCCACTGTCATCATTCTTATATCTGAACGATACGAATTCCATAGCGTCGATGTTTGCCAGCGCGATTTCCGTATCAAGTTCAGTGATATCTTTTTTAAAGTTGATGTCTGATGTGCCGACGGCTTGCATCTGCGTCCAGGGGTAAGTGGTCGCACCAATATTATAGGCAGCGTCCTCAATGTGCCGTACGTAGAAACCTCCCTGAGTGCTTATCCAATATTGCTGGCGGCGAACGCTATCATAACCCGAAACGAATCCACTGCCCGCAGTAGTTGGTTTCCATCCGGCGGGCGACGATTCTCCATACACTCCCGTTTGAAAGAGCGGTAGGCCCGGGTTGTACTGCGATAAAACTACTAAATTGCCGTAACCCTGAAGCATCACATCATCTTTCGTGCCGCTTACATAATTCTTGAGTGCTGCGGTTCCGAGCCCGAAGTTTGTGCGGGCGTCTGCCGCATTTTTCGCACCAGTTCCCCCCTGAGCCACGCTTAGTGCTGTGGTCAGACCGGAAAGGCTGGTAATGTCGCTGTTAGCCCCTTTCTTCGCCAGAGATTTTTGCCCCGGCACGGTAACGGCAGTGCCGTTGATAGTAATGGTGACATCAGATGCCCCGTTCATTACATCAGCGAACCCGCTCATGTAGCGCTGGTACATCGTGAAGGTTTCAGCGATATCCTGCGCCAGCCCATCCACGCTCAGACTGTCACTCAGAAGAATGGCAAACCGGGTTCCAGCGGGAACAGTTGGGTTAGCTGCTGGCGTTACGGTGAGACTTGTTGCGCTGCCGATGGTGGTAATCTGAAATACCTGCACAGGGCTGGTCATTGCAATAACGGTACAGCCGTTACGAATAAGAGAACCAGCAGCAGTGAAGTTTGTGCCGGTACCTGTAAGGGTGTTTCCACTGATGGCGATAGTGCCAGTAGTATAAATCATGTTTTCTCCAGGAAATAAAAAACCCCGCCGGAGCGGGGTTTGTTCAAAACTGAATGGGTTAGTGGCAGGTGGTGCTGGTGAATGTGTTGGCGCTCACCCATGACCAGTTAAAGGGATAACCGGCACGGTACTGCGTCTGATTGTTTTGTTTACGGACTCCGTAGATCTGGACGCTGCTTTCCTGTCCGCCGACCAGGGCTGTTCCGGTGCATACGGGTTGCTGCTTCTCAATAACGCCAGCGCAACCCGAGAGCAATACCGCTACCGCCAGGCAAAGAATCATATTTTTCATAGTGGTTATATCCCAGGGCATTCATGAAGCTACACAATAACAATATGAATCAAAGGGATATAATTGATTTGGTAGATCAATTATTCGAAATTGATCGTTCAAAACGATCAATCATAATTGGCGCAGTTAATGGCCATAATCACGTTCCTCAGATTCGAATACGTAACGTTCTGAAGGTTGCCGCCGGGGGTTGTCTGCGGCCTGGCGAATATCCGCGTATTGCTTCCCTCAAGTTTTGCCATGCTCTTGTATATGGCCGAGTAGGGCTGCGGCTGACCGCCAGCCGATACAACCCCGGTAATTAGTCCCAGCATGGCAGGCATGCAGGCCCACTTCCCCGCCAGAGTTGTATTGATGTTGTATCCTGAGCTGGCATCCACCCCGGCGGTACCGAGGGTGACAACATCGCTCAGCGTGCGCGTTTCGTTTGTTAAAATCAGCGTCCCTGATGCATCCCACACAGCCAGCCCGTAGTCTGGCTTTGTCTGCGGGAAAATAGAGAAAAAATAAACGTACGCTGTGCCGGTTGCATTCGGTCTGAGAAAATCAATCGTGATGGTGTTCCCGCTTATCGTCTGAGTGATTTCGACCTCAACCGTGCAATGAACGAAGGCGACAACAGGCTGACCTGCGGGGAATGTGTGCGTCACTTTGGTATTGAACCCCGATGTTCCCTGAAGTGCCGCTGTCTTTCGCGCCTGAAGAGCGATTGGCGAGCTGTTCGCGGTCACCCATACTTCCCCGCTCGTGGTCGTCAGTAAAACGCCATACTCCGCCATTTATGCCCTCTCGATCTGGAAAATGAGATAAGCCGCTGCCGCAGGCTCAGTCCCTGCTGAGTAGTCGGTATCGCCTACTGCTGACACTGTTGCTGTTCCCCCCGAAATGGTGATCTTCCTCCGACTTGTACCAAACTGATCGCCGTTCATGCTCTGAAAATAGGTCAGCCTGCAACCCGGTGGAAGCGCTACGGTGTAAGAGCCTGTTTTCTGGTTCTGTGCCAACTGGAGATAGCCACAAACGCTGACAGGCTTAACGCCATAGTTGTTTACCTTGCCTGAGGCGTCCCATGTCTGAACACCATATTCCGCCATCCAGTCCTCCTGAAAAAAAGAGGCCCCGTAAGAGGCCTCCCGTTACCATGTTCCCGTGATTCTTCCGATCTGCACCCTCAAAACATTCCTGGAGTCCCGCACGCTGATTGTCTGGTTTGTCTGTTTCATTGCCCCCTCACCAGGTGTTGAACCGTAGTTCTCAAACGTACCGCCCTTATCCAGCCTCCACCCGACTGAGCCAGCGACATAGTTATTGGACTGGATGTAGTTGCCGATCTTGGCGTTACTGATGGTGCCATCACCTATCAGCGCGTCTCTGATGAACACCTGCCCGTTCTGGATAACGAACGGTAAGGTCACCGTGGCTCCGGCCTGGTGAGTGACGGCGAAGCGGTCAGCCAGGAAGATGACCTGCGACTGCATGCCGGACGGCGTATTCTCTACACCGATCCCCATCCCTGCCGCATAATACTGACCATTGCTGGATAACCCGACCTTGATGCTGTACATCGCCTTCAGGTCCCCGTTAACGTTCGCGATGGCCTGAGCGTTAGTGGTAATGGCTGAGGTATGTCCGTTGATGGTCGCCGTGATGCCGTTTATCTGCGTGGCCGTGGCCTGCTGGTAATCGGAGAACGTCTGATTCAGGCTGTTGATGGATGCCTTGTTGCCGTTCACGTCAGCCTGCAAACTCAGCAGCGAACGCGCCGTTGCCTCCCTGTCGCTTGCCATGACGTTATCAATACGATCGATGCCGGCCTTGCTGTCACCGTACTGCGCGCTGAGTCTCACCCGCTGATCAACCTGCGCCAGCGTACTCGTTATTAGCGCGATAGCGTTATTCTGGATGCCGCCGCTGGCAGTATCGGTTCTTGCTCCCAGCTCCTCCAGACGGGATGCCATTGATGAAGTCGTGTCGGTGACAACCTGTCGCAACGTGGTGATATCAGCAGTATTTTGCGAGCTGGCTTGTTCGGCCGCATCTGCCTTACCTGATGCAGCGTCAGCTTTACTCGAAGCCGACTCTGCTTTATCAGAAATGACCTGAGTACTCGCAGTGAGCTGGTCGACAGCTGTCGCCCTCGCCTGCGTTTCATCTGACAGAGCCTGCCTTACCTCGGTAATTCCCGCCTCGTTCTGCTCAGCTTTTGCCTCAAGACGGGTAACATCCGTTACGCGTGCCTCCGTCTCAGTAGCGATCACCTCCCGGAGCTGTTCGAAAGTCGCAGAGTTAGCGCCCTGCTGGGCTGTCTGGCGCACGACAACATCGGCAATAGCCAGCGCGTTCCCGATGATTGCTTCAGCGGTCTGCTTGTTCGAGCCAACCGCAGCAGCAAGGCCGTCTGCGTTCTCTTTTATTGCATCAGCCAGTTCTGCCAGTTTTCCACTGCTGTCCACCGCGTTCTCGATCAGGTCTTTGAACGTATCGGAACCTTTCATGTCCTCAAGAATGGCATCGGTGATATCGGATACATCAATGCTGGCCTGCCCGCGCACAAAGTCTGTATACCCTGATTCGTTTCCGCTTCGATCTACCAGCTGCGCCCGGTACCAGAAAATTTGCCCTGCCTTAAGGCCCATCTGCTGATACTTGCGCTGCGGATAGGGTACGTCTGCCAGCAGCATCGCATCGTCTTCCGTCCCGGTCAGGCTGTACTGAATTTCCGTCTTCAGCGTGTCGTCGGTGTTCGCCGGGAATCCCCAGCTCAGCTCGATACCGAAAACCACATTATCAGAAGCGATGAAGCCGACAGGTTTCGGCGGATTACCCACTTTACCCGTAAGATTCACTTCTGATGATGTCGCCCACACCGATGAAACGTCGCTGGCGTTCACCGCCCTGACGCGGACCAGATAGCGACCCGAGTAGATACCCTGCACTTCAAAACCGAGAGAAGACGTTCGGGGCACGCTTACCCAGTTGCCGCTGTCACGCCGCCATTCCGCCTCGTACGCAACTGCACCCTGAACAGAATCCCAGGCAACGCGCATAGTGGTAATCGCAATGTTCTGGTTAACCGTAGAGTAACTGTCTACGACAATATTTCCTGGGGGAGCCTGAACCCCCGGTGGAATGACACTGACTGGCCGCTCGTCCAGTCTTGCGCCGGTATCAACAGCGGAATAGATATCAGGGTTGTAAGTCGTCCCGGTGACCTCGAAAGTGCCGTCGTTGTTGTCCCGCGTTCCCGTAACACGGAAAAGCGCTATAAACAGATCGTCAGAGTCCACACCCCAGTTACATTCAGCCTCCGGCGTTTCGCTGTATGGTGTGGTGACAGTGACTGTGTTTCCGTTAACGGCCTGGACGGTTCTGGCCTGAGCTGTGCCTGATGGAAGATTCAAAAACAGCCGGTTCCCGGCCTTCACATCAGCGGCGCGATCGAGGGTTATGTTGCGGCCGTTAACCCCACTCACCCTGCCGCCGATAGTTCTTCCGGCCAGCTCGTTAGCAGCCACGCCGATCACCTCCCCGACAGGTGGAACGTCCATGCCCGTGCTGAAGGTCACCACCTCGCCGATACCGTTAGTGAGCAGCGCCCAGCGCCCCCGCCGGTTTGCCTCTGACTGCCTGGTGCAGCCGATCGCAGTCATTTCGAGCTGACGATAATCGAAGCGCATGGCCAGATCGTTATCGTAAACAGGCTCAGGCGTGTCTTTATAGTGGTTGGCTGGGTCTGACCAGTTCACCAGCGCGGCAGTGTTTCGTGTGGTTTCACTCGGGTCCGCAAAGGTAAATTTACCCTCAACAACGCTGGCGTGGTTATAGATGTGCCACACATCCCGTGGCATATCAGCCAGGACATACATCTTATTGTCGCCCCAGTACGTCATGCCGCGAAATATACCCGCCAGATCACGAAGTACGGTCCAGGCGTCATTACGGTCCTGGATATAAACGTTGCAACGAAAACGAGGCTCCGTACCGCTGCCGCCCTTGCCGTCTGGTACCAGTTGATCGCAATACTGGGCGATGCGATAAAGTTCCCATTTGTCTATCTGAGTCGCATCGATTCTTTGACCCAGCCCGAAGCGCTCGTTCAGAATGATGTCGTAATAAATCCAGGCAGGGTTATCCGTCCACGCCCATTTAAATACGCCCTCCCATGTACCAGAATAAGTGCGGGTTTCGGGATCATAAGTATCAGGTACACGGATGATTCGCCCTTTCGGATTGCACACAACCTGAGGAATGCCATTAGGGAACTGCTTTGCGTCAAACTCTACATACAGCAGCGCTGTGTTAACGTAGCGAAGTTTGGCGTCAATAATTTCAGTAACGGCCACAACGCGCATGGTGTCGACGATATTCTCGCTCGTGGAATCCGGCGTGATTCTGCGAACCCGCAACTGCCATCCAGTCGAGGCTTTCGGAAGATTGACGCGGTGACTGCGCTCATAAAGCGACGTGGTTTTGTCATCAACAGCACCGTTAACCACCGTTTCATACGGCCCGCCATCGACCGACAGATCGATAGCATACTCGACGCGGGTGCCGACTTTATCACCGTTGTTTTTCTGGAGTAAAAGAGTTGGCCATCCCAGACGAATTCGCAGCGCAGAGAGCTGCGTGTTGGATACCGCGCGCACGTACGGCACAGCCTGTTTCAGCTCGTATGAAACCTGAAGTTCGTTTTCAATGCCGGGGAAGCCCTTAATGTAGTCCTGGTCCTGAGTACCGGAACGGAACTCGTATTTTACATTATTGAAATTGTAACTTCCGTCGGCGTTCTGGAGAGGGGTGTATGAAGATGAGTCGCCAAGGAAAATATTTTTACCATCAAGCCCGCCGGCGAACTCCCCCTCCCCAAGAGCAATCAGCACCTTTGCCCTTGCAATGGACTGAATGCTGTCTGGTGCCTCAACAGGCGTACGGGTCTGATTGCTGCCACCTTTGCCGCGGCCTTTGATGATTGTCGTCGTCATATCGCGTCCATAAAAAAAGCCACCGTCAGGTGGCATGCAGTACGTGGTTTGGTTTATTGCTGATCTTCTGCATAAACCCCGGCGGATATAATTGCGCCGCCAATTTCCCGTTGCCCATAAAGCAGGGGAACGGGATTGCCAGATGCTGTCGTGTTAACGGGACCACCAAACGCATAGGAGGGTTTGTTATCAGGTTCCTGACGCATTCGCAGACCTGAAACCTGAGGAGAGAGCATCTGCACTACACCGCCAACGGCCATTGCGGCACCAACGGAAAACATGAGGTTACTTGCTGCGATACTAACTCCCGGCATCCATATTGCAGCAGCGACCAGAGCCGTTCCGAGCAACGCCTGGAAAACTCCAGCTCTTTTACTGCCCCTTATCACAGGGATTATTCTTAGCTCATCACCCGGCCCCAGGATCTCAAACTCTTCATGCCCGATATTGCGACGATCCCGGAAAATAACAAAATCCAGTCCCTTTGCCCGAGCTTCACGCAGATAAGCATCAAAGCCGTCAATGGTGTTAGAAAGTGCCCCGAACACTTCGCTGGCCGACGTTAGTGCGCGGCGATGTGTCCTGCCAAATCGCTGAGCCATTGAGCCGCTGAGTTTGATAACGGTTTTTCTTTCCATTACATCAAATCCTTATAACGCAGAATTTTGATGGTACGGTCACGGTAATAGCCACCGTAGGGAATACGCTGGCTTAGCTGGCCATACATGTGATGCAGTAGCATGTTGCCATCAAGCAAAATCCCGGCATGGTTCGGGACGGTGGACTGAACCTGCATGATAACCATGTCACCTGGCTGAGCGGGACCGTCGTACTCACGAAAACCGCATTCCTGCCAGTTGTCCATATAGAGGTTTTCACCCTGCTCCCACCAGTGGCGATCTACGCTGTAGTTGGGCAGTTCAATGCCGTGTTCGATGCGGAAATAGTCCATGATGAGAGACCAGCAGTCTGCATATCCGAGAACAAACTGGCGCCCTGTGAGGGGTCGGTCTCCGCGAGGCATGACGGTGCGAATGTCGCCCTCCGGCCACGATGCAATAATCCACGGCAGTTCCGTGGCATCACACATCAGCATGTCGAGCTCGCTCGGCTGGGTTGTTGCCCCGTCGCCGGGGTGACTGTGGACGATCGCCACCACAGTGCCCTGCTCTTCGGCGGCCGCATAATCCTCAGGATTGAGTTCAAATTGCTCAGTCGGCGACTCAGCATTATTTTTGCAGGGGATGTATTTCTCCACCCGCCCCTTCTGAATAACCACGCCACAGCACTCCTCGGGGAAGGATGTGGCGGCATGCGCCAGAATGGCGCTAACTGTTTTGTCGCGCATGATTATCCTCTCAGAAGTGAAGCGCCGGGGAACCCGCCATAATCCAGCTGTTCATTCTCTCCGAAGCGAGGTTTACAGCCCGTTGACAGCAATCCGGAGCAAACATCCTGTGAAGGATCGTCCACCCGATTGCCGTCTTTATCGAACCAGCCGTTTTGCCCGGCGTAGGTGCAGCCGTTCCCGGTTTTGTACCAGCCCCGCATGCACCACGTGCACATTGGCTGAATTTGCCGGGTCGGAATGAGTTGCCCTCGCAAATCGGCTGGACTGGAAAGCTCAAACTCTACGGTTTCATCGTCTGACCCTGATTTACGGTCGATGTAATAAACCTGTTTGCGCTCCTCGTTGGGATTCGCAGTCGGGTTCCCGCCAGGAAAATTTCTTGCGTCCAAGTAGTGAGCGAAGGTGTCATGGATGATCACCTTTGCTTTAGCCATCCCCTGAAACCTGCGGCACAGCGCGCCAATCGTACCGCTGATGTTTGCAACAGTGAGTGACGGCCGTGAACTCTGGCCGTCACTGCTTACAGATATGCCGGTCAGTTCATACGGCCACGCGCCATACTCCTGCCCCTGCCACCACACCGACTTCGGCTCAAGTTTTGACTCGTCGCCGCCTGCGGCGATGATTTCCGCCTCGGTATGCGGGATTGTCTCGTTGTGAAAGCGAAGGATACCCGCACCGAACGCTGAGCCGTCCACCTCGATCAGGCGGACGCGCTTACCCGGTTCCAGTTTCTGGACATCAGATGAAATACTCATGGATGGTATGCCTGTATGAATGTACTGCTGAGGGTGTATTTTTTGTTGCCGTGGGTAGATATCTGGAAGGATTCCGCGCGCCATAAACCTGAAGGCTCAAGCGGCGGCTTCCAGATAAATGACTTCCACCCGGCATGTCTGTTCAGAAAGTTTTTAATGGTCTGAATGTAAGCCTCGTCACCGGTAAAGCTCACGCTCCACTGAGGTGTTACCGGGTTGATACCGTCCCCGGCAACCTGCGCATAGCCATCGCCAAACTGTGCCTTTCGGGTACGAAAATTTGTATCAACCTGAGAGGCAACCTTTGGGCACCAGCTGAAGGTTTCGACTGCCATGGTTAAACTCCCTTGATTAATCGCCACAGAGGCGAGCCCGGCATGCTGGCCTGTTCGTTAATGACACCAGTGATGGCATCCTTAAGCTGCCTGCCTGCTGCTCCGGCAGTACCCTGACTGGACGCCTGTGGAGAACCGCCCTGAATATTGATATCGCCGAAGTTAACTGAAGGCACGCCACCAGAGACCTGCGGCATCCCTACTGCGCGAACAGCAAGATCACCATTAGGTGCCCGCGTGAGTGGCATAATGGCTTCAGGACCTGCCTCGCCGAAAATCCCCGCACCTTTGGCAAAAGCAAACAGCTGAGGCGTCTGAAAAACGCCATTGCTGTAAGCGCTCAGGGACGGAGAGTCGTAAACATTACCCTTCGCATTAAAGGTAAAGTTCGCGCCGGCATTCTGAATAGCGGTACCGCTGCTGGCGGTTGCGGCTGACGAGGCGCCAAAACTGAACAGTGATCCAATTGAGCTGACGCCATTAGCAACAGCCATGTTCACCAGAACGTTCTGGATGATCTTCAGTACGCTCACGCCCCAGTCCTTCCAGCTGTCAACGTTTCCATTGAGCATGTCGGTGATCGTGGTGACCGCGCCACCCATGGCCTGCTTCATGCCGTCAGCGGCCATGGAAGAATAATCAGTAGCTTCGTCCACCCAGTTCGCATAACCCTCAGACAGTCCCGTCATCCAGTCGTCACGCTGCGCATCAGAAGCTGCGTAATATCCCTCCTGGTCGCGCAGGCGCTCTTCGAGGTAGCGCTTATTAAGTGCCAGCCCCTGCTGATAGAACGTCTCGTCGATTTCACCAGCCTGACGCTGGCGGAGAAGATCGGTATTCTTCTGCTCAAACTCCTTACGCAGATTGAACTGCTCCTGAAGTCTTTCACGGAACCTGGTTCCCTGCCCGTATCCCAGCAGTTGCGCTTCATTGGCTGCTCGGGCGCTGGCGTTACTATCGGCAAGATTGGCTTCGTAATTTCGCAGTTGCTCACGTAATTTAACCTGGTCAATCAGTGCAGCATTCTGCAATACCGTCTTTTTCTGGGCTTCTGTCAGAGAAGCAAGTTCGCCCTGGCTGACCTGGTATTTAACCTTCGCCAGTTCAGTATTCTGGCCTTGCAGGGCAATCTGCTCTTTTTGCTGTTTGATCAGCTTGTCATAGGCATCAGCTGTTTTTTCCGCCTCGGATTTCCCGCCCTTATGGCGGCTTGAGTCACGAATAGCTTGCAACTGCCTGGCTGACTCAACTTCCATGCTGACATACTTCTCACGCCAACCAGCAGGGAGATTAAGGTCAGATGCATCGAATTCCGCCTGCTTGCGGGTTTTGTCCAATCCCTTAAGACCGGACAACTCAAGCTGTCGCTGCGCCTTGTCTATAGCTTGCTGCTGCTTATTATCAAGTGCAGGAAGTACAGGCCCTGCATATTTTGGTGGGGATACTGCTGTAGACTGTCTGGAAACCTTGTTCAGACGGTCATACATCTCTGTAAGAGAACTTACGGCGCCAGCCATTTCTACTGTTTTATTTATAGCCTGATCAGTTATGTCGTTTATTAACTGTTGTGTTTGCTTTCTTTTATTGAGCATTTGCTCAAGTCGGCCTTCTTCAACCGCAAGTTCTGAAGCAAACTCTGCTGCTTTCTCAACCGCATCGTTATACAGCCATGTTCCCTCTGAAGCAGAATTGGCTGCTAATTTTGCGTTATAAAGTTGATTGGATAATTCAGCAACTTTCTGCTTCTGCTGTTCAATCGCACTATTTTGAGCATCCAGTGAAATATTCGCCTGTCCAAGGTTGGCGGATATCTGCGTCTGAGACATTGATTTCAGATTATCTCGTACCTGCTCGATTGTGTCCGCATATTGGATTGCAGATTCCCTGGCTTGTTCTTGGCGTTGATACATCGTGTACCACGCCCCAGCACCCAACATTAAAATTCCTGGCAAACCACCAACTAACGACAAAAGCCCCGTAGCGCCAGACTTGAATAAATTCATTACCGATGTTGATCGGTTGAGTGCTTCTTGCGACGCTGATACTGCTTTATTTGACTGAACGAGAGTGGCATTGGCGGCTATCATTTCGCGCCGTTTGGCAATAGAATTTTGTGTAGCTGTCGCTTCTGCATTTGTGTTTTTTGCAAGTTCCAACTCGGATAGCGAGAGCTGATAAGCACGCTCGGCAGCAATCGCATCTGCTGCCGCCTTTCGTTGTGATTGGGTAGCAGATTCAGCCCTTGCAGATGCGAGCGCAATTTCGTTCTTTCTGGCATCTATTAATTGCGCCGTTTGGTTCCCAAGATCGCCAAACATCCCTCCAAGATAGCGAGCTCCACCTATTGCAGCCAAAGCTCCGGCAGCCGTAGCCACAGTGTCGATATTGTCAGAAACTGTATTCAATACAGCAACAAGAGCACTTGTCGCACCAGTAGCTTCATTAGCTCCACCTACCCATGCCATGAAAGCATTTTCGACTTTCGTCGTGGCAGCAGAAACGGTCTGCGGCATTGCCTCAAATTCACCACGCATAGTGCCAAGTTGACTTATCAGGGCCGGGACAACTTTATCTGCGGTTAGCATCCCCTGATCGGCCATTGCCTTCAGATCTTTACGAGCTACACCCATCCCAGCGGCCAGCGCACGGATAACTCGATCACCGTTTTCGTTAACAGAGTTGAATTCCTCGCCCCGCAGAACGCCCTGAGCTAATGCCTGACTAAACTGGGTGATAACAGAACTTGCCTCTGCCGTGCTGGCGCCGGATAGCTTTAGTCCAGTAGAAATGGCCTCGGTTACATCCAGAACTTGCTGCGAACTGTATCCGTATTCACGCATTGATGCGGCGGAACGCGCAAAAAGACTCGCATTATCAGAGAAGGCGGTTCCGGTTCGTTGGCTAATATCCATCAGCGCCCGCTGAGACTCCGTGAAATCATCAGACGATTGGGAAGCCTGCTTTAGCCTGGCATTAACAGAGCTCCATTCATCGGCCAGCGATATAAGATGACCAGTCGCAAATGCTCCAGCAAATGCACCTGCCATTCCCAGCGCTGAGGCCTTCGCGGTGTTTATTTGACTAGTTACCTCAGCTAAGGCACGCTGAGTTTCACGCGAAGCTGCGGCCGCTTGGCGTCCTCCAGTCTGCATTACCCGGTAATAGTCATTCCCCATTCTTGAAGCACGAGAAATTTCAGACTGAAATGACTGAGAGTTTGCAGATATTTTGATGATCAGTTCGCGCAACGTAGCCATATTTTCACCCATAAAAAAAACCCGCTTGATAGCGGGTCGTGAGTTATAAACTGTCTTTTCTTTTGTGAGCGACTTGTATTAATAAATCTATTTGCGCATCTTGTTTTTTATTTATCTCTTTAAGGGCTTCAACTTGTTCATTTGCCCTTGTGCTAAACCGTATTAAATAAAAAATCACAATTAGATTTATCAACCAGCCGAATATTCCAAACACTACTACTAGTGGTTCCATAACGCCTCCTTTTCTTAAGGAAAGAGCGTATCGCCACATTGATGACATGTGAAGCAATTATTGTGTCGCAGCTGTTAGCGCCGCTTCAAGCCCTGCAAACGGGTCCTTCGGTTCTGATTGCTCATCACCACCCCATCGCAGGATCGCATCGTCCAGCGGTACTTTTGCCCCCTGCGAACCGTAGATGGCAGAGACGAGCTGGGCTGCCTGAATGTCGCCACGGATATCGCCAACCGGACTTTGCCTGTCAAACTCAATCCACATCAGAAGCTCGCTTGCCGTCATATTCTGCCGAAGCTCTGAGAGCGTGCGCCCCATCCGGAGCGCAAGCGACATCAGAAACTTTACGCCGGGGGTTGAGACTTTTCCCGCGCTTCGTCCGCGTTGTTGATCAGGTCAAGCGCCTGTTTGAGCAGGCGTGAATGGATGGGTCCGTAAATTTCACGCACCTGCTCTTCTTCTTCAGCACTGAATACCGGCTGCTTATCGGTATCACACAGAACATCAATGAACAGAACCACATCAGCGCAAAGATTACGGTGTGCCTTTTCCGATACCGACACATTTTCGTCATCATCACCCGCTTTCACCACTTCCTGCCAGCGCAGCCAGGCTTCACCAGACGGCTCACGCAGAACCACTTTGACGCCTTCCCACTCAGGAACGGCGACCGTCTTATGACGGAAACCCGACATCTTAGCCAGGGCGAGATTTTTAATATTCTTCATGCGACCTCTCAGGAGCCAGACTCGATGCTTTCAGGCTTACCTTTCAGGCGCAGGGAGAACGTTGCCGCCACTACGCCGTTGGTACCGGAAGACCAGGTGTGCTGGCGGATTTCAGCCAGGAACTTAAAGCCTTTGCCAGACGGGAAAATGACCTGGAAAGCGTAGGTCGTATCGTTGTCATACGCATCACGCAAGGCGTCCTGCGCCGGATTCTTGTAGAAGTTGCCGGACAGAGAGATTTCTGACGGAGAAGGCAGGCCGTTAATGTTCTCCTGCTCGGTCGAACAAAGCGTTGTTACGTCGATATCCTGCTTCTGACCACCGGTGAACTGAATTTCTTTGATGGTGCAACTCAGATCGAGAAAGGTTGCGGAATCCATCGTTTCTTTGGTGGCTGGCAGGGAGGAAATAAGGATCTTCGTCAGCTGCGATTTTTCATAAAGTGCAGACATAGCTGTCTCCTGGAAAAAGAAAACCCGCCATCAGGCGGGTTCGTTGGGTGAATTAATTGTCAGGGGGTAACTTTAAAATCCAGGGTGGCACGGTAGAGCCGATAATCTGGCTCGTACCCGGGGATTTTTACCACCTCTGTAGGGGTTAACGGCTCAAGCGAAGAGAGCACCAAATCTCTCAGGGTGCGTGATTCAGTGATCGTAGTGGAATACACATCTACCTGAATGGAAACCCTGCTCTCTGCCTGGCCACACAGCACGTCAGCGGAAACATCATCGACGATGGAAAAGATAATCCAGGGTGGAGAGACAGACGGTTTCCCGTCACTACCTAATGGCGCAACGTAGGGATATACCCGCCCTTCTGCCAGGGGAGAAAGCAAAGCGTAGATATCATCTTCATTCACTTGCTCAACACCTCATCAATAGCCTGATTCATCCTAGCAATGGCGACGCTGGCGGCCTCTTCCTCGCGCGTATCGTAAGCGGGTCGCACAAAAGGATGCGCAGGCATGTTCGCAGTGCCAAGCTCCACAAAGCGCCAGTAAAAGGCGTTTCTCGGGTTATTCGCCTTCATCGTGTTATCGCTGTTGCCGGTGCGAGGGTTAACGCCACGAATATGGACGCCGGAAGAAATCTCCCCGCGGCGGCGGCTTTTTTGGGTCACCACCACCACGTTTTTTTTCAGTTTCCCGGTGCGCACTGGTGCGCGTGCGATCACCTCTTCCTTAAGCACTTCGGCACCGGCGCGCGTAGCATCACGCAGAACCTTGTTGTTTTCAGCACGGCTAAGCGCCTCCAGATCCTTTGCAATGTCATTCAGCCCGGAAAAATCGAGGCTCGTCTCAATCATTTTTCAACTCCCGTTTTGCAAAGAATTTCCAGGCGAGTGCCGGTCGCATTTGCTACAGGAGGACCGATGATATTTAGCACCTGACCTTTATACGGGCCGCTGAGGACTTCCAGACGAGAAGAGGCATTCAGCTCTGACCTGAAGCGCATCCAGACCCGATTGGTTGCCTGCGCCGTTTCCGCGCCGCCTGACATCTGCTCTCTGCCGCTGATCCCCTTTACCTCAGCCGGGACCGGGTTGCCACCTGTCCACGATTCAACCGGCTGACCAGATGGATCGCGTGAAGTCGTGAAGGTGAGAATTTTTACCCGGTGCCTGAATCGTCCAGGTTCCATCAGGATCCCTCCTCTGATTCGGCTTTACCGCGCCAGTTGCGATGAATGAACATCATGCGTTCGGCGGCTGCATTCTCATAAAGCTGCACTTCGCTTTGTGCCGTCCGGTGTTCAAACATGTCAGCAAAGACAAGCAGAACGGCGCCCTTAACGGCGGCAGGAATATCAGCCGCAACCTTCCATGCTGGTTCATCGCACCAGCGTATGCAGTAGTCAAAAGCGGCCTGAGCGTACAGGGTGATCAGCTCGTCCCTGTCGTCTTCCTCAAATTCAATCTGCTGCTTAAACAGGCGGAGGCCAATTACATCCAGAACATCTATCGCCATACGTTAAAAGGGCGGGTCACCCCGCCCCCTCCATCATGAGCCAGAAGAGAAACTGCCCTTGATGATTGCCGTCGGGCGATAGTGCGCCAGCGCCAGGCGCTCTTCACACAGGATGGTCAGCATGTTTTTCACGAAGTTATCGCGGTCTTCACGGCTGACTTCCACGGTGGCATCCATGCGATCCCACACCTGTGAGGCCATATCAAAACCGCCCACCGTAAAGGTGCCGGCGGCCTGCGCCTTAGTCGGAACCACTGGCAGGCCCCACATGATGTTACTGGTAAACGCCTGAGGACCACCGAAGATATAGCGGCCTTCGTTGTCTTTCAGCAGCGCAATGTTGTGCCAGTCGCGCGGGTTCAGGACGATACCGGAAGCGCTAAACTCAGACTCTGTCACCTGGTAAATAGCGTGAGCGATAATGTCAGCGCGGGTGTCACCAGTGGCATTCAGCGAGGTGTCGTAGGCGGTTGCCACTTTGTTCAGACCTTCCAGGTTATCCCCGGTACCGTCGCCGTTCAGCAGTTGGCCTTCTTCCTTCAGCGCCAGGCCATACATCAGACGGCCGTTGACGTATGACTGCAGCATTGGCGCATCGTCCATCACCTGACGTGATGCCTGCACCCAGTGCGCGATAGTCTTCACGTTCGCGGTCTGCTTGCTGAATGTGATATCCGATTCTGGCTTAAGCGCTTTTTCAGCCACCACATCGGCGTTATTGGTAAACACCTCTTCACGCACATATTCCAGAGCGTTACTGGAAATGCGGCCCTGAGCCAGCAGGTCACGGATGGTTAGACGGCGCAGGCCCGGCATGATAATTCCCGGGATCTGCATAGGCTGGATCAGTGCGCCAGCAGAGTCAGCGTCACTGCCGAGCGACTTATTGAACGTCTTCGCATCGAAGGTGCCCTGTTTACCGTCCCATGACTTAATGAGCTCTTCAGCAGCTCGTTCAGAGAAGGATTTCTTCTCACCCGGATTCTCAGCGCCGGATGCCAGTTTCTGTTCAAGATCGAAGAGGCGGGTACCGGATTTGGTCAGTTCTTCCTGTACCTTCACCAGGTCGGCCTGCAGCTGTTTGGATACCTTACCCGTGCTTTCGATTTCTGCTTTCTGTGCATCGAAAAGCTGGGACATTTTCTGCTGGGATTCTTCAATAGCTTTTTGAATGAGAGCGAGTTCAGACATAATTAATTACCTAAATTAGAAGGGAAAGATTTAATGCTCTGAAGCAGAGCGTTGATTTGTGCTTCGTTTCCGTCGCCCTCGGACTCGCTCCGAATCGCTGACTTAAACCGGGCTATTAGCCCAACTGCCTGTGATTTGGTGAGCCCGACTGAATCCCTCAGCCAGTTCTCCACATCACGAATTGTTTCAATGCCGTCGACACTCTTCATGGCTGCGATGCCAGCCTGTTCGTTGGCGGGGAAAGTGCAGACGCTGATTTCACGCAGAGCCTGGATATTCTTAAAAATGCGGCCTGTTGGAATGATGGTGTAATCGTCTTTCGCAACGGAAAAGCCAACCGACATACCTTCAACCGTACCGTGCTGCATTGCCGCTTTCAGGTCGGCGGCGCCGCTGTGCCCTGGGGTAAGTTGACCGCGCACATACAGGCCTTTTTCGTCTTCGGCCAGGCTGTCCCATTTACCAACCGGCAGCTCCCACGTCTTGTGGTTGAAAAACATCGCCACTTTGCGGGTCTGGTTCGCCAGTGCGTTTTTAAACGCCCCGGGCAGAATGATGTCGCCATCGGAATCGGTGTTATTAAAAACAGAGGCGTAGCCTTCAAAAATCCCCTGTTTACCGTCACCGGTGAATTTGATTTCTGTCTCGTCGAAGGACAGCGTTTTTACGATCTCAGGCATTACGGCCCCCATAAAAATTAAGCCCCGTTATTACGGGGCTCTTTGTTGGTTCCTAAATCGGTGATCGGCACGTATTGCGACTGGCGCATAGCCACATCTCCACCCGGCAATGGCGGGAGGTTGTCCGTTCGTCGCATCTCGTTGATGGTGCGTAGCCCTGCCTCTCCCATTGCCTTCATAAAGGCAGCGCGGGATGCCGAATCGCCCCTCAGCAGGCCGTCGAGATTGTGCTCAGCATGAATGCGGCCAACATCATTAGCAGGAATAAGCCACCGCTGAATGCTGTTTTCCCACCGGGAGATATAGGGCTGCAGGGTGTACTGCAGGAAGCCGAGATTCTGCTGCTCGATGCCCGATCCCCAGCTCGTTGATTTCTCGACGTCGCCGACAAGGTGAGGCGGTACGCCAAAGAATCGCGCCAGTTCACTTACCTGAAATTTTCGGGACGCCATCATTTCGGCATCCTGCGGCGTTACGCCAATTGCCGATGTGGAAAAGCCCGCTTCCAGAATCCAAAGGCGTTTTTTAACCGGGCCGCCGGCGATCTCTTTGAAGTTCTCTTCGACCTGCGAGCGCTGCTGTTCAGTTAGCACTTTTTCGCCGGTTGAGAGGATTTGCGGAGACTTGGCGCCATTGGCAAAGAAATCTCGCTGCTGGTCCTCCATCGCAACTGCCACACCTGCCGATTTACAGGCAAAAGCAATGGGGGACAGGCCGACCAGCCCGGTGAATCCGAAGCCTTTAAGGTGAAAAATCTCTCTCTGCGAAAAGTCGGCGTATTCGCTGTCGCGCTGATAGCGATAAACCACTTTTTTTCCGACGAGTTTCACATCCATATTGGCAGACTGAAGCGGGAGAAGGCTGATCACGTCACCCGCGCTGTTGCGGTCCACCAGTGCATACGCGTTACCGTAGAAACAGAGCTGCATCGTCATGGCCTCCCTGAATTCCTGGGCGGTCATGTACTGATTCGGTGAGTAGCGCAGCAGTCGCGCCAGCGGATTGCTCAAACCCACTTTTTTGCGGTTGTCATTCTGGTCGGTTTCGAAGACATCAAGCGGTAAGCATGCCGTGAGCGTTGAAATCAGGCTCACGCAGCGCCAAACCGTCGAAATTTGCAGTATCCGTTCATCGTTAATGGATGAATCGCCCAGGTGTCCGTGGGCCGAAACAGGCCCCGTCTGTGAGCCCTGATTTGGGGTGACTAAACGCCCGCCGACAAACCAGGACTGCAGCCTTGCCCACCAGCCGTTATTGGTTCGCAGGTCAATCGTGTATTTAGGTTCTTCCATCACATGCTCAGCGGTCGGAAAATGAAGTCATCGAAGTCACCACCCTGTTCGGTAACTTCCCCATTAGCAGCACCAACGGACATTGTCATTGCGACCATGCCATCAATACGGCCTGTTGCTTTGGACTTATCGAGCTTGCGGTTGCCAGCAGCATCTTTCACCACCACCGCATTCACAGCACACATCGTTAATACGGGGTGCATGCCATGCCTCACGCGCCCGTTAAGCATCAGAGACTCCAGCGTGTCTACAGCTGGCCCCATATCCTTAAAGCCCTGGCCGAACTCGACCAGCGGGAGGCTCAGCCCAATGGCATCGGCATCCTTCCTGAACTGGTCAATACGCCAGCGGTCAAAAGCCATCGAGGTAAGGTCGAAATCACCGATAATTTCTGCGATATCCGCAACGACGAATGAGTAATCCACCGAAGCGCCTGGCGTGGTGCGCAGCAGCCCCTCTCTCACCCAAACGTCATAGGGTGCGCGGTCCGTTTTGGTTCGCTCTTCAAGAGTCTTTTGCGGTGTCCAGAAGAAGGGGAAAACATCCCAGACACCATCATCTGCTTCGCCAGCGATAACCAGCGCCGTTAAGTCGTTCCTGGCTGACAGATCCAGCCCCGCGTACCACTTCCTCGGGGTGTTAATCGGCATCTCTCCGCAAAGCTCCCACACGCTGCGGGAGATAAACGGTGATACGGTGGAAACGCGCTGGTTCAGGTTGAGGTTGCGGAATGTGTTCTCGAAGCTCGGCATTCGCGAGGCCATTTCTGCCTGGCGCGCCATGTCTTTTTCGGAACGGAAGGTTCCTAGCGCCGGGTTCGCGGCAAGCCAGGATTCTCGCTTACTGATATCAGCGTCTTTTGGCGCTTCGTAAACGTGGCAGACAATGTGCGGATCTTTCGATTTGACCGCATCATCAATCCAGATGCTTAACAGATCGGCGTCGTTCGCCGCCTGAGTGCTGATAACTATCAGTAGCGGATTCTCATGCGCGCCCTGGGCTGTGGTGATCGCATCGATAAAATCATCCTGCGGCCCCCTTACCTGCCCGGTTTCGTCCAGAATCGCCAGAACAGGCGACAGGCCGTGCGTGGTTTTACCCTCAGCAGATAACGCCTTATATTCGACATTACACGGCAGCCCGATCAGCTTTTTGCCGCTGGGCGTGATATGCACAATCTCCTGCAACTTCGGGTTCAGGTTGACCATCTTCACCGCCAGGTTGAAAACGATGGATGCCTGTTCCCGGCTCAGAGCGCCACTGACGATCTGGGTATTCTGTACCGCTTCTGGCCCCACCAGATGCGCCAGCAGGATGCCGGCTATCAGCCCCGTCTTGCCGTTTTTTCGGGCGATGCTCAGTATCGCTTTATCGGTACCGACTGGATTGTCGTAAACCGCCAGGATGAATTCTTTCTGGAAGGGGTCAAGCCGCATGGCCTTACCGAGAAGTTTGCCTTCCGGCACAATGCAAAAGCGCTCAATGAACGCTATTACACGCTCACCTCGCGTCATAGTCTGTTATCCGTGCTTGGGAAAGGCGATCAGGTTGTCGTCCTGGTCCTGATGCCCGTTTTTGGTATTCCGTGCATCACGATCGTTCTGATTACGTTTCTTCTGGTCGCGACTTTCGCCGTTGGTTGCGTGGGAATGGATCTGGAGGTCGCGGCGCTGAGCCAGGATAGTTCGTTGTAGCTCAACAATTTGCTTGCGGAGGTCTTTGATAAGGCCTTCGTCTCGCTCCTCCCCGCGTATACGCTCTTCTTTGCGTAAATCTTTGCGTAAAACGGTGATATAGAGCTGATTATTAGCCAGTTCTACGGCGGCCAGCAGGTCGGCAGGCGTCCAGCTGTCCAGAGCTTTCGATCTGATATTGTCATGCCAGAATGGTTCGGCTTTTTTCTCCAAACCTGCATGGGACGGCGGATCGATGGTGTCCACAGCTGCATTTTTCATGGCCTGAACCGCTGCCGCCGAACTGTCGGAACGGGTTCGTTTATCTGCCATATGTCAACACCTTAAAACTAAAAAAATCGGGTTAGCGTTAAATTCAAACTTTGGCGGCGGTCATTTGGGGCAAAGGTTTTGAAGATTTGATCCCCCCCCCTGCCCTTGATGGGATTCATTCTCACTTGAAATGATTGCATTTGAAACGATTTCAATCGTTCATAATCTGCTTTGCTTCATCATGCCAGGAGGTCTGTTTATCAACCTGTTCGAGTTTCTGAGCGCCTTTCCCATGCTCGGGCCGCACATGACCTGAGAAGGTCAGCGTCGGCACATTTTCTCCTACCGCGTGAGAGAGGTGAATAGAGGTAACAGTCTTCATCGCTACGCCATCAATTGCCAGCTGAACAAACTTACCATCGCGGTATTCAATGATGAGGTCTTTCATTATGTCCTCCAGTGAGACGCAGGATCGAGCGGGTAGCCGTTGGCATCACAGCCTATTACCGCGCCGCTCTTCTCCATTCTCTGTTTCGTTGAATCATGATGTGCTTTGCACAGTGGCTGCCAGTTATCTTTATTCCAGAACAGGAGCTGTGCTTTCGATATGGCCAGCGGGTTACCTGACTTAAGCGCATCTTTCAGTTTGTGGGGCACGATATGGTCAACCACCGTTGCTGGTGTTATGCGCCCCTGCTGCTCGCACATCACACACAGTGGGTGCTGCTGGAGAAAACGCAGACGGGCCTTATCCCATCGGCTGCCATATACACGGGGCTCTTTGTTCATGCCAGTCTCCATGCACGGCGGCGTTCTGTCCTCGGCTCGTTGTCAGGGTGACGCTCAACCTCCGGCATGTCGGCGTGATCCACCAGCGAGTAACACGGATAAATTACCCTGCCACCGAACGCCTCACCGACGGCGTAATCAGCTGCCAGCGTTTTATTCCATGCGCTGAGCATGCGCCCCAGCCTGCCCTGAGGAGGGCTATAACATACCCCGTGAATCAGCTTGCTTAATACGATGTGGTCACCGCAGACGCGATCCGCATCCACCAGCATTCCGGCTATCTCTTTCTGATACTGCGGCGGTCGGCCCGTGCCGAGATAAAAGCTCAGCATGTCATCAGGGAAACGCACCAGCCAGTCAGTTACCTTTTCGGTGAATCCCTGCACCGGTAGCGCGTCGTCTTCCAGCACGACTACCCGGCAAGGTTGCTCAGCAGCCCATTCAAGCGCGCGTCGGTGATTCCAGTTCGCGCCGTGGTTACCGTCATCAATCAGCAAATGAGCATCCAGCAGCGCAGCAAGACGTTGTGCATGTCCTAAGCGGGTGTGATGGCCGACCACCACAAACTTAATGTCTTCAGCCACCAGCGAATCTCCAATAAAAAAGCCGCACAATGGCGGCTACTGTCTGAATATCAGGGTGTTGCTTCTCATTAACCCTGGTTAAGGTAAGCATTCAGCCCGTCAGTGGTGGGACACTGGCGCACTCTGTCGCGGGGGGATGGCTGATTACCTCCGAAAAGGAAAATACCCATGGGTTCCATGTCAGAACTGGAAAAAGCAGTTGCAGATTTACAACGTGAATTAAAGATTGAAAAAGCCACCAATAAACTGGTTTTTTCTTTGATTATTGAAGCTGTTAACAAGCTGTCACCAAAACAGAATGTTGGGGACGTTCTGATGGATGTACTGAAGGAGGTTACACCGCCTGAAATTTCATCTGCCCCAGATGCTCACGAAGCGATTAAGAGAGTTGAGAAAATAATTCAGAAGAAGCAACCGCGTTCGTAACTTCCTGAATTAAATCGTCAGCGGCTCGGTGCTGAGCCGCATTCACAATCTGATCGATTACAGTTTTCGCGTGAGTTTCAGCGCGCTGCTTGTAACCTTCAAGAGTAAAGTCTGCCGTAATGTCTTCACGATAAGGTACAGTCAGCATTGTTTTCTTATCGATTTGTACTTTGACGTCTCCGCCAATAGCCTCAACCGTTTTACAGTCCAGTCCCTCTGCTGAAGAGTAACCATTAATTTTTAAGCTAAACGATTTTTGAGTCGGGAACTCAACCTCATACGAAATCATAAGAACTCCTGTTATTTATGGCGCCACCAGGCATTTTCTTTGCCGATGCCATCAGTTTTGAAAACGGTATGTACCAGAGGGCCGGTGACCAGCCTGTCAACGAATGACTGCGCGACAATACCGAACGCCAGCATGTCACCCACCGCGGCGCCAGCCTGTTCTTTCTTCCAGAAACGATAACTCTCGATCCGGTAGTAAAGACCAATGATGCCGTGGGCGAACGCCATTACATCAGCGCGGGTGCCACCCAGCAGACCAGCGTTAAGCATCACATCGCCGCGGTGCGCTTCAATGAATTCCTGATAGATACGCTCTGGATGATTCTGTTTCGCCCAGGTGTCGGCGTAGGTCTTCGGTTCAGAACCGACATACACCTTTCCGGGCTCCATTTCTTCCCACGGCGCGCGAAGCATTTCGACATCGGTACCATCGGTACACCAGACGAACCGGTATTCAGGGTGTTCTCGCAGGTGCTGCCAGATGTGCAGCCAGCGACGGAAGTAGACATTCATCTTCACGTCAGGTACGAGATACAGCTCAACATCGGCCGGGGCCGTCAGTAATTCATCCACCAGCGCTATACGCCCACACTGGCGAAGCGAGGCCGCCCATTTGCTCAGCATGTCAGGCGAGGCCGCCATTTTCGTGCCGCGCTGCGGGTCAGGCTGACTGGTGAGCAGCGTTGTGATAACTACATCGCGCTGCTGGCGGTATTCAACGTAACCAGTAAACCCGGCATCACGCCGTTCGTTGTGGATCTTCACGTTACGTTCCACCAGCGCCTGTCGGTCGGGACGCGGTACCGAACGCTCTACGGCTTCATGCTCATCGAGAGAATGGATCAGCTTTTCTGAACCGACCACATCACCGTAAGCCCACGTAGTCAGTCCTGCGTTATGGATACGCAAGGCGAGATCGCTGTGCTCGTACATGCCGCGACCGTAAACCGGATCGAAACCGCCAATCTTCTGAATCGCGCTACGGTGGTAATACAGCATCACGCCGCGCTGTCCGGTGTAAGCAATGTGCTTATCATCCCGGTACAGGACCGCCATATCCTTCAGCTTATTCGTCCCTGCCAGATCGAGAAACTGATAAGCCAGGTGTGGCTCGGGTGATTCGATGTAAGGCAAGTGCCAGTTATCAGCGATGGGCCAGGCGTCATCGTCCCACAGGAAGAGATGCTCACACCCGGCGTCCATTAGCGCGGTTAAACTGGCGTTCTTCGATGCAACAATGCCGAGTGATGTTTCATGGCGAAGCAGCTGCACGCCGTGTGGCACTACCGCTGCAGGTTTTGAACCATCATCGACAACCACCACCAGCGCACCGGCGGGAAGATGCTTCATGTGCTGTTCGAGCGCTCGTTTTAATACGTCTGCGCGCTGATGTGTCGAAATGGCAATGCCAATCCGTGACGCTGAAGCGCAGGCAGGCACATACGGGACACCATCAATAGTCACCTGCATTTGATTTTCCTTTTAGACGTGAGCCTGCCGCACGGCAAAGCCGCCGAAAGTTAACGGTTTGCCCAGGCTCACAGCTGAAAGACTTTCTTTGATGTGCGCGTGCGA